>JAHFQI010000140.1 GCA_023259355.1 Comamonadaceae bacterium
CAGCAGCCGCGTCCGATGCCATCCTCTCGGCGACATCCGTCGCGGCCGTCTTCGGCAGTCACATCGCCCAGTGAACGGGGACGCCGGGTCTCTCGAATGCCAAGCTGCGGACCGGTCGTCACGATGTATGCCTTGTCGAAGCCGGGCAGCTCACGCAAGAATGGCAGGAATTGCCACGCTTGACGCCGTGCCGAGATCTCGGCAATCGCCAAGTCACTTCCGTGCAGACCCCTTGTGGCGAGGTCGATGCCCATCCACCAAACATCCTCTGATCCCGGCAGTCGGACAATCGGGCCGCCATCGTCGCGAAACAGCGGCGACTCCGCTTTGGCATTGAACCGTGCCACGAGCGCGCCCAGCTTCTCACGCTCAATGGCGACGCCCGGCGGCACGCCGCCGATGCGCACGGGCAGCGACGCCGGCTGCACATGGGCGCCAGGCCCGCCCGACTGGTAGAGGCTCGCCCCGGCAATTGCCGAAAGACTGGCCTCGCCGCTCGCATCGACGAAGACCGCCGCCTCGACATCATGCAAACCTGCGTGGTCGGCAAGGCGCACGCTGGCGATCCGGCCCTCATGCACCGTGCTCGATACCAGCCGGGTGTGGAACCGCAGGTCCAGATTGGGTGCGCAAGCCAGGGTATCGAACGAATACTTGACCGCTTCAACGTCGATCATCACCAGCCAGTTGCCGCTCTTGCTGCGTGTGGGCGCAATGTCGAATCCCAGCCGCTGCAATTCCAGCAGCATCTCCCATCCCACACCGCCGACGGCACGCTGCTGGGAAGGGCCCGCAACAAAAAAGCCGCAGTACGACAGGACCAGTGAATTTGTTGCGGCACCGCCCAGGAAGCCATAGCGCTCCACCAGCAGAGTTCTGGCACCCTGACGGGCTGCGCCCAGGGCTGCGGCCACCCCAGCGGCGCCGCCACCCACCACGACCACGTCATATCGATTCGCTGAATTCATGGCGTCCTCACTGGGGCTCGTAGCCGATCCGCTTGGCGACCCTGCCATAGAGCGCCTTGTCAGATTCGATCACCTTGAGCAACTCTGCGGGCGTGGAGCCCACCGGCTCGACCTGGGTCGCCGCGCGAAATTTGGCAACGAAATCGGGGGTTCTTGCGAGCGCCGCGATTTCCTCGCTGAGACGTTTCACGATCGCATCGGGTGTCCCCGGCGGACCCCACAGGCCGAACAAGGAACCCGTGCTGAAGTCAATGGCCTTGGCTTCGATGCCGGTCGAAACGTCGGGCAGCACCGGCATGCGCGTACGGCCTGTGCTCATCACGGCCCGCAGCTTGCCCGCCTTGATGTGCGGCATGTAGTTCGGCACCGTGTCGATCACCACATCGACCTCGGCGGCGAGCAATGCGTTCAGTGCCGGGGCGCTGCCCTTGTAGGGAATGGGCGTGAAGTCGAGCCCGGTACGCTCGGCGATGGCGTGCATCACCATCGTGCTGGCAGGCGAGATGTCAGCAAGGTTCAGCTTGCCCTGATGCTGTTTGGAGAAACTCGTCAGCTCCTGGATGGTTCCAGCCGGGACTTTGCTGCTGACAACCAGATAGAACGGTGCAGAAAGAACCAGGGATACCGGCTTCATCTGCGTCACGAAATCGACGGCCCCATTCTTGACGAAGATGGGCGAGGCCGACATCGCGCCACCATAGAAGAAGGTGTAGCCGTCCGGCTCGGCCTTGAGGACAGCATTGGCGGCAATGGTCGTGTTCGCGCCGGGGCGGTTCTCGATGATGATCGTCTGCCCAAGGCGTGGACCGAGGTGCAAAGCGGTAAGACGCGCCGACACGTCGATCAAGCCCCCGGGCGCGACGCCCACGATGATGCGGATGGGCCGATTAGGGTAGTTGTTCTGCGCCGCAGCGGCCATCGGAACGAGGCCGATCGTGAGCGGCGTCAGAAGGCACGACAAGGCGCGAGCAATGCGATTCATGGTTGAAATTTCCGTTTTGTTTGAGAACTGGCGCGAGAAACGCCAGGTCCGAAATTTAGGATCAACAAGACATTCCAGCAATCGATAATTGTTGATGTCATCCATCAATAAGATTGATTCAATCACCCCACAAGTTGAGTTTTCCCCATGCCAGTGCCCCGACTACTCGATCTCGATCTGTTGCGAACCTTCGTATCGGTCGTGCATAACGGCAGCTTCACGGCTGCATCCAAGGCCTTGCATCGCACGCAGTCGGCCACCAGCATGCAGATCCAGCGGTTGGAGGAACAGCTCGGCTGCACCCTGCTGTACCGGCAGCGCGAGGGGGCTTCGCCGACAGCCGATGGCGCGTGGCTGCTGCCACTGGCGCAGCAATTGCTGGCACTGAACGACGACATCTTTGCCGAGAGAAAGCTCGCCCG
This sequence comes from Comamonadaceae bacterium, assembly GCA_023259355.1. GTDB lineage: Bacteria > Pseudomonadota > Gammaproteobacteria > Burkholderiales > Burkholderiaceae_C > JAHFQI01. The sequence continues at coordinate 2,373 of JAHFQI010000140.1, forward strand.
TGTGGCGGGTCTGGTGCGTATCGGCGCCGCCGAGCACTACGCCACGGCGGTCCTGCCTGCCTTGCTGGCCCAGTTCTGCCAGGAATATCCTGAAGTGCAGTTTGATCTCCGCATTGGCATACCTGCGGCCATGCGGCCTCGCTTGGGTGTGGATTTCGACCTGATCGTTGGCATGGGACCGAAGGGGGTGGCTGCCAACAGCGGCGTGCCCGGAACGACCGTGCTGGCCCATTCGGATACCGTGTGGGCCTGCTCGCCGGATCATGAGACCTGGCGCCAACGGCCGGTGCCACTGGCACTGCACCAGGAAGGCTCGGGGGTCCGCGCATGGGCGATCGCCGCCCTGGACGGCGCGGGCATTTCCTGGCGCGAGGCTTGCTGCTGCGGCAGCCTGGTCGCACTTGAGACCTCGGTCAGGGCTGGCCTTGGAGTGGGCGTATTCGTTGCACAAAGCATTTCGAATCGCCTGCGCATCCTCGGACCCAAAGACGGCTTCCCCCTGCTTCCGCAGGCCGAAGTCTGGATCGCAAAGGCCGATGGCGCAGCGCCGCACGCCACCAGGCTTCTGCATGATTTTCTTGTCACCGCAATCCGCGCCCGGTCAGGAGCGGCGCAAACATCCTGAGCGGATTCGAACCGAAACCCGGGACTCCTTGCCTTATTCGGCAATCGTGGGCGGCCAGGCCTATCAGGACAGACTGACTTCGCGCTTCTCCCGGATCGACTGGTAACCCGCGGTGCTGACCTCCTGCACCAGGATGTTGAGGTCGAGGCTGCACAAGGGGTCCACTTCGCTCTCGCCCCGGATGACGCTGACAAAGTGTTCGGCGCCGTCCTTGAACTTGACCGGAACGGCGCTGCAGTCGATGCGCTTTCCTTTGGGAGCGGAAGCATTCACCAGCACAACGTAGCCCTTGCTGCTGGTACGAAGCACGCCCTCGGTTCCATAGACGATGAGTCCCCGATTGGTCGGATCGACTTCTTCGTCCGGGCCTTCGTCCCATTGCGTCCAGCTTCCTTCCGCCTGGCCCACCGCGCCCGGCCACTTCATCGTGACCACCGCGTTGTCCTCCATTTCGGCAGGGATGTTGTCCTTCACGAAATGACCCGCCATCGCCGAGACGCTGTCCGGCCGGCCGAAGACGTGGCAGAGATAGCTGATGCCGTAGTAGCAATAGTTGATCAGGATGCCGCCGCCGTTCTTCTCCATGTCCCAGAGCCAATCAGTGAAGAACTTCGACGCGCCGGCCTTCTCCGTTCCGGCGTTGGCGTTGCGCCATTTGGCCCAGAAGGGCCGGCCGATGGCACCCTCGTTGATGAGCTCGAACCCCTTGCGCAGCGGGGCTTTCCAGATCGATAGCGAGTTGACCACCAGCTTGACGCCGGTTTCCTCGACGATCTTTTTCATTTCCCAGGCATCCGCCATCGTGGTGCATAGCGGCTTGTCCATCAGGATGTGGAGGCCCTTCCTGGCGGCTGCGCGGACAGGCCCGACCTTGGCGTTGCTCGGCAGGCCGATCAGCACCGCATCGAGCAGCTCCTTGTCCAGCATCTCGTTGTAGTCGGTGTAGATCCGCTGGATGCCCAGATCGGACCGGAGCTTGGCCTGCAGTTCGGGATGGTGTTCGGTGGCGGCAACCAGCGTCACGCCCGGCTGCTCGCGGAACTCCTGGAAGACCCCCTTGCCCCAGACCGGCCAGAAGTGGTCATGCACGGCGCCGATGATGCCGATGCGGATCTCTTTTTTCGCGTTCATGTTTGCGTCTTTCAAGGTTTATTGCGGCACGTACCCGATCTGTTTCGCCACCTGGGTGTACAGGGCCCGGTCAGCCTGAACCGAACTGAGCAACTCTTCGGGTGTGGATCCGACGGGTTCCACGTTGGTGGCGGCCTTGAACCTGGTGCGGAAGTCGGCATTGCGTGAAAGCGACGCAATCTCGCTGCTCACCTTGCGCGTGATCGCGTCCGGGGTGGACTTGGGCGCCCACAACGACAGCACGGATGCCGCGTTGATGTTCAGGCCTTTCACGTCGGCCGCCGACGGCACGTCAGGCAGTTGCGGATAACGGGCGTTGCTCGTGTTCACCAGGGCGCGGACGCGCCCAGACTGGATGTGCTGGATGTAGGCAGGCACGGTGTCCAGCGTCATCTGGACGTCTCCCGCAAGCAGTGCCGCGAACGACGGTGCGCTGCCCTTGTAGGGAATCGACGTAAAGGTCAGACCGGCCCGGCTGGCAATCGCATGCATCACCACCGTGCTCAGCGGCGCGCCATCGCCGAAATTGAGTTCGTTCGGATGCTTCTTCGAGTAGTCCACCAGTTCCTGGAGGGTGTTTGCAGGCACCTTGCTGTTGACGAGCAGGAAGAACGGCGCGGCGAGCACGAGCGACACGGGTTTGAGCTGGGTCACCAGGTCGACAGCATTGTTCTTCACAAAGACGGGGGATGCGGACATCGCCCCACCGTAGAAGAAGGTGTAGCCGTCCCCTTGCGCCTGCACAACGGCATTGGCGCCGATGGTGGTGTTTGCGCCGGGGCGGTTTTCCACAACAATGGGCTGGCCAAGCCGCTTGGACAACTCCGTTGCAAGCAGACGCGCCGATGCGTCCTGCAAGCCGCCCGGGGCCACGCCCAGGATGAATTTGATCGGCCGGGCAGGCCAATCCTGGGCTTGCGCACTTCCCAAGGCGAGGACTGTGCCCGCCACCATGACCAGCTTGGCAATTTGGTTCATCACTTTTTTCATTGAGGTCTCCTGGCGTTGGCTGTAGGTTTATTGGGGATCCGACGCATACCGGGCCACGGGGGCCAGTTGCGAGCCACCAGCGACGTAGAGCGTTTCGCCGGTCACAAACCCGGCCTCTTCAGAGGCGAAATAGGCCACCGCGCCGGCGATGTCCTCGCGGGTCGCCAGGCGTTGGATGGGCGTACGACTGATCGAAAGGCGATTGCTCACCAGTTGCTGTTCCGGCGTGCGGTTCAAGATGTCGAGCCCGGGTGTCACTGCGATCGAGCTCGGTGCGACGGCGTTGGCCGTGATGTTCCACTCCCCGAGTTCGCGGGCCCATGAAACGGTGAGGGCGTCCAGCCCCGCTTTGCTGGCAGCGTAGGCGGGCATGCTGCCAGCCAGTTTGTTGCGTGAGGTGATCGCCACGAGCCGACCCGAGCGCTGCGCCTTCATGGTCGGAATGACGGCGCGGGCGACGAGAAAAGGGCCCTTGAGGTTGATCCTGACGATGCGATCGAAGGTCGCCTCATCCATGGCGGCATGGTCTTCCTTCACCAGCACGCCGGCGTTGTTCACGAGGATGTCGATGCGTCCGCAGCGCTCAAGCACGCGGGCAATGGCCGCCTCGACGGACGATGCCGAGGTGACGTCCATCTCGACACCGAAGGCATCGCCTTCCAACTCCTTTGCCGCAGCTTCACAAGCGGTGGCATTGATGTCTGCCAGCACGATGCGGCAGCCGTCCTTTTGAAGCCTTGCGGCGATCCCGCGGCCGAGCGCACCCGCACCACCTGTTACCAGTGCTACACGTTTCAAATCCATTGCTGTCTCCAGTTTGTTGATCGGATGCCGGGAATGATGCCGACTGGCGAGCAGATGCAACAGACCATGTAGACTCACAACAGCTGTGAATTCCCGGCACAGATAACGGAGACACAGAGACCATGAGCGCCGACCGATTCCGCGAATTCGAGACCTTCGTCTGCGTGATCGATTCAGGCAATTTCTCCGCGGCGGCCCGAAAACTCGGCTGCACGCCGTCGGCCGTCAGCAAACTCATCGAGCGACTGGAAAGCCGACTGGGCGTGCGCCTGCTGCAGCGCACCTCGCGCACGCTGGCGCTCACTCAGGACGGCCGAAACTTCCATCTCGCCGCCGCACGGGCGCTTGAGGCGGTGAATGAAGCCGAGGCATCGCTGTCAAACGCTGATGCGTCTGTCGCCGGCTTGCTTCGCGTGCACACCACGCTGAATCTGGCTCAACAGCAGCTCGCACCGCTATTGCCGGAATTCCTGGCGCGACATCCCCAGTTGCGGCTCGAATTCCTGCTGCACAGCGAAGCCGTGGACCTCATTGCCGCCGACATCGACCTCTCGCTGCAAGTGGGGCCGGTCGCGAACCCCTCACTTGTCGCCAAACGGCTGGCGACCACGCGCTGGCTCCTGTGTGCCTCGCCGGAGTACCTGAAGCAGGCCGGCACGCCAGAGACGCCCGCAGATCTTGAAAAACACAACTGCCTCAACTTCTTGCCCCACACCTACCGCAGCGTCTGGCCCCTGCGCGCGCAAATCAACGACACGGGCATGGACTCGGGGAGACAAGACGAGGTCGTGCGCCATGAACCCGCAGGCAATGTGGCCTGCAATTCAGACAATTTCCTGCGTGTCCTCGCTTGCCAGGGCATGGGCATCGCACGGCTTGCCGCTTTCCACATCGGACCTGATTTGCGCGAGGACCGCCTGAGCACCGTATTGACCGATTGTTTGCCTGACGAACGCGAGCCGGTATTCGCCGTTTTCCAGAGCCGGCGCAACCTCAGTTTGCGGGTCAAGGTGTTCCTGAAATTCCTGGAAGAAAAATTTGCGCAATCGCAGGATTGGGATGTTTAGGGCCAGCGCAGACAGATTCAGCGTTCAACTCGCCCTGATCTGGAAGCGCTTGATGATCTCGGCGTAGCGCCTCGACTCCGCGCGCATGCGCTCGCCGAACGCGGCGCCCGGCGTGGCCAGCACGTCGGTGCCGAGCGCAGCCAGACGCGAGCGGACGTCCGGGCGCTTCAACGCGGCAAATGCGGCCTTCTCCAGCGCTTGAACGGTCTCAGCCAGAACGCGGGACGGTGCCAGAAGGCCGTACCAGGCGACGAGGTCGTCGTCCCGCATGACGCCCAAGGCTTCGCCCAGGGTCGGCACCGTGGGCAACAACGGTGAGCGCTGGGGCTGGGTCACCGCCAGCGCGACCAGTTTGCCCGAAGCAATGTGCGGCAGCACCGGCGGCGCGCCGACCAGGGCGAACGTGGTTTCGCCACCCAGAACCCCTATCGTGGCCGGTGCGGCGCCCTTGTAGGGCACATGAACGGCATCCAGTCCAGCCTGGGCGCGCAGCAATTCGACGGCGATATGTTGGGGCGATCCGTTGCCCGGCGTGCCGATGCTCAACCCGCCCGGCCCACGGCGCGCGGCTTCGATCGCCTCGCGCAGCGTCTTCGCGCCCAGCGACGCACTGGCCACCAGCACATTGGGCGACTGCGACACCAGCACGATGGGTGTGAAATCGGTGGCTGCAGCGTACGCCACGCGGCTCGCCATCCACGGGGCGATGGTCAGCTCCGGGTTGCCAGCGAGCAGGACCGTGTAGCCGTCGGGGTTGGACTTGGCCACGGCCTCCGCCCCGAGCATGCCACCGGCACCGGGCCGGTTGTCCACCACAAAGGGCTGCTTCAGCTCCTCGCCCATCGCCTGCGCCAGGGCGCGGGCGACACCATCGATGCCGCCGCCCGCCGCGTAGGGAACGATCATGCGAATGGGCCCCGTCGGGTAAGACTGCGCGAGCACGGTGGCTGGCAGGCCCAGGGAGCCGGCGCCCAGCGCCGCCAGAACGGTTCTGCGTTTCATCTTGGAATCTCCAGGGTCAGGCGCCCTGCTTGGCGCCAACGGGGGTCGAGGTGGTCGAACCCAGGGTGTGGGCGATGTCCGGTCCGCCGTAGTGTGTGATCAGGGCCGCCTGGTCCGCTTTGGCCTGCTGGTCCACGGCATGCGGATCGCAGATGGCCAGCAACTCGGCGTGCATGCTGTCCAGCACCTCGCGGTACGCCGGATCGCCAGCCAGGTCGTTCAGTTCCTCGGGGTCGGTGTCGAGGTCGAACAGTTCGGGCCGGACGCCGACATAGCAGTGGTATTTCCAGCGGCCCTTGCGCAGCATGAAGCCCGCGCTGTTGCTGCCCGCCGCGTGGTATTCGCTGAGGATGGCGCGCGCCGGCTCGGGCGCAGCACGCGCCAGGTCGAACAGCGAGCGGCCCGGGCGAGCCCCCATCTCCGGCGCCGGGTCCAGCCCCGCAGCCTGCAGGATGGTGGGAAACAGGTCCAGCAGATCCACCGGGGTGTCGCAGACGCCGGCTTGCACACCAGGCCCGGCCAGCAGCATCGGCACCTTCACGCTCTCCTCGTAGAGCGTGGACTTGCCCCAGACACCACGGGCACCGAGGTTGTCTCCATGATCGGAGGTGTAGACGACACGGGTGGAATCGGCGAGGCCGGCCTCACGCAGCGCCCCGAGGATCTGGCCGACGTTGTGGTCGAGCCAGGTACACAGGCCGTAGTAGGCGGCGAAGGCCTGCATGCGCTCCCGGGGATCGGCAAAGCTCTCCTCGTTGGGCATGAAGTCGGCGTACTCCTGGACCCAGGGATGCCGCTGGTAGCCGGTGGCGGGGTGCAGCTTGGGCTCGGGCATGCGGTCCAGCGGGTACAGATCAAAAAACTCCTGCGGCACCACGAGCGGGAAGTGCGGCGCCACCAGGCCCACGTACAGCACGAAGGGCCGTCGGGCATCCCGCGCGGCCTCGTGCAGCCACTCGACGGTGCGCTGCGTGACGTCGCGGTCGTACTGCGTGTACGACGACTCGCCCGGACCGATGCGCTGCCCGAGCATGCGCACGCCGTCGGGCTTGGGCCGGTAGGGGTCGCGGATCGAGGCCCAGACCATGCCGTGGCCGCCGACCACGTGCATCGGCAGGTGCTCGACGTCGAAGCCGGCCGGGTCCTCCACGTCGCGGTAATGCAGCTTGCCGATGCTCTCCACGCGGATGCCGTGGTCCTGCAGCACGTGCCCCCATCCCCGCTGCGCGCCGGTGTAGGGCATGGCGTTGTCCCACAGGCGGACCTGGTGCACGCGCAGGCCCGTGGCAAACGCCGCGCGTGCCGGCACGCAGATCGGGCTGGGCGTGTAGGCGTTGGCAAAGCGCACGCCCGAGGCGGCGAGTGCGTCGAGGTGCGGGGTCTTCACGAACGGATGCCCCGAGCACCCCATGTTTCTGGGGTCGTGCTCATCGGACATGATGACCACGACATTTTTGGCGTCCATGCGATGTCTCCTGCTGTGGCCTGCATCGGGCCTGTGATGGGCGCAGTGTCCCTCCTCCCGGCCCGTCAATCCAATACCGATTGGTTCTATCCCGTCTTCAGGATTTCTTATGGGTCTGGGCGAGCAGCCGCCCCAGCAGCAGTCCGTCCTGCACCGCCTGCGTCACGACGTCGGCCAGCGTGTCGCGCACGGCGGCCGCAGCGGACGTCAAACCGCGCTCGCCGGGCCACACGATGGCCTGGATACGGCTGAGCAGGGGCTCGACAATGGGCCGCCCCGCGATCGCCCTGGACGCGACAGCATCGAGACAGGCGCCAGCCGGCAGCACCGCATGGGCCAGCCCGCTTCTCACCACGGAGATCAGCATCTGGGGGCTGTTGAGCTCGTAGCGCACATCGGGGCGCAGTTCGAGCGCGCTGGCGGCGCGCTCCAGCAGCTTGCGCAGGTCATGCGCGCGATCCGGCGCGGCCAGCGGGTGGCGCAGCACGTCGGCGAAGCGGATCTGCGCGGGCGCTTTGCGCATGGCCGCATGCGCGCCGAAGAACATGAAGTGCTCCTCGATCAGCGGCAGGGATGCCATCCCGAACATCTCGGAAGCACTGGGCATGAGGGCCAGATGGCATTGCCCCGATTCGATCTGCCTGCGGATGTCGGACGACAGGCCGTCGCTGATGGCCAGTTCGACCTGGGGAAAGCGCTTCGCCACCTCGCGGATCACCGGCGCCGCAATCACCGCCGACATGGAGCCGGCCAGGCACAGCCGCACCAGGCCCGAGGGTTCGGCAGGACGGCCGGCGATATGGTCGCGCAGGCCATCGACGTCCCCGAGAATCTGAAGCGCGCGCTCATACAGGCGTTCACCCGCGGGCGAAAGCGTCACCCCCTTCGCATGCCGCTCGAACAGCTGGACGCCGAGGTCCGACTCGAGCGCGGCGACGTTCTGGCTCAGCGCCGGCTGCGCGATGCCCAGGTTGGCGGCGGCACGTGAAAAGCTTTTGCTGCGTGCGATCTCCGCAAAGTAGTGCAACTGTCGAAGGGTGGTGCGCGTCATGGCTGGAGTCTACGGCGCTGGCAAGCGGCGCGGATTTTGATCCGAACGCTTCCACGAGAAGCCCCGGCGCTCAGGTCCCCATGCCCGCGCGGCGACGGCTGAAACGCTGCTCCACCACCGCCCTGCCCCACTGGCTTCCCTCGGCTTCGTCCGTG
>JAHFQI010000007.1 GCA_023259355.1 Comamonadaceae bacterium
AACCCGGCGCACGGAATTGAAGGCCCGCGAAGCATCGCCGTCATTGACGAAGACTGGTGTATCGGCTGCACGCTGTGCCTGAAAGTTTGCCCAACGGACGCCATCATCGGCAGCAACAAACGCATGCACACGGTGATCGAGCCGTATTGCACCGGATGCGAACTCTGCATTCCCGTCTGCCCTGTCGATTGCATCCAGCTTGAACGCGCCAGTGGCGAACGCACCGGCTGGGCCGCATGGTCACAGGCAGAAGCCGACACCGCTCGCGCGCGTTATGCGTTTCACCAGATGAGGGTGCCCCGGGAAGCGGCGGTCCACGCCGTCGAGCTTGAAAAGAAGGCCGAAATGAAACTCGCGGATCTGGCGACCCATTCGCTGCACACCGATCCCGTGGTGCTGGACAAGAAACGCCAGATCATCGAGGCCGCATTGGCCCGCGCGCGCGCGAAAAAAACACCCGGCGATTCGTCCACGTAAAGCAAACTCGGCATCGCCCCGGCGCCCCTGACTGGCGTGCCTGATAGGCAGGATTCAACCCAGCGCGTCGTTCACCTGCTCATGAAATTCGGCCAGGCTGATGGCATTGCCGATCTCGCGTGGCAAGGCGTCTCGTGCCGAGAAGACACCCAGAATCTTTGAATCCGCGCCCATAATGGGCAGATGCCGGAACCCGCGCTCGATCATGATGACCACCGCATCGGACACCAGCATCTCGGGCGCGACACAGCGGGGATTGCGTGTCATGACGTCGGCCACCAACGTCTTTTCAGGGTTGAGCGCCCGGGCCAAGACTCGCGTCATCAGGTCGCGTTCGGTCACGATGCCCAGCAAGGTGCCCTGCGTGTCCACGATCAACACGCTGCCGCAGTTGGCCTTGGTCATGACGCAGGCCGCCTCCCAGACGCTGGCGTGCGGCCCCAGACTGACGATGAGCCTCCGGGACATGGATTGAAAAACAGTACGTTCTCCCATGTTGCAGCCCTTTCAAATGGCGAAGTGAATCCCATTGCCCGCCTGTCCGTTTCCATCAACGCAGGGAGGCGTTGATTTTTTTCAATGCGCCGGCGCCGGGGCATAGTTGCCTGGCGCCCAGGCTGTTAAGCGGCTTTTCGCTGGTGTTCAGCGCCGTATGGAGGTCCGTGGCCAGCGGGTCCAGATACAGCAGCCCGGTCACCACCTCGCCGCGCGCCTGATGCAGGTTCATGTAGCTCATGGCGGCGTAGCGGTCCGTCGGGTCGTAGTCCGGGTGCAGCTTGCGCAGGCGCAGCACCGAGCCGTCGTGCTGCTTGACCTCCACTGCCTCGCCGGGTTCGTAGTCGGTGGTGATCTCGGTATGCGACGTCATGAAGTCGATGCGGCTCACGGCATCGTTGTGCTGACGCACATAGTCGTAACTCTTGGTGCTGCCGGCATGGTTGTTGAATGTCACGCAGGGGCTGATGACATCAATGAACGCGGCGCCGCCGTGTTCCATGGCCCCCTTGATGAGGGGAACCAGCTGCGCCTTGTCGCCGGAGAAGCTGCGCGCGACGTAGGTCGCCCCGAGCTGCAAGGCGATGCCCACCAGATCGACCGGGCTGTCGCTGTTGACCACCCCTTTCTTGCTCTTCGAGCCCCGGTCCGCCGTCGCGGAAAACTGCCCCTTGGTCAACCCGTAGACGCCATTGTTTTCCACGATGTAGGCCATGCAGACGCCCCTGCGCATGGCGTTGGCAAATTGCCCCAGGCCGATCGAGGCCGAGTCACCATCGCCCGACACCCCCAGGTACAACAGGTCACGATTGGCCAGGTTGGCGCCGGTCAGCACCGAAGGCATGCGGCCGTGCACGGTGTTGAAGCCATGCGAGGCGCCCAGGAAATAGTCGGGCGTCTTGGAGCTGCAGCCGATACCGGAGAGCTTGGCCACGCGGTGCGGCTCGATGTCCAGTTCCCAGCAGGCCTGGATGATCGCCGCGGAGATCGAATCGTGCCCGCATCCAGCGCACAGGGTCGAGATGCGGCCTTCGTAGTCACGGCGCGTGTAACCCACCTTGTTGGGCGTGAGCGACGGGTGGTGCAGCAGGGGTTTGGCAATGTAGGTCATGCGAGCTCCTTTCGCCGGGGCAGGTTCGGGGCGTCCGGCGCGGGTGGTGGCACGTTCTGGCGAATGGCCCGGGTGATGAAGCGGGCGGTAATGGGGGTTCCGTCGTAGTGCAGCACACGCACCAGCCGGGCCGGGTCGATGTCCAGCTCGTTGACCAGCATCGAGTGCATCTGCGCATCGCGGTTCTGCTCCACCACGAACACCTTGTCATGCGCGGCGATGAAGCGGCCCACCGACGCGGGGAACGGGAACGCACACAGCCGCAGGGCATCCAGGTGCACGCCCTCCTCCTCCAGCACATCCAGCGCCTCGCGCATGGCCGGGCTGGTCGAGCCAAAGTAGATCACGCCCAGCGGCGTTTCCTGCGGCGCCTTGCGCAGCACAGGCTGCGGCACTAGGTCGGCCGCCGTCCGGAACTTGCGCAGCAAGCGCTCCATGTTGTAGATGTAGTCGGGCCCGCGCTCGGAATAGCGGGCATAGGGGTCGCGCGTGGTTCCCCGGGTGAAGAAGCTGCCCTTCGTGGGGTGTGTGCCCGGCAGGGTGCGCCAGGGAATGCCGTCGCCATCCACGTCCTTGTAGCGGCCGAAGTCCTTGCCGGCTTCGAGTTCGGCGGCTGTCATGACCTTGCCGCGGTCGTAATCACGGGCGTCGTCCCAGACAAAGGGCTGGCACAGGCGCTGGTTCATGCCGATGTCCAGATCGGTCATCACGAAGATCGGGGTCTGCAGGCGGTCCGCCAGGTCCAGCGCGGCCGCGGAATGCTCAAAACATTCGTGAGGGTCTTGCGGAAACAGCAACACGTGCTTGGTGTCGCCGTGCGAGGCATAGGCGCAGGCGATCAGGTCCGACTGCTGCGTGCGGGTCGGCATGCCCGTGGACGGCCCGCCGCGCTGCACATTGACGATGGTCACCGGGATCTCGGCAAAGTAAGCCAGGCCGATGAATTCGGTCATCAGCGACACGCCGGGCCCCGATGTCGCGGTAAAGGCCCGCGCGCCGTTCCAGCCCGCGCCCACGACCATGCCGATGGAGGCCAGTTCATCCTCGGCCTGCACGATCGCGTAGTGATGGTGACCGGTCTCGGGATCCACCCGGAACTTGTCGCAGTATTTCTGAAATGCCTCGGGCACGGACGACGAAGGCGTGATCGGGTACCACGCAGCGACCGTGGCACCGCCGTAGATCATGCCCAGGGCGGCGGCGCTGTTGCCGTCGGTGAAGATCTGGTCGCCGACCCTGTCGGCGCGGCGCACGCGAATGCCCAGGGGGCCGTTCAGGTGCGCCTTCGCATGGTCGCGGCCCAGGTGCAGGGCCTGGATGTTGGACGCCAGAAGCCGCTCCTTGCCCTTGTACTGCTCCGCAAAGAGCTTTTCGAACACGCCGGCCTCCATGTCCAGCAGCACCGACAAGGCGCCGATGTAGATGATGTTCTTGAACAGTTGGCGCTCGCGGGGCTCGTTGTAGGCGGCATTGCTGATCTCAGTCAGGGGCATGCCGATGACCTGGATGTCATCGCGGAACCTGGACTCGGGGATCGGGCGCGTGCTGTCATAGAACAGGTAGCCGCCGGACTCGATTTCGGCCACATCGGTGTCCCAGGTCTGCGGGTTCATGGCCACCATCATGTCCACGCCGCCGCGCCGGCCGTGATAACCCATTTCGCAGACTCGCGCCTCGTACCAGGTGGGCATGCCCTGGATGTTGCTCGGGAAGATGTTGCGCGGGCTCACCGGCACACCCATGCGCATCACGGCCTTGGCGAACAACTCGTTGGCCGAAGCCGACCCCGAGCCGTTGACATTGGCGAACTTGATGACGAAATCGTTGATGGATTCGATGCGCTTCATGCGACCTCCCTTTGAGACTTGCGGCTGTCACGGCACCCGGGCCCGGCCTGGGTGGTGTTGAGCAGGAACTTCTGCATGTCCCACGCACCGGTCGGGCAGCGCTCGGCACACAGCCCGCAGTGCAGGCACACGTCCTCGTCCTTGACCATCACGCGCCCGGTCTTGAGCTCGGCGGACACAAACAGGTCCTGCGCCGCATGGGGCGCAGGCGCCTTCAACCGGGTTCGCAAATCGGCCTCGTCGCCGTTGGCGGTGAAGGTGATGCAATCCATGGGGCAGATGTCCACGCAGGCATCGCATTCGATGCAGGTGTCGCGGTTGAATACCGTCTGCACGTCGCAATTGAGGCAACGACTGGCTTCCTTGAAGGCCGTCGCAGCGTCAAAGCCGAGTTCCACTTCCACGCGGATGCTGGCCAGCGCCTTCTCGGCGGCGGCCCACGGCACCTTGAAGCGCGTATCAACCGACACATCGTTGTGGTAGCTCCACTCGTGGATGCCCATTTTTTGCGACATCAGCCGGGTCATGGGCGGCGGGCGCACGGCCACGGCTTCCGCGTGCAGGAAGCGGTCGATCGACACGGCCGCCTCGTGCCCATGCGCTACTGCCGTGATGATGTTCTTCGGGCCGAAGGCCGCATCGCCGCCAAAGAAAACCCGGGGCACCGTGGACTGGAAGGTGTCCTTGCCCAGCACCGGCAAGCCCCAGCGGTCGAACTCAATGCCGCAATCGCGCTCGATCCAGGGAAAGGCGTTTTCCTGGCCGACGGCGACCAGCACCTCGTCGCATTCGAAGAACACATCCGGCGCGCCCGTCGGCACCAGGCTGCGGCGCCCCTTGTCGTCATAGACGGCGCTCACGACCTCGAACTTCATGCCCAGAAGCTTGCCGTCCTGGTGCTCGAAACTCTTGGGGACATGGAAGTTGACGATGGGGATGCCCTCGTGCACCGCGTCTTCCTTCTCCCAGGGCGAAGCCTTCATCTCCTCGAAGCCGCTGCGCACAATGACTTTCACGTCCGAACCGCCCAGGCGCCGCGCCGAACGGCAGCAGTCCATGGCCGTATTGCCGCCGCCCAGCACGATGACGCGCGGCGCCACCTTCGTGATGTGGCCGAAAGAGACCGATGCCAGCCAGTCGATGCCGATGTGGATGTGCGCCGCCGCCTCCGCGCGCCCCGGCACGTCCAGGTCGCGCCCGCGGGGCGCCCCGCAGCCGACGAACACGGCGTCATAACCCTGTGCCAGCAAGCCCCGCATGGAGTCCACGCGCTCGCCGCTCCTGAACTTCACGCCCAGGTCCAGGATGTAGCCGGTTTCTTCGTCGATCACCGACTCGGGCAGGCGAAAGCGCGGGATCTGCGTCCGGATGAAGCCGCCCGCCTTGGCCTCGCCATCGAACACCGTCACCTCGTAGCCCAGCGGCGCCAGATCCCGCGCCACGGTCAGCGCGGAAGGGCCGGCCCCGATGCAGGCGATGCGCTTGCCATTGGGCGGCGCGATGGCCGGCATGCGCGCCCGGACATCGTCCTTGTGGTCGGCCGCCACGCGCTTGAGGCGGCAAATCGCCACGGGCTCGGGCTTGTCTCCGTTGTTTTCTTCGACGCGGCCGCGCCGGCAGGCGGGCTCGCAGGGCCTGTCGCAGGTCCGCCCCAGGATGCCGGGAAACACATTCGACACCCAGTTGACCATGTAGGCGTCGCCGTAGCGGCCCTGCCCGATCAGGCGGATGTATTCGGGAACGGGGGTGTGGGCCGGACAGGCCCATTGGCAATCGACGACCTTGTGGAAATAGGCGGGGTCGGTGATCCGGGTAGGTTGCAAAGCGGCCTCCTTGACCCGCAAAGGCACTGGCAGTGCCGCGGGTGCAAGGCAGTCTAAGGCGTCAAATCTTCAGTACACGCTGGGGCAATCCCGGACACCGCATCACTTATTTGACCCACATCAACAAATCCGCTGCTGCCGGCGGACGGCCTCTTGATCAGCCCTGCGCTGCCAGGCGGTCAAACGCGCTGACCACTTCCGGCGGCGCCTGCACCAACTCGATCAGCACGCCTTCGCCGCCGATCGGCAGCTCCTCGCTGCCCTTGGGGTGCACGAAGCAGATGTCGAAACCCGCGGCGCCCTTGCGGATGCCGCCGGGCGCAAAACGCACGCCCTGGGCAGCGAGCCACTCCACGGCCACAGGCAGGTCGTCGATCCACAGGCCGATGTGGTTGAGCGGCGTGGTGTGGACGGCGGGCTTCTTGTCGGGGTCCAGCGGCTGCATCAGGTCCACCTCGACCTTGAACGGGCCGCTGCCGATGGCGCAGATGTCTTCGTCCACGTTTTCACGCTCGCTGCGGAAGGTGCCGGTCACCTCCAGGCCGAACATGTCCACCCACAGTTTCTGGAGCCGGGTCTTGTCCGGCCCGCCGATGGCGATCTGCTGGATGCCCAGCACCTTGAAAGGTCGTTGCATGGTTGCGCTCCGGCGTTCAGGCGAATTCGATGATCGGCTGGTCCACGGTCAGGCTTTCGCCCTTGGTCGCCAGCACCTTGCCCACCACGCCATCGGCGATGGCAAACAGCACGTTTTCCATCTTCATGGCCTCGATCACGGCCACGCGTTCGCCCGCCTGGACCTTCTGGCCGGGCTGCACAGCCACATCGACCAGCAGGCCGGGCATGGGTGAAAGCACGTAGCGGCTCATGTCGGGCGGCGCCTTGAAAGGCATCAGCCGGTGCAGTTCCGCCGTGCGCGGCGACATCACCAGCGCGTCGATCTTGGTGCCGTTGTGCTGCACGCGCAGCGCCAGCGGGTTCTTCGGCGTGCCGCGCTCGATCTGGGCCGTGAACGGCTGGCCGTTCACCGTGCCCTCGATGCGCACATCGTTCAGGCGCGAGGAACTGGTGATCTCATAGGACTTGCCGCCCACGTGGATCGCGGCGATGCCGGTCTTGCCGGTGAACTCGTCCACATGCACTGGCAGGTAACGGCATTCGCTCTGGCCTTCGGCCGGCAACACCACAACGTTGAAGTCCTTGCCCACCTTGACGCCATAACCCGGCAACTGGCCCGTGATGCCGGCCGCACGCTCGCGCGACTTGCGGCGCACGAAGGCCGCCAGGGCCACGAGGAAGTTGGTGTCGTCGTGCGGCACATCTTCGGCGCGGAAGCCGGTCGCGTACTGCTCGGCGATGAAGCCGGTGTTGAAATCACCCGTGACGAACTTCGGATGCGCCAGCAACGCGGCCTGGAACGGAATGTTGCTGCTGATGCCGCGGATCACGAAGCCGTTGAGCGCCTCGCGCATCTTGGCGATGGCATCGTTGCGGTCCGTGCCGTGAACGATGAGCTTGGCGATCATCGAGTCGTAGAACATCGGGATCTCGCCGCCGTCCTGCACACCGGTGTCCACGCGCACGCCGAACAGGTCGGTCGTGTTGGCCTGGAACATGGTTTCGTGCGGCGGCTGGAAGCGCACCAGACGGCCGGTGGACGGCAGGAAGTTGCGGAACGGATCCTCGGCGTTGATGCGGCACTCGATCGCCCAGCCGTCGCGTTTGACCTGGTCCTGGGTGATCGGCAGCGGCTCGCCGGCGGCCACGCGGATCATCAACTCCACCAGGTCCAGGCCGGTGATGCACTCCGTCACGGGGTGCTCTACCTGCAGCCGGGTGTTCATTTCGAGGAAGTAGAAGCTCTGGTCGCTGCCGACCACGAACTCCACCGTGCCCGCGCTTTGGTACTTCACGGCCTTGGCCAGCGCGACGGCCTGTTCGCCCATGGCCTTGCGGGTCGCCTCGGAGATGAAGGGCGACGGCGCCTCCTCGATCACCTTCTGGTGGCGACGCTGGATTGAGCATTCACGCTCGTTCAGGTAAATGCAGTTGCCCTGGCTGTCGCCGAGCACCTGGATCTCGATATGGCGGGGTTCCAGCACATATTTTTCGATCAGGATGCGGTCGTCGCCGAAGGCCGTGCGCGCTTCGTTGCGGCAGGAAGTGAAGCCTTCCAGGCACTCCTTGTCGTCAAACGCGACGCGCAAGCCCTTGCCACCGCCGCCCGCCGAGGCCTTGATCATCACCGGGTAGCCGATGCCCTTGGCAATCTCCACGGCCTGCTCCGCCGTGTCGATGGCGTCCGCGTAACCCGGAATGGTGTTGACCTTGGCGTCCTTGGCCAGCTTCTTCGAGGCGATCTTGTCGCCCATCTGCCCCACCGAGTAGTGCTTGGGGCCGATGAAGGTGATGCCCTCTTCTTCGAGCCGGCGCGAGAACTCCGCGTTCTCGGAGAGGAAGCCGTAGCCCGGGTGAACCGCCTGGGCGCCGGTCTCCTTGCAGGCGGCGATGATCTTGTCCATCACCAGGTAAGAGTCCTTCGACGGCGCCGGGCCGATGCAGACGGCCTCGTCGGCCAGCATCACATGGCGGGCGTCCTTGTCGGCCTCGGAGTACACGGCCACGGTCTTGATGCCCATTTTCTGGGCGGTCTTGATGACACGGCAGGCGATTTCACCGCGGTTGGCAATCAAAATTTTGGTAAACATGTTCTTGTTCTCCTCGGGCCTTAGAGCGGAATGTTCCCGTGCTTGCGCCACGGGTTCTCGAGTTTCTTGTCCTTGAGCATCACCAGACTGCGGCAGATGCGCTTGCGGGTCTCGTGCGGCAGGATCACGTCGTCGATGAAGCCGCGCGCGCCGGCCACGAAGGGGTTGGCGAAGCGGGCCTTGTACTCGGCCTCCTTGGCGGCCAGCTTGGCCGGGTCACCCTTGTCCTCGCGGAAGATGATTTCCACAGCGCCCTTGGCGCCCATCACCGCGATCTCGGCGTTGGGCCAGGCGAAGTTCACGTCGCCGCGCAGGTGTTTGGACGCCATCACGTCATACGCGCCGCCGTAGGCCTTGCGCGTGATCACGGTGATCTTGGGCACCGTGCACTCGGCGTAGGCGTAAAGCAGCTTGGCGCCGTGCTTGATGATGCCGCCGTATTCCTGGGAGGTGCCGGGCATGAAGCCGGGCACATCCACGAAGGTCACGACCGGGATGTTGAACGCATCGCAGAAACGCACGAAGCGGGCGGCCTTGATGGAGGACTTGATGTCCAGGCAGCCGGCCAGCACCAGGGGCTGGTTGGCCACGATGCCCACCGTCTGGCCGTCCATGCGGGCAAAGCCGATCAGGATGTTCTTGGCGTACTCGGGCTGCAACTCGAAGAAGTCGCCGTCGTCCACCGTCTTGACGATCAGCTCCTTCATGTCGTAGGGCTTGTTCGGGTTGTCGGGCACCAGCGTGTCCAGGCTGAGTTCCAGACGATCGATCGGGTCGCCGCTCGGCCGCACCGGGGTCTTCTCGCGGTTGTTCAGCGGCAGGTAGTTGTAGAGGCGGCGCAGCATCAGGAGTGCTTCCACGTCGTTCTCGAACGCCAGGTCGGCCACGCCGCTCTTGGTGGTGTGGGTGACGGCGCCGCCGAGTTCCTCGGCGGTGACTTCCTCGTGCGTCACGGTCTTGACCACTTCGGGGCCGGTCACGAACATGTAGGAGCTGTCCTTGACCATGAAGATGAAATCGGTCATGGCCGGCGAATACACCGCGCCGCCGGCCGACGGCCCCATGATCATGCTGATCTGCGGAATCACGCCGCTGGCCATCACGTTGCGCTGGAACACGTCGGCATAACCGCCGAGCGAAGCCACGCCTTCCTGGATGCGAGCGCCGCCCGAGTCGTTCAGGCCGATCACCGGGGCACCGACCTTCATCGCCTGGTCCATGATCTTGCAGATCTTTTCGGCGTGGGCTTCCGACAGTGCGCCGCCAAAGACCGTGAAATCCTGGCTGAAGACGAACACCAGGCGGCCGTTGATCATGCCGTAGCCGGTGACCACGCCGTCGCCGGGAATCTTGTTGTCGGCCATGCCGAAGTCGGCACAGCGGTGCTCGACGAACATGTCCCACTCTTCGAACGTGCCTTCGTCGAGCAGCACTTCCAGGCGCTCGCGCGCGGTGAGCTTGCCCTTGCTGTGCTGCGCATCAATGCGCTTCTGGCCGCCGCCCAGGCGGGCCGCGGCGCGCTTTTTTTCCAGTTGTTCCAGGATGTCGTGCATGGTCAGTCCTCTTTTGAATCTGTCTGAATGGCTCTTGATGGGTGGGCGGCTCACGCCCGGTCAACATGAACGGCGAGCAAGTGCCGCGCTGCGGTCGAGGCCGCGATCTTTCCTTCTTTCACCTGCTGCTCCAGCTCGGGCAAGCGTTCGCGCACCTGCGGGTTCTGCCGGAAGGCCTGCTTGAGTCCCGCGTCGATGCGTTCCCACATCCAAGCCAGAGACTGCTGGTGGCGGCGCATGTCCATCTTGCCGTTGGCTTTCTGCAAGCTGGAAAATTCCGTCACAGCCGCCCAGAAGCGGTCCACGCCCTGCCCGTTCAGTGCGCTGAGCTGCAACGCCTTGGGGCGCCAGTGCTTCTCGTCGTGGACGTCGAACAGGCCCAGCAACTGCATCGCCGACGTGATCTGGAGTTGCGCGCGTTGCGCGGCGATGGCATCGATGTCGGCCTTGTTGATGACAACCAGATCGGCCAGCTCCATCACGCCCTTCTTGATGGCCTGCAGGTCGTCGCCGGCATTGGGCAGCTGCATGAGCACGAACATGTCGGTCATGCCTGACACCGCCGTTTCGCTCTGGCCCACGCCCACGGTTTCGACGATCACCACGTCGTAGCCCGCCGCTTCGCAAACCAGCATGGCCTCGCGGGTTTTCTCGGCGACGCCGCCCAGGGTGCCGCTGCTGGGGCTGGGGCGGATATAGGCCTTTTCATGAACCGAGAGATGCTCCATCCGCGTCTTGTCGCCCAGGATCGAGCCGCCGGAGACGGTGCTGGAAGGGTCCACCGCAAGCACGGCCACGCGATGCCCCTGGTCAATCAGGTACAGGCCCAACGCCTCGATGAAGGTGGATTTGCCCACGCCCGGCACGCCGCTGATGCCGAGACGAAAGGACTTACCGGTGTGCGGCAGCAAGGCTGTCAACAACTCGTCCGCCCGCGCGCGGTGGTCGGCACGGGTGGATTCCAGCAGCGTGATGGCTTTGGCGATGGCGCGGCGCTGCACGGCGGATGCGCCGTGAACGATCGCCTCCACCGATGCGGAAGCCGTCACTTCACCGCTGCCTTGATTTGTTCGAGCACGTCCTTGGCACTGGCCGGAATCGGCGTGCCCGGACCGTAAATACCCTTGACGCCCGCCTCGTAAAGCATCTCGTAGTCCTGGCGCGGAATCACGCCGCCGACAAAGACGATGATGTCGTCCGCGCCCTGCTTTTTCAGTTCAGCGATGATGGCCGGAACCAGGGTCTTGTGGCCGGCGGCGAGCGTGGAGACGCCCACGGCGTGCACGTCGTTCTCGATCGCCTGGCGCGCGCATTCCTCGGGAGTCTGGAACAGTGGGCCCATGTCCACGTCGAAGCCCAAGTCGGCAAAAGCCGTGGCCACCACCTTGGCGCCGCGGTCGTGGCCGTCCTGGCCCAGTTTGGAAATCATCACGCGCGGGCGGCGGCCCTGCGCTTCGGCGAAATCCGCAATTTCCTTCTTGAGTTGCTCCCAGCCCTCGGCCGAGTCATAGGCAGCAGCGTACACACCGGTCACCTTTTGCGTATCGGCGCGGTGGCGCCCAAAGATCTTTTCGAGCGCGTCGGAGACTTCACCCACCGTGGCGCGCAGGCGGATGGCCTTGATGCTGAGGTCCAGCAGGTTGCCGTCGCCCTGCTCGGCCGCCGCGGTCAGCGCGGCCAGCGCCGCCTGCACCTTGGCCGTGTCGCGGCTGGCGCGGATCGCCTTCAGGCGGTCGATCTGCCCGTCGCGCACCTTGACGTTGTCCACGTCCAGGATGTCGATCGGGTCTTCCTTGGCCAGCTTGTATTTGTTCACGCCGACGATCACGTCCTTGCCCGAGTCGATGCGGGCCTGCTTCTCGGCAGCGGCGGCCTCGATCTTGAGCTTGGCCCAGCCGCTGTCCACGGCCTTGGTCATGCCGCCCATGGCATCGACTTCCTCGATGATGGCCCAGGCGGCGTCGGCCATGTCCTGGGTCAGCTTTTCCATCATGTAGCTGCCCGCCCACGGGTCCACCACGTTGGTGATGTGGGTCTCTTCCTGGATGATGAGCTGGGTGTTGCGGGCGATGCGCGATGAAAACTCGGTCGGCAGCGCGATGGCTTCGTCGAGCGAGTTGGTGTGCAGCGACTGCGTGCCGCCGAACACCGCCGCCATGGCTTCGATGGTGGTGCGCACCACGTTGTTGTAGGGGTCCTGCTCGGTCAGCGACCAGCCGGAGGTCTGGCTGTGCGTGCGCAGCATCAGGCTCTTGGGGTTCTTGGCGTCGAAGCCCTTCATGATGCGGCACCACAGCAGGCGCGCAGCGCGCATCTTGGCGATTTCCAGGTAGAAATTCATGCCCACCGCCCAGAAGAACGACAGGCGGCCGGCGAACTCGTCCACGTCCATGCCCTTGGCGATGGCGGTCTTCACGTACTCCTTGCCATCGGCCAGGGTGAAGGCCATTTCCAGCGCCTGGTTGGCGCCGGCCTCCTGCATGTGGTAGCCCGAGATCGAGATCGAGTTGAACTTCGGCATGTTCCTGGCCGTGTACTCGATGATGTCGCCGATGATGCGCATCGACGGCTGGGGCGGGTAGATGTAGGTGTTGCGGACCATGAACTCCTTGAGGATGTCGTTCTGGATGGTCCCGGACAGCTTGTCCTGTGAAACGCCTTGCTCTTCAGCCGCCACCACGTAGCCGGCCAGCACGGGCAGCACCGCGCCGTTCATGGTCATCGAAACCGACACCTTGTCCAGCGGGATCTGGTCGAACAGGACTTTCATGTCCTCCACGCTGTCGATCGCCACGCCGGCCTTGCCGACGTCGCCGGTCACGCGCGGATGGTCGGAGTCGTAGCCCCGGTGCGTGGCTAGGTCAAAGGCGACCGACACGCCCTGCCCGCCCGCGGCCAGCGCCTTGCGGTAGAAGGCGTTGGATTCTTCCGCCGTCGAGAAACCCGCGTACTGGCGGATCGTCCAGGGGCGAACCGCGTACATGGTGGCCTGCGGGCCACGCAGGAAGGGGGCAAATCCCGGCAGCGTGTTGGCATGCGGCAGGTCCTTGGTGTCTTCGGCGGTGTACAGCGGCTTGACCGTGATGCCGTCCGGCGTGACCCAGTTCAGGGCGTCCACGTTGCCGCCGGGGGCGGACTTGGCGGCGGCCTTGTTCCAGGCTTCAAGGCTGACGGGGGCGAATTCGGGGTTGTTTGAGCTCATGGCTGAACAGCTTTCTGCAAGATCAAAACCGCCGCATGGGACAGCCCAGCGGGTTCGGCAAGTCGCCGGAAGTTTACATCATTCATAATTATTGATGCAAAATATTCCGCCTGACTTACAATTCCGGCAAACTTGAACTTTTATGGCCGCTCTGTCCCTCGCCCCCCGTGCTCTCTATGAAGAAGTTGCCGAGTTGCTTCGGCAGCGCATCTTCAGGCGCGAGCTTGAGCCCGGCAGCTGGATCGACGAACTCAAGATCGCCGAGGAATACGGTATCAGCCGCACGCCTTTGCGGGAAGCCCTCAAGGTGCTGGCGGCCGAAGGCCTGGTGACGATGAAGGTGCGGCGCGGTGCGTACGTGACTGAAGTCTCGGAGAAAGACCTGGCGGACGTCTACCACCTGCTTAGTCTTCTGGAAAGCGACGCCGCGGGCGTGGTGGCCCGCGTGGCCACCGACGCCGAAATGGGCGAACTGAAAGCCCTGCACGCCGAACTGGAAGCGGCCGTGGGTGACCGGGACCGTTTTTTTGCGATCAACGAGCGTTTTCACATGCGCCTGCTGGAATTGGCCAGCAACCGCTGGCGCGACCAGATGGTGGCGGACCTGCGCAAGGTCATGAAGCTCAACCGGCACAACTCGCTGCTCAAGTCCGGCCGCATCGAAGAGTCGCTGACCGAGCACCGGGCCATCATGGCGGCACTGGCGGCACGCGACCCGCAAGCGGCCAGCCAGCGCATGCAGGAGCATTTCAGCCACGGCCTGGAAGCGGCCGCCTAGAGCCGCTCCCGCGCCGCCATCAGCGCCCTGTTTGGCATCTGGCGGAAGGCGAACTATATTGAACGCAGTGGAGTGACAAGCCCTTGGTTGAAAGGAGCGCGTTATGAAACCGTTCGTCATGACGTCCAGCATGCAGAGCATGCGCGGTGTGTTTTACCCGACGGGTTACCTGTTCGTGATGCTGCCCGCCCTTCATGATGCCCAGAAACTGGCCCATGACCTTCGGGCCAGCGGGTACAGCGATGACCTGATGCTGCTGAAGCCGGAAACCATCCTGGAGGAAATCGGCCACAGCGTGCGCGAAGACGGCAACGTCTTTCCTTCCGTGGGCAGCGAGGCGGAAACGGTTCGCCATTATTGCGAGTTGGCGCGCAAGGGGCACTTCGCCCTCATGATCCATGTGCCGTCCGAGAAAGAAACCCAAAAGGTCATGGAAACGGTGCACAAGAGCCCGTTTTCCTACGCACAGAAATACCGCCACCTCGTCATCGAAGAGATGACCTGAGCGCCATACGGGATGGTGCGGCAGGTTGCCCCTGCCGCTACTGTTGCGCCGGTGGCGTGACCTCGAGTCGTTGCTGCACCTTGCCCTCGGCATCGACGCTTTCCAGCCTCACGCTGAAGCCCCACAGCCGGGCGACATGTTTCAGGACTTCCTCGGCATCGTCGTTGAGCGGCCTGTCGTTGTGCCGCGTGTGGCGCAGGGTCATGGAGCGGTCGCCCCGCAGGTTCACGTTCCAGACCTGGATGTTGGGCTCGCGGTAGCTCAGGTCGTACTGACGCGCCAGCACCTCGCGCAAATGGCGGTAACCCGCTTCGTCGTGAATGGCAGCCACTTCCAGCTCCGGTTCCTTCGCATCGTCCACAACCGAGAACAGCCGGAATTCACGGATCAGGTGGGGTGAAAGAAACTGCCCGATGAAACTTTCGTCCCGGTAATTCCGCATCGCGCCATCGAGGGTCTTGACCCAGTCCGATCCGGCGATATCCGGGAACCACTGACGGTCCTCGTCGGTCGGGTTCTCGCAGATGCGTCGCAGGTCGCTGAACATCGCAAAGCCCAGCGCGTAAGGGTTGATGCCGCTGTAGGCGGGGTGCTTGACCGGCGGCTGGTAGACCACATTGGTGTGCGAGCGCAGGCACTCGATCATGAAGCCATCGGTCAGCATGCCCTCGTCGTACAGGGCGTTGAGCAGGGTGTAGTGCCAGAACGTGGCCCAGCCCTCGTTCATGACCTGCGTCTGCCGCTGCGGATAGAAGTACTGGGCGACCTTGCGAACGATGCGCACCACCTCGCGCTGCCAGGTATCTAGCAGCGGCGCGTTCTTCTCGATGAAATACAGAAGGTTTTCCTCGGGCTCTTCCGGAAAGCGCCGGCTGGCCTTCTCGGTCTGCTTGTCCGCCCCTTTGGGCACGGTGCGCCAGAGGTCGTTGAGCTGCTGCTGCAGATAGGCTTCGCGGTCCTTGCGCCGCGCCTCCTCCTCGGCCAGAGACAGCTTTTGCGAACGCCGGAAGCGATCCACCCCGTGACTCATCAGCGCATGGCAGGAGTCCAGCAACTGCTCGACCGCATCAACCCCGTAGTGCTCCTCGCAATCGGCAATGTAGGCGCGCGCATGCACAAGGTAGTCCACGATCGCGTCAGCGTCGGTCCACATGCGGAACAGGTAATTGCCCTTGAAAAACGAGTTGTGGCCATAGCAGGCGTGGGCGATCACCAGCGCCTGCATCGGCATCGTGTTTTCCTCCATCAGGTAGGCAATGCAGGGGTTTGAATTGATCACGATCTCGTAAGCCAGCCCCATCTGGCCGCGGCGGTAGCTCTTTTCCGTGGTGATGAACTGCTTGCCGAACGTCCAGTGGCGGTAGTTCACCGGCATGCCGATCGAGGCATAGGCATCGATCATCTGCTCGGCGGTGATCACCTCCATCTGGATCGGATAGGTGTCGAGCCCAAAACGCCGGGCCGTGCGCTCGATCTCCGTGTGATAGGTCTCTATCAGTTCAAACGACCAGTCGGATGGACTGGGCAAGGGCGCGCGACGGCCGGCGGCCGGCACCGCGTCCGCAGGGGCTTCGGTCTTGGTCATGCGCTACGGCCTTTCTTGAACAGTTCGCGAAACACGGGGTAGATCTCCGACGCGGCGGTGATCTTCTGCATGGCAAAGTTCGGATGGTCCGCGGCAACCAGGCTGTATTCTTCCCAAAGGTTCTGGTTCTCCTCTCCCACCTGCACATAGGCGAAGTAACGCACGGCGGGCAGCAACTGCGTCTCCAGCAGTTCACGGCATTTGGCGGAATCCTGGTTCCAGTTGTCGCCGTCCGAGGCCTGGGCACCGTAAATATTCCACTGGTCCGAGGGGTAGCGTGCCTGGATGATGTCGTTCATCAGCACCAGGGCGCTGGAAACCACGGTGCCACCGGTTTCGGTCGAGTGAAAGAACTCCTGCTCCGAAACCTCGGCGGCCTGCGTGTGGTGGCGGATGAAGACCACGTCCGTGCGTTCGTAGTGCCGCATCAGGAACAAGTACAGCAGGATGAAAAAACGCTTCGAAAGATCCTTGCGCTCCTCGTCCATCGAACCGGACACGTCCATCACGCAGAACATCACCGCCTTCGCGGTGGGCAGCGGTACCCTGACGCGGTTGCGGTAGCGCAGGTCGAACGGGTCCAGGAACGGAATCCGCCGCAGCCGGCGGCGCAAGCCGTCCATCAACTTCTGCAGGGCCTCGATCTCCAGCGGTGGTGGTGAGTGCTGCCGCAGCGTCTCCGCCAGCCGCGCCTCAAGCTCGCGCAACTCCCGTCGCGCCTCGCCACCCATGGCGATGCGCCGGCCCAAGGCCATGCGCATGGAGCGCACCACATGCAGGCTGGACGGCGCGCCCTGCTGGATGAAGCCAGCGCGCTGCGACTTCCATTCCGGCGCGTCCGGCAGCAACTGGGTCCGAATCAGGTGCGGCAGGGCCAGTTCGTCGAAAAAATACTGCATGAATTCTTCGCGGGTGATCCGGAAGACGAAATCGTCATCGCCCACCGCGTCGCTGTCCGAAGCTTCGCCCGCGCCGGTTCCCGCCCCGCCTCCCTTGGGCCGCTGGATGCGGTCGCCACGCGCGTAATCCTGGTTGCCGGGATGGACGGCTTCGCGCCGGCCACCCGGGCCGTGTCCGAACACCGGCTCGGACACGTCGCGCCGCGGCAGCGTGATGTCCTCGCCCTGCTCGATGTCGTGAATGCTGCGCCCCGACACCGCGCGGCGAACCGCCTCACGGATCTGGTCGCGAAAACGCCGGAGAAACCGCTCACGGTTGCCGATCGACTTGTTCTTGCCCGAAAGGCGACGGTCGATGATGTGCAACATGGCGTTCTCCAGTCGGGCGCGGGCGCCGCAGCGCACCGCATTTCCTCAAGAGCTCTTGCGAACCCGGAGGTACCAGTCGCACAGCAGGCGCACCTGCCGCGCGGTGTAGCCCTTGGCCACCATGCGGTTGACGAAATCCAGATGCTTCTTCTGCTCGTCGGCGCTTGCCTTCGCGTTGAAGGAGATCACCGGCAGCAGATCCTCGGTGTTCGAGAACATCTTTTTCTCGATCACGGTGCGCAGCTTCTCGTAGCTCGTCCACAGCGGGTTCTTGCCCTCATTGTTGGCCCGAGCCCGCAAAACGAAATTGACGATCTCGTTGCGGAAATCCTTGGGATTGCTGATGCCGGCGGGCTTTTCGATCTTCTCCAGCTCGGCATTGAGCGACGCCCGGTCGAAAATCTCGCCGGTGTCGGTGTCCCGGTACTCCTGGTCCTGAATCCAGAAATCCGCGTAGGTCACGTAGCGGTCAAAAATGTTCTGCCCGTACTCGGAGTACGACTCCAGGTAAGCGGTCTGGATCTCCTTGCCGATGAACGCGGCATAACGCGCCGCCAGCTGTTCCTTGATGTAGGCCAGGTACTTTTGCTCGGTCTCGGGCGGGAACTGCTCGCGCTCGATCTGCTGCTCCAGCACGTACATCAGGTGCACCGGATTGGCGGCGATCTCGGTCGAGTCGAAGTTGAACACCTTGGACAGGATCTTGAACGCAAAGCGTGTCGAAACACCGGTCATGCCCTCGTCCACGCCAGCGTAGTCGCGGTACTCCTGGTATGACTTGGCCTTGGGATCGGTGTCTTTCAGGTTTTCGCCGTCGTACACCAGCAGCTTGCTGAACAGGCTGGAGTTTTCGGGCTCCTTCAGCCGTGTCAGCACCGCAAACTGCGACATCATCTTGAGCGTGCCCGGTGCGCACACTGCGTTGGCGAGCGACGAGTTGCGGATCAGCTTCTCGTAAATCTTCACCTCTTCCGACACGCGCAGGCAATACGGCACCTTGACGATGTAGATACGGTCCAGGAAGGCTTCGTTGTTCTTGTTGTTCTTGAACGCGCGCCACTCGCTTTCATTGGAGTGCGCCATCACGATGCCGTCGAACGGAATTGCACCAAAGCCCTCCGTGCCCTTGTAATTGCCCTCCTGCGTGGCGGTCAGCAGGGGGTGCAGCACCTTGATCGGGGCCTTGAACATCTCGACGAACTCCAGCAGGCCCTGGTTGGCCAGGCACAAGCCGCCCGAATAGCTGTAGGCGTCGGGATCATCCTGCGCAAAGGTTTCGAGCTTGCGGATGTCGATCTTGCCGACCAGCGAAGAGATGTCCTGGTTGTTCTCGTCACCCGGCTCGGTCTTGGCGATCGCGCACTGCTTGAGCACCGAGGGGTAGCGCCGGACCACGCGGAATTTGCGGATGTCGCCACCGAACTCCTCCAGACGCTTGACCGCCCAGGGCGACATCACGCGTTGCAGATAGCGCTCCGCGATGCCATATTGCTGCTCCAGCAACGGGGCATCTTCGGCATTGTTGAACAGGCCCAGCGGCGACTCGTTCACTGGCGAACCCTTGAGCGCATAAAACGGCACATGCTCCATGAGTTGCTTGAGCCGCTCGGCGATCGACGACTTGCCGCCACCGACGGGCCCCAGCAGATAAAGGATCTGCTTTCTCTCTTCCAGGCCCTGGGCCGCATGGCGGAAATACGAGACGACCTGTTCAATCGGGTCTTCCAGACCATAGAAATCCTGGAAGGCCGGATAGATCTTGATCATCTTGTTGCCAAACACACGGGACAGCCGCTGGTCGTGCCGTGTGTCGACCAACTTGGGTTCCCCTATGGCCGCCAGCATGCGCTCGGCTGCCGTGGCGTAGACCAGTGGATCCTTCTTGCAGGCATCGAGGTACTCCTCGATGGACAGTTCTTCTTCGCGCGTCTGCTCGTAACGCGTCAGAAAATTGCGGATGACATCCATAGAACCTCCTTCGTACGCAGCACCCGGAAGATCGCGCAACACAGAGTCATGGGCGTCTTCAACTGGCCGCACTACCTGATATTCAATATATAGAAGCCTGAGCAGTAGACCGCAAGATGAATCAAAAGTTTCCGTTGTGCGGCAACGCCCTGCATGTTCAACGTGGCCAGGGCCGGCTGGTTGACCTGCCGTGTGTCTTGTGAAGCCTGCACGCGGCTCAACGCACCAGGCAACGCTCGACGCCGGCTTCATTCCAGCTGATGCCGCTGCCCGGCACATCAGGAATGATCGCGTGCCCCGCTTCGATGCGCAAGGGACATTGCAGAACGGGATTGGCCCAATCCACGTACTCCAGCCAGTGGCAGGTGGGCGTCACCGCCAGCAAATGGGCGCTGACTTCAGGAAAAATGTGGCTGGAGAGCGGCATGCCGGCCGACTCGGCGATGGCCGCCGCCCGCATCCAGCCGGTTACGCCGCCAATCTTCATGGCGTCCGGCATGCCGAGGTCAGACGCGCCGGCAGCGACGCCTTTGGCCATGTCCTGGGGTCCCCACCAGTTCTCACCCATCTGGATCGTGATGCGGGTCTTGCCGCGGATCTGCGCATGGCCGGCGAAGTCGTCGGCAAGGGTCGGCTCTTCGAGCCAGTACAGCCCCTCGGCGGCGAGCGCCTCGGTGCGCCGGATCGCTTCGGCCACGGAAAGCGCCTGGTTGTAGTCGGCCATCAGATGGACGCCGTCGCCGATCGAGCGCCTGACGGCGCGCACCACGTCGACATCCGCTTTCACGTCGGGGTAGCCCAGCCGAAGCTTGACCGCCGAAAACCCCGCAGCGACCAGCTGTTGCGCCTCGACGCCGGCGCGCTCGGGTCCGATCATGCCCAGGCCACAGCTGTTGTAGGCCGGGATGGGCTTCAACTCGCCGCCGAGCAGCCTCGCCAGTGGCAGGCCCTGCGCCTTGGAGAGCGCATCCCAGGCCGCCATGTCGATGCCGGCCATCGCCATGCCTGTCACGCCCTTGGTCCCCAGCAGCCGGAACTGGCGCTGCAGCTTCCGGTCGATCTCAAAAGGCGCAACGACGTCGCCCTTGATGAGGGGCGCCAGGTTCGCAAGGAGTTGCGTCACCGGCTTGAGCGCCAGCGGCGTGTAGCAAAAGAGGTACGTGGACCCGGTGACGCCCTCCTCGGTGTCGAGGTCGATCAGCGCCAGCGGCGCCAGGCTGATCGTGCCGCTGCTGGTCTGCAACGGCCGCGGCATGGGCACATTGACCGCGCGCACACGCAGTTCGCGCACCGTGAGTCGGGGATGAGGGCCCATGGATGTCTTCCTTCCTGCGCACGCGGCGCGTTGAGGTCGAAACACTGTTGCCCGGCGTCGATCAGCCGGGTGACTCGAACTGCGGGTTGAAGGCGATTTCCCACAAATGCCCGTCCGGGTCCTGAAAATAGCCCGCGTACCCACCCCAGAACGTGGTCTGGGCCGGCTTGACCACGCCAGCACCGGCCCGCGCGGCCAGGTTCATGACCTCGTCCACCTCGGCCGTGGACGAGACGTTGTGGCCGATGGCGAACTCGGTCGCGCTGGGTGCGTCCAAAGGCAAACCCGAATCGGCGGCCAGGCTACGGCGCGGCCAGAGAGCCAGCTTCAGCCCGTTCTGCAGATCGAAGAAAGCCACCGCGCCGTTCTCGAACTCGGTGCCGACAATTCCTTCTGTTGAAAAACCAAGGCCGTCGCGGTAGAAGACGACGGATCTGGCAAGGTCTTGAACCCCGAGGGTGAGCAGCGTGATGCGTGGCTTCATGAAGGGCTCTCTTTCAGCAAACGTCGGCCTCGCTTGAATCCAGCACGGTGCCGGCCTGTGATCGGGAAGGCGCGCTCCGTGAAATATAGCGCGCACAGCGCCAACGTGAAAATTGCGCTGGCACAGACCAGGGAATGTGCGTTGGCGCACAGACCAGACAAGCCATTTCGTCTACCGTATGCCGTATCTGTGCAAGCCATTCCGATCAGATTTTCAGCAGAAAGACAGCAATGAACGCCACAAAATTCATCGGCATCATCCTGATCGCGGCCGGTTGCCTCGGCCTGGCGTACGGTGGTTTCAGCTACACGAAGGAAACCACCGGCATGAAGCTGGGACCGATCGAACTCAAGGTCGAGGAAAAGCAGCGGGTCAACGTCCCGGTGATTGTCAGCGCCGGGGCCATCGTGGCGGGCGTGTTGCTGCTGGTCGTCGGCCGAAAGTGATACGGGGCGGATGAGCGGCCGCCCGCAGTCAGTCCCCGAGAAATTCACCCACCGGCTTGAGATCGTCAACCCGGTCGCACACGGTCTTGATAATCACCAGGATCGGCACCCCGAGCAGCAGGCCCCACAAACCCCAGAGCCAGCCCCAGGCCAGCACGCCGACGAAGATGGCCACTGGATTCATCTTGTTGGCACGGCTTGCCAGCCAGGGCGTCAGCAGGAAGGCTTCGATGAAATGGATGACGAGCGACAGGCCACCCGCCAGCAGCGCCATGTCCAGCGCGCCGAACTGCATGAAGCCCACCAGCGCTGAACCGGACGCGATGACCATGCTGCCGATGTAGGGCACCAGATCGAGCACCCCGGCCGCAATGCCCCAGACCGCCGCATGTTCGAGCCCGATTGCCAGGAAACACAACCAGGTGGCCAGTCCCACCAGCACGCTGGTGAACAGCTGAACCAGCATGTAGCGCTGGATCTGGTCGTGAATCTGGTTGAGCGCCTGCAGCGTGATTTTCTTGCTGCTCAACGTGGGACCGGCCAGTTTGACCAGTTTGCGCCTGAATTTGTCGCCCGAGGCCATCAGGAAAAAGGCAATCAACGCCATCATGCCGAACTGGCTCAGCATGCCCAGAAGCCCCAGGCCACCGCTCCAGACATAGTCCTTGATGTCAAACTTCGGCCGCTCGATGTGCACCCGCTGCACGTCGCGGCCGACCGGCGCGGCGCGGTTGGTCTCTTCGGCGGCCTGCTCCAGCTGGGCAGCGGCCTTCTGCACGGTGGCCAGCGTGTTGTCCGGTGCACCCGGCAGGGCGCGAACGGCGGCCCGCAATTTCTTCGCGGCGGCCGGCAGCGACTCGATCAGCTTGCTCGCATCGTCGCTGAGCGAATACGCGGTCGCACCAGTGCCCGCCAGAATACCCAGGATAAGCAGTGCCGCGCTCATGGCCCGCGGAATCCGGCGCAACTGCAGCCAGTCCACCACCGGCGACAGCGCATAACTGCACAGCAGCCCGACCATCACGGGAATGAAGACCGCACTGGCCCAATGCAGCATGAACACGCTGCCCAGTGTGGCCAGAACCGCCAGCGAAGCGCTTCGCACGTCAACCGGCATCTGCAGCGCCACACAGGCCGGTTCGGCCGGCGCCGTCGCACCGGCTGCGGTGCCTGTGCCCGTGTCCTCAGGTTGCACCGGGGTAAGTTCTGTCAAATCAGTCTCCTCTGGACGCCGGCTTGCCCGGTCAAGGACAGGGCCCTGCGGAATCCGCTTAACGTAGAAACAGGATCAACAAGATGATGATCAGGAGAGCGCCGCCACCGATATACATAAGAATCTCCATCGGGTTGCCCACCCTCTGCGAGGGTGCTTGAACACACGCCAATGGGTTCATTGGAGCCGCCGCCAACGCCGCCGTCTGTGCTCCAGCCCACGTTGCTGGAAAAGAAGGGCGCCCGCCCCGGCTTATTTGCCGTTGATCGCCAGCAGTTCCACTTCGAACAGCAGCGTCGCGTTGGGCGGAATCACGCCACCGGCGCCGCGTTCGCCGTAGGCAATGGCCGGCGGGCAGGTCAGCCTGGCCTTGCCGCCCACCTTCATGCGCTGGACGCCTTCGGTCCAGCACTTGATGACGCCGCCGAGCGGAAACTCGATGGCCTCATTGCGCTTGTAGGAGCTGTCGAACTCCTTGCCATCGGGGAAAGTGCCGCGGTAATGCACCTTGACCCGGTCGCTGGCCGTAGGGCTGGCGCCCGTGCCGTCCTTGAGCGAGCGGTACACCAGGCCCGTGGCAGTGACCACGGCGCCGGCTTCCTTGGCGGCCGCGGCCGTCACGGCGTTTTGGGCTGACACAAGGGTCGTGGACAAGGACAAAGTCGCCAGCGTGGCGACGAAGGCGGCGTTGCGGAAAGCAAATTTCATAAAAGATGTCTTTTCAGTGGATGAAGGCGGTCACGATTGTCGCTGGCGTGGCCCCCAGTTAAGGGTCTGATCCGATCGGCCAGTTTCCCGCTGCTTTCCTACGCGAAATTCAAGCCGCCACAGGCGCCCATTCCCGCGCCATCGCCCACACCTCCCTCGCCGGCAAGGGTTTCAGGTGATGGTCGCTCCAGATCTGGCGCCAGCGGCGGGCGCCGCGCAGGCCGTGGCGCAGGCCCAACATGTGGCGTGCGATGGCGGACCAGGGAGTGCCGTCTTCTTCGGCTTCCTGCTCCATGTAGGCCACCATCTGTTCCTCGACGGCTTCGCGCGTGAGGGTGCCGGGGGCCGCGCCGTAGAAGGCCGCATCCCATTCCGCCATCAGCCACGGGTTGTGGTATGCCTCGCGGCCGATCATCACGCCGTCCACATGCTGCAGGTGCTCGGCGATCTGCGCGTTGGTGGTGATGCCGCCGTTCACGCTGATGGTCAGCGCGGGGAAGTCGCGCTTGAGCTGGTAGGCCAGCTCGTAGCGCAGCGGCGGGATTTCGCGGTTTTCCTTCGGGCTCAGGCCGTCGAGCCAGGCGTTGCGCGCGTGCACGATGAAGACCTTGCAGCCGGCGTCGCTGACCTGCCCCACGAAGTCGCGCACGAAGGCGTAGCTCTCGATCCTGTCCACGCCGATGCGGTGCTTCACCGTGACGGGCACGTTCACCGCGTCCATCATGGCCTTCACGCCGTCGGCCACCAGCGCGGGCTCGTTCATCAGGCAGGCGCCGAACGCGCCACGCTGCACGCGCACGCTGGGGCAACCGCAGTTCAGGTTGATTTCGTCGTAACCCCACTCCTGCCCGCGTTTGGCGGCCAGGGCCAGGTCGGCCGGCTCGCTGCCGCCGAGCTGCAGTGCCACGGGGTGCTCCTTTTCGTCAAAACGCAGGTGCTGCCGCAAGTCGCCGTGCAGCAGCGCGCCGGTGCTGACCATCTCGGTGTAGAGCAAGGCGTTTTTTGTCAGCAGTCGGTGGAAGTAGCGGCAGTGTTTGTCGGTCCAGGCCATCATGGGCGCGACGGACATGCGCCAGGGGCTGAAAACGGGGTCTTTGGGGGTGCTGGACATGGGCTGAATTATCCCAGCCTGTCGTGGCGAGCGTGGCCACCGCTACACTGATCGCGGATTGTCCGACAACCCTTCGGGTGCCGATCTGCACCGTGTCCGCCTTACCCCGCCCACCATGACCCTCGACATCCAGAAGCTCCAGCTCAAGCCCGCCTACCGCGTGATCACCGAAGACCTGCGCCAGCGCATCGTCTCCGGCAGCCTGAAGCAGGGTGACGCACTGCCCACCGAGACCGACCTGGCCACCCGTTTCGGCGTGCACCGCTCGACCATCCGCGAAGGCTTGCGCCAGCTGGAGCAGGACGGGCTGGTGCGGCGCGACGGCAAGCGGCTGATCGTCTCGATGCCACGCCACAGCGATCTGGCATCGAGCGCCGAGCGCTCGCTGCGCCTGCGCAATGTGAGTCTGCTCGATGTGTTTCAGGTCGCGCTGGTGCTGGAGCCGCTGTGCGCCTCGCTGGCGGCAAGTGTCATCACCGACGAGGAGCTGGAAGGGCTGGACGGCAACCTGGAGCAGACCGCCGCCATCGTGGCGGCCGGCGGCTCGCCGGTAGACATCGACATCGAATTCCAGTCGCGCGTGGCGCAGGCGACGCGCAACCAGGCGCTGCTGCTGGCCCGCGCGCCCATCAACCTGCTGATGCACGCGGGTTATGCGGCCATCGCGCCCCAACTCCCGCAGTCGGGCGCGCGCCTGCTGGCGGCGCACCGCCAGGTGGTCGCCGCCCTGCGCCGCCATGACGCGGAGGCAGCCGAGTCGTGGACGCGCAAACACATGCTCGACTACAAGCGCGGCTGCGAAGTGGCCGGGCTGGACATGCGCGAGCCGCTGCCGCAGGTCTGAACCCCTGATTCAGCGCGGTTCGCGCCCACGCCCTCTCGTTTTTCCGCTCTTCTTGCCTTCGCCGCGGGGTGGGTGGCTTTTGCCGCGGCCTATGGTTTGCCCTGATGGCCATTCAGTCGAATTGTCCGACAATCCGGCCAAATGAACGAATCATCCCCATTTGACCTCGGGTCCCTTGACCGCTGGCTACAGGACAAGCTTCCGGGCCATGCCGGCCCGATTTCGCTGGAACCGCTGCAGGCCGGCCAGTCAAACCCGACCTGGCTGCTGACCAGCCGCAGCCAGCGCTGGGTGATGCGCTGCAAGCCGGCCCCGGTAGCGCAGCTGCTGCCCTCGGCCCATGCCATCGAGCGCGAATTCCGCGTGATCAGCGCGCTGCACGGCAGCGCCGTGCCGGTGCCGCGCCCCGGCCTGCTGTGCGAGGACGAGTCGGTCATCGGCGTGGCGTTCTACCTGATGGCGTTCGTGGACGGACGCATCTTCCGTGAAGCGGCCCTGCCCGGCCTGACGCCGGGCGGGCGCGGCGCACTGTATGACGAGGCGAACCGGGTGATCGCGGCCATCCATGCGCTGGACTGGCGCGCGACGGGCCTCGCGGACCACGGGCGCGCCGGCAACTACTTCGAGCGGCAGATCAAGCGCTGGCGCACGCAGTACCTGGCGAGCCAGACCACGCCCATCCCGGCGATGGACCGCCTCATGGACTGGCTTCCCGGCCACATCCCCGCGCAGGCGCGGCGCGAGGACGAAGTGGCGCTGGTGCATGGCGATTTCCGCATCGACAACCTGGTGTTCCATCCCACCGAGCCGCGCGTGCTGGCCGTGCTGGACTGGGAGCTTTCCACGCTGGGCCACCCGCTGGCCGATCTGGCCTACCACTGCATGGCCTGGCACATCCATCCTGGCGCGCTGCACGGCTTTGCCGGCATTGACCTGATGGCGCTGGGCATCCCCGACGAGCGCACCTACATCACGCGCTACTGCCAGCGTGCCGGCCGCGACGACACCAACGCCGTGCTGGCGAACTGGCCGTTTTACCTGGCGTTCAACTTCTTCCGCCTCGCCGCCATCCTGCAGGGCGTGGCCCGGCGTCTGGCGAACGGCATTGCCGCCCACCCGAAGGCCGAAGCCGCCGCGCGAATGGCCGCGCCCATCGCCGAACGGGGCTGGCAGATCGCTGCATCCTTTTCCCCCACCTCTTTAGCAACAGGAGACACCCCATGAAAAGCACCCTCTGGACTTCCCCCCTGCCAAGCCGGCGCGGCACCTTGAGCCGGCTGCTGGCCGCGGCCCTGCTCGCCGCGGCACCCGCCGCCTGGTCGCAGGGCGGCAGCGACACGCCCGTGAAAATCCTCGTCGGCTACCCTGCCGGCGGTTCGCTCGACACACTGGCGCGCCTGCTGGCCGACAAGCTCAAGGACGAACTCAAGCGGCCGGTGCTCGTGGAGAACAAGCCCGGCGCGGGCGGCCGCGTGGTGGTAGACATCCTGAAAAACTCGCCGGCCGACGGCAGCGTGGTGCTGCTGGGGCCGGACGCGCTGGCGGTGATCTTTCCGTATGTCTCGAAGAAGCTGGGCTACGACCCCAGGACCGACCTGCAACCCGTCACCACGGTGGTGGATTTCCCCTTCGCGCTGGCGGCCGGCCAGGAACCCCAGGTCAAGACGCTGGGCGAGTACACGAGCTGGGCCAAGGCCAACCCCGCGCGGGCCAACTTCGGCACGCCGGGCGCGGGCGGCGGCCACCACTTCCTGGGCCTGATGTTCAGCAAGGCGATCGGCGTGGACATGCAGAACATCCCCTACCAGGGCGGCGCACCGATGATGGCCAACCTTATCGGCGGCCAGGTCAGCCTGGGTTTCGAGGTGCTGGGCGGCCAGCTCGAATACCACCGCGCCGGCAAGGTGCGCATGGTGGCCGTGTCGTCCGCCACGCGCGTGCCACAAGCGCCCGACGTGCCCACCTTCGCCGAACTCGGCTACCCGAATCTGACGGTATCGGGCTTCCACGCCGTGTTCGCCCCGCCCAAAACGCCAGCCGCAGCCGTCGCGACCTGGAACCAGGCGCTCGCCAAGGTGGTCGCCCGGCCCGAGGTGCAGGAGCGGCTGCTCAGCTGGGGCTACATCCCCAAGACCGGCACACCCGACGAATTGACAAAACGCATCGCGGACGACGCTGCGCGCTGGTCACCGGTGATCAAGGCGTCGGGGTTCAGCATCGATTGATCAGGCCGCGCCCCGGCGCAGCCACGCCAGCACGCCCGCCGCCGCACGGCGGCCCGTGGCGAAGCTGGCGGTCAGCAGGTAGCCGCCCGTCGGGGCCTCCCAATCGAGCATCTCGCCAGCGCAGAACACGCCGGGCAAGGCCTTGAGCATCAGCGCCTCGTCCATCGCCTCGAACGGCACGCCGCCGGCGCTGCTGATGGCCTCGTCGATCGGGCGCGGCGCCACGACGCGCACGGGCAGCGCCTTGATCGCGGCGGCCAGCGCCTCGGGGCGGCCCATGGCGTCCTTGGGCAGCAACTCGTGCAGTAGCGCCATCTTGATGCCGTCCAGGTTCAGGCGGCTTTTCAAATGGCTGGACAGCGAACGCGAGCCGCGTGGATGGCGCACCTCGGCCAGCACCTTTTCCGGAGACCGGTCCGGCAACAGGTCCAGCTCGAACGTGGCATGGCCGGTGGCGCTGATCTGGTCGCGCAGTAACGCGGCAGCGGCATAAATCAAACTGCCTTCCACGCCGGTGGCGGTGGCAACGAACTCGCCCTTACGCTCAAAGCTGCGCCCCTGCGAGTCGGTAAAGCGGATCGCCACCGACTTGAACGGCTGGCCGGCGAAGCGACTGCTGAAATGCTCGGACCAGCCTTGCGGCGCATCGCCCTGCTCTTGCGTGTCACGGCCCGCCACGTCGAAGCCGCAGTTGGCAGGCTGCAGCGGCACCACGGGCACGCCAGCGGCCACCAGCCAGGGCACCCAGGCGCCGTCGGACCCGAGCCGCGCCCAGCTACCGCCGCCCAATGCGAGCACCGTGGCGTGGGCGGACACCGTCTTGCGGCCCTGCGGTGTGTCGAACAGCAGCGCGCCCGTGTTATCCAAACCCGCCCAACGGTGGCGCATGTGGAATTGCACAGGCATGCCGGTGACGGGGTGGCGCAGGCGGTGCAGCCAGGCGCGCAGCAGCGGCGCGGCCTTCATGTCGGTGGGGAACACCCGGCCCGAACTGCCGACAAAGGTGTCGATGCCCAGGCTGGTTGCCCAGGCGCGCAGCGGGTCCGGGCCGAATTCGGCCAGCAGCGGCGCGAGGGTGGCGCGGCGTTCGCCGAAACGGGAGGCAAAGGCCTCGGGGCCTTCCGAGTGGGTCAGGTTCAGGCCGCCCTTGCCCGCCAGCAAGAACTTGCGGCCCACGGAAGGCATGGCGTCAAACAGGTGCACCGCCACGCCCGCAGCGGACAGCACCTCCGCCGCCATCAGGCCAGCTGGGCCGCCGCCGATGATGGCGACTTCAACCGATTCATTCACCGCTGCGCTCTTCAAGTTCGATTCACTCATTCCGTCTTTCTCATTCGATTTTCTTTACTCATTCAACGACGACCTGCCGCCCGTCGCCCGTCAAAAAAGCGACCGTCACGGCTTGATCGGGGTAGGCGGTCTGCACAGCCGCCCGGTATTCACGCAGCTGAGTGATCAGCGCGGGCTGTTGCTCGGGTGTGGCAGCCGATTTGTAATCCAGCACCCACCAGCCGGCCGAAGCGGTTGGCGCAATGCGGTGCACCAGGCGGTCCAGCCGGAGGAGCCGGCCCTGGTGCAGCAGCTCGACCTCGTTGCCCTGCCAGTCCACCGACGCGGTATCCCAGGCCCAGGCGCCTTCGCCGGCCAGGATGCCGTGCGCGAGGCGGGCGGCCTGGCGCACCTGCGCGGCGGTCAGTTCGAACTCGCGTTCAGCCTGCGCGAGCGCCGGCTCGCCGAACGTGCCGCCGCCCTCTTCCGCGCCGATCGGCGTCCGGGTCTCCAGCAGCCAGTGCATGGCCTGGCCGATGCGGGCTTCGAGCGAGGGCGCCGGGGGCTGATCGGCGACGCCATTCTTGACAGCCGCCTGTGAACATTCAAGGCTGAGGCGCGGCAAATCCGGCATGAAAAATGGCGCCGGCACGGCATTGTCGTCTGCCGCCGTGGGGTCAGCGTCCAGGTCGTCCAAGGCCGCATCGCCCACCGCTTGCGACAGGATCACCGCGCGCTCGGCCAGCGGGCTGATGCGCTGCCAGGCGCTGCCCGGCGCCTGGCGAAACGGCTGTATCGACGAGACCACGAGCTGCGTCCGGGCGCGGGTCATGGCCACGTAAAGCGCGTTGAGTTCTTCGCGCCCGCGCTCGGTCTGCTCGGCCGCCAGCGTGGCTTCGGCGCAAGGCGGCGGGCTGGTCTCGCTGGCCAGGAACACCAGCTTGCGCGGTACCGGAGACTCGCCCGGCCAGTCCACGAGCAGGCTCATGGTGTCGGCGCGCGGCGGCTCGGTGTCGGTGTCGAGCATCAGCACCAACTCGGCCTCCAGCCCCTTGGCACCGTGGATGGTCAGCAGCCGCACGGCGTCGGCGTCGGCCGTGACGGGTGCGCGGATACCGCCCTTGCGGAACGCCCGTACCAGGGCGTAGGGCGTGAGGTAGCGCCCGCCGTCCAGCCCCAGCGCGGTGGACAGCAGCGCACGCAGGTTGGCCAGGACCACGCCACGCAGCGGCGCGGGCGCGGCGGCGGCAAAACGCGCGAGCACGTCGCCGTGGTGGTAGATGGCGTCCAGCGCGTCGTGCGGCGGCAGCGTGTCCACCCAGCCCTTGTAGCGCGGCAGCGCGTCGGCCGCCTCGCGCAGCGTGGGGGTGGGCAGGTCGGCGCGGTGCAGCAGGTCGAACCAGCTCACGCCCGCGTTGTCGGGCTGGCGACGCAGCAGGGCCAGCGTCACCAGGTCGTCATCGGTGCAGCCGAACAGAGGCGACTTGAGCGCGCGCGCCAGCGAAAGATCGTGCGAGTTGGACACCAGCGCGTCGAGCAGCGCCACCACGTCCTGCACTTCGGGCGCCTCGGCGAGGTCGTTCTTTTCCGGCTGCTGGGTGGCGATGTGCAGCGTGCGCAACTCGTCCTGCATCACGGCGAGCCGGTCGCGCTTGCGCGCCAGCACCATGATGTTTTTGGGCGCCAGGCCGTCGGCGATGCGGGCGGCCAACCAGTGCGCCGCCTGGCGGCACTCGCGCGTGCGCAGCGTTTCCTCGGGCAACTGGCGCGGCGTGGTCAGGCTGTCGCGCCAGACCAGCGCGTCGGCCGCGTGGGTGTCACCCACCCCGTCCACGTCATCGCCGGCATCGCGCCCGACCTGCGGCAGCGCCAGCACCGCGCCCGGCACGGTGGATTCGGTGGTGTGGTCCCGGAATCCCTCATAGGCGCCCGCGGTCTGGGCCGCCGCCATCACCGTGTTGACCGTGGCGATCACGCCCTGGGCGTTGCGGCGGGTGTGGTCGCAGCTCAGCAGATCCCCGCCCAGCCCATCGCGCACAAAAGCCTGGGCCGCGCGGAACACCTGGGGCTCGGCGCGGCGGAAACGGTAGATGCTCTGCTTCGGGTCGCCGACGATGAAGACGCTGGGCGCGGCCGCGCCGCCGCCCGAGCCTGCATAACCGCTGAGCCAGGCGTGCAGCGCCTGCCACTGCAGCGGGTTGGTGTCCTGGAACTCGTCGATCAGCAGGTGGCGGATACGCGCATCCAGCCGCTCCTGCACCCAGCCGCTGAGCACCGTGTCGGACAACATGACCTGCGCGGCGCGCTCCACATCGTTCATGTCCACCCAGCCACGCTCGCGCTTGAGCGCGGCGAATTCGCCGATCAAGCGGCGCGTGAGGCGCGCCATGCGCTGCTGGTAGAGCCACGCGGCGTGCTGGCGGCGCGCCAGGCACAGGGTCTGAAGTTCAGGTTCGGCCTCCTGCGCGGCCGGAAATTTCTGCAGGTTTTTGGTGAGGCGGTCCTCGGCAGCCACAAAAAAGGTCTTGCGCAGCAGGTCCAGGCGGGCGTCGAGATCGTCCAGCGCAAAGGCATCCACCACGGCGTCGGCCGCCTTTTGCGGCGTCTTGTTGGACTCCGCGCCCAGCGCGCGGGCCCAGGCCAGCCATCGCTGGCGCGTTGTCTCGCCAGCCAGCGCGTCAGCGGGCGCATTCAGGCCAGCCAGCACCGTATACAGATCGCCAAACGGCAGCACAGAGGCGTCCACGACACCCTCTGCATCGGCCAGGCTGAATTCCACGCGCCGCGACAACGCCGCCGCGAGCGCCTTGGCTGTCTGGAAGCGGCCATGCACCGCCACCACGGCGTTGAAGTCAGAGCGCGCTTCGGCGTCCGCCGCCACGGCGGCATGAAAGCGCCGCCAGACCTGGCCCACGGCCTCGGTGTCATCTTCGAGCAGGTTGTAATGCGCCGGCAGGCCCAGGCCCTCCAGCACCGACAGCGGGGCCGTGCGCAGCAGCGCGGCGAACCAGCTGTGGAAAGTGCGGATCTGCACCGGGCGACCCGATTCGAGCACGCCCTGGTACAGGTTTCGCAATGCGTCCCGCCCCTCCAGCGCCAACGCGGGGTCGATGCCGCGCGAAATCAGTTCCTTTTGCAGGGCTTCGGGCGAGGCCTGGGCAAACTGCGTCAGCCACTCGTCAAGCCGATGCCGCATCTCGCCTGCGGCCTTGCGGGTGAAGGTGATGGCCAGGATTTCATGCGGCTGCGCGCCCTGCAGCAAGGCCCGCACGATGCGCGAGACCAGCATCCAGGTCTTGCCCGCCCCGGCGCAGGCCTCCACCGCCACGCTGCGGCGCGGGTCGCAGGCGATGGCGTAGAAGGCTTCGCGGCCGACGCGCTGGCCGTTGAGTTCGTAGGCGGGGGTGTTCATGTCCACGAGTCTTTCCGGCACAGGCCGCGCGCGGCGCAGAAATCGCACACGGCGGCTTCGCCGAGCGCGGGCAGCGCGGCGCCCTCGGCGATGCGGCGCATGTCGTGCAGCAGACCTTCGATCAGCAGGTCACGCACAGCCACGACGTCCGGCTCCTCGACGTCTTTCGTGCCGTCTTTCTCACCGACGTTGACGTAGGCCGCGCGCAGGGTGTCGT
Organism: Comamonadaceae bacterium; assembly: GCA_023259355.1. Lineage (GTDB taxonomy): Bacteria > Pseudomonadota > Gammaproteobacteria > Burkholderiales > Burkholderiaceae_C > JAHFQI01. Next base: position 32,565 of record JAHFQI010000007.1, read on the forward strand.
GGTCCAGCAGGGCGGCGTAGAACGCGAGCTGGGTGTCTTCGGTGGGCGCCTTGATGCGGACACGCGTGGTGCCCAGGTTCTCGGTCTTGTAGTCGATCACCAGCGTCGTGCCGTCGGCGCACTGGTCGATGCGGTCGATCCGCCCGACCAGGGTGATCGCACCCAGCGGCATCTCTCTTTCAACTTCACCCTGGTCGTAGCGGGCGCCGCCGGCCTCGAAGGCGGCAAGCCACACGAGGTAACCGTCGCGCACACGCGGCCAGGCGGCGGCGAAGGGCAGGAACTCGCCATCGGCCAGCCCCATGACGCGTGTGGCCTCGGCGGCGGCGGCATCGAGCCGCGTGGTGCGCTGCGCCCGGTCGTTTTCGGGTGCGGCCTTCAACGCTTCGTGGAACAGCTTCAGGACCGCGTGCAGCCACTGGCCGAAATCGCGCTTGTCCACTTCGGTGTCGAGCTCGTCCACCTCCTTGAGGCCGAGCTGGCGCAGGGCGAAGAAGCGGTAGGGGCAATGCCGCAGATCGTCGTAGGCGCTGGCTGAAAGTTGCTTGACCGGCAGAGCGGCACCGACGGGAAACGGATGCGGAACCGGCGCGGCTTGCACCGCGCGCTGCGGGCGCGGGTCGCCGGCGTGCCAGGGTGCGGTCGCCGACGCGGTGCCCGTTGATTCAGCGGCTTCACGCTGGATCTGCATTTTGAGCAATTGCACCAACGGGCTCGGGAGCAGCGGCTCGCCGCCTTCATCGCCCTCGCGCCACAGCAGATCACTGTGTGGCGTCTGGAGCGCGTGTGTCCAGGCGGCCTGCACGGCGGCGGCCAGTTGCTCGCGGCTGGGCAGCCCCAGAGCCTCGCGCTGGGCCGCCGTCCAGGGGCCTGACGGTTCCGGCGACGGCTGCAGGCGCACTTCGTCGCAGCCCGGCACCACCAGGGCGGCAAACGGCCGGGCCAGCAGCTGGCTCAGCGGCAGGATCACCACCGGCTCGTCGCCCGGGTGCGCGGGCACGTAGCTCGCGGACTCCAGCACCGTGTTGACCCAGACGGTGAATTCGGCCAGGTCAAGGCGCCGCGTCGCGCCATTGAAGCCTGACAGTTCGGCTTGCGCGTCCTCTTCCAGCCGTAGCACGGCCAGCAGCTTGCCGCCCGCCGCGTCGGACGCGAGCATCGCCCACTGGCCGCCGGCGACCAGCAGCGTGCGCAGCGCCGCAATCCACTGCGCGAGCGGGCGCGGGCGTAACAGGCTCTCGCGCAGGGCCTCGACCGATTGGCGCCAGGCCATGAAGTCCGAGTCTTCCTCCACAGGAAGGGCGCCCGCCGCAGGCCATTCCCGAAAGCCGGCGCGCCTGAGCGCCTTTTCCAGTGCCAGCACCTTTCCGGACGGCTGGGCCGGGCTGTTCTTGAGCCAGTCGAGCACCGCGTCGCTGGGGGCATTCCAGACGCAGGCCCGCAGCGCCCCCATGACCTGCGCGGCAGCACGCGTGGTGGAGAGCTTCCAGCCGCTTTCATCCCGCACCGGCACACGGGCGGCGTCGAGCATGGCGCGAATGCGCCGCGTGAGCGCACGGTCGACGGCAGCCAGCGCCACCGGCACCCGGCCCGCTTCGATGTGGCGCAGCACGCAGGCGGCCGCGCACTGCGCTTCGTCCTCGGCGTCGCGGGCGGGGTGCAGGGCCACGGTGCCGCGCTGCGCCAGTGCCGGCATGGCGGCGGCCGGCAACGACAGTGTCATGGCGCGTTGGCCCCAAAGCGCCTGCAGCGCCTCGGTCAGGGGTTCGGCCAGGAAGCCATCCAGCAGCACCACACCGTCCAGCGTGTCGCCGACCCAGGGCTCGAACAGCACATCCGTGGCATAGCCGGACGTGGCGGCCCAGGCCAGCGCCAGCTGGGCCACGGCGGCTTCCAGCGCCATCACGCTGGCGTCCAGCCCAAGCGAGACCACGGCGCGCGCGCCCGCGGCCCAGGCCTGGCGCTGCGCCGGTGGCACGGCACAGGCTTGCGCGGCCAACTGGCCTGCCGCTTCCACCAGCGGGCCGGCCAGCAGGTCGCGGCGGGCGCCCAGACCGGCGCGTTCCAGCAGCGCCTGCGCGGTCAGAATGTCGCGCGCGGCGTCAAACGCCAGGTCGTCGGGCCCCGGATTGAACGCCCGCAGGCGGCGCGCCCAGTTCAGGGTGGTCTCAAAGTGCGGTGCAAATCCGTCGGGCCGGGCCCGCGCCCACAGCATTGAAGCCAGCGGCATGAGCTGGGCATACGGCAGCACCACCACGGTGCGGGCGGGATGGGCCTTGAGCGCCGCCATGTGACGCGCCACGTCGTCCAGCAGGCAGGCCCACACGGTCAGGGAAAAATGGCTTGAATCAACGTTGCTCATGGGGTCGCGCCGCCCGGGCGCGACAGACGCGTGGGGTTGGTTTCTGTCACAATGCCGCAACTTTAGCTGCATCTCCATTCGTTCATAGGATTACGCCATGGCCAGCGACCTGATCAAACACATTTCCGATTCCACTTTCGAAGCCGACGTGCTCAAAGCCGACAAGCCGGTGCTGGTGGACTACTGGGCCGAATGGTGCGGCCCCTGCAAGATGATTGCTCCGATCCTTGACGAAGTGGCCACGGGCTACGCGGGCAAGCTGCAGATCACCAAGATGAACGTGGACGAAAACCGCGAGATCCCGGCCAAGTTCGGCATCCGCGGCATCCCCACGCTGATGCTGTTCAAGGACGGCCAGTTGGCCGCGACCAAGGTCGGCGCGATGAGCAAGGCGCAGTTGACGGCCTTCATCGACCAGCAGCTGGCCTAACGGGTCCACGCCCCGGCGCGGACCCGCTCGGCGCGAGCCGGGTCCGTTTTCTCTTCTTTTCCTGTCATAATCAGCGCCAATCACCGGTTTGCAAGGCGCGCCGGTTCGAGTTCCAGGTTCAGAACATTGAGGACGGGCTGACTTCCCGTACCTTCCCCAACCTCCCCCTGATTTTTCATAACGGCCCGGCACAAGGGCTGAACTCTCGCAGGACGTTCCATGCACTTAAACGAACTCAAGGCACTGCACGTGTCTGAAGTCCTCAAGCAGGCTGAAGAGCTTGAGATCGAAAACACCGGCCGCATGCGCAAGCAGGAGCTGATGTTCGCCATCATCAAGAAGCGTGCCCGTGCCGGAGAGCAGGTGTTCGCCGATGGCGTGCTGGAAATCCTGCCGGACGGCTTCGGCTTCCTGCGCAGCCCCGACACCAGCTACACCGCCAGCACCGACGACATCTACATCTCGCCGAGCCAGGTGCGCCGCTTCAACCTGCACACCGGCGACATGATCGAAGGCGAAGTGCGCACGCCCAAGGACGGCGAACGCTACTTTGCACTGACCAAGCTCGACGCCGTCAACGGCGGCCCGCCCGAGCAGAACAAGCACAAGGTGATGTTCGAAAACCTCACGCCGCTGTTCCCCAAGGAGCAAATGCGGCTGGAGCGCGACATCAAGAGCGAGGAAAACATCACCAGCCGCGTCATCGACATCATCGCGCCGATCGGCCGCGGCCAGCGCGCGCTGATCGTGGCACAGCCCAAGTCGGGCAAGACGGTGATGATGCAGCACATCGCCCACGCCATCACCGCCAACTACCCCGAAGTGCACCTGATGGTGCTGCTGGTGGACGAGCGCCCTGAAGAAGTGACCGAAATGCAGCGCACCGTCAAGGGCGAGGTGATTGCCTCCACCTTCGACGAGCCCGCCGCCCGCCACGTGCACGTGGCCGAGATGGTGATCGAGCGCGCCAAGCGCCTGGTCGAGCTGAAAAAAGACGTGGTGATCCTGCTGGACTCCATCACCCGCCTGGCCCGTGCCTACAACAACGTCGTGCCTTCGTCCGGCAAGGTGCTGACCGGCGGCGTGGACGCCAATGCGCTGCAACGCCCCAAGCGTTTCTTTGGCGCGGCACGCAATGTGGAAGAAGGCGGCAGCCTGACCATCATCGCCACCGCGCTGGTGGACACCGGCAGCCGCATGGACGAAGTGATCTTTGAAGAATTCAAGGGCACCGGCAACTGCGAAATCCACCTGGAGCGCCGCCTGTACGAAAAGCGCGTGTTCCCGGCGATCAACCTCAACCGCAGCGGCACGCGCCGCGAAGAACTGCTGCTGGCGCCTGAAGTGCTGCAGAAAACGCGCATCCTGCGCCAGTTCATGTACAACATGGACGAGATCGAGTCCATGGAAATGGTGCTCAAGAGCATGAAATCCACCAAGAGCAACGTCGAGTTCTTCGACATGATGCGGCGCGGCGGCTAAAGTATTGCCTCCACGCTCGCACTGCCGTGTCCTCGCTGCCCCCGAGGGGGCCTCGCGCCTGGGGGCGGCCCGGCGGCGCTTCAGATGGTTGCAATGAGTCTCATGGCATAATTAAGGGTTTTCGCGAAAAGTACGCAGGGCTTTTCATTGTGCAAATGGTTTGCACAAGGCTGGCGCGGCTAACGCAACTGACAAGGAAAGAATCATGAAAGAAGGCATTCACCCCAACTACCGCGAAATCTGCTTCGTGGACCTCTCCAATGGTTTCAAGTTCGTGACCCGCTCCTGCGCCAGCACGAAGGAAATGATCAAGATGGAAGACGGCCGCGAACTGCCGATGTACAAGCTTGATACGTCCAGCGAATCGCATCCCTTCTACACCGGCACGCAAAAGTCGGTGGACAACATGGGTGGCCGCGTGGAGCGCTTCCGCAACCGTTTCGGCAAGAACGCCGTCGCCAAGTAATTCGGCGTGGATCTCCCCAGAGGGCAGCCCGGGTCACCGTGCTGCCCTTTTGCTTTGAGAGCCCCGTTTGCCCACGCATGTCGTCCTGATCCGGCCCTGACCCATCTGCCCTCGTGAACCAGCCTACCCCCGCCATCGTTGCCCAGGGCGCCGTGCGGCGCCTGCCGCGCCTGGCGCTGCTGCTGTTCTGTCTTGCCTACATCCTGCCGGGCTACATTGGCCGAGAGCCCTGGAAAAGCGCCGACATGACGGCGTTCGGCTACATGGCCGAGCTGGCACGCAGCGTGACGATGGGTCCCGGCGCCTGGCTCAACCCGCAGTTGATGGGCCAGCCGCCCGAGGTGGACGCCTTGCTGCCGTATTGGCTCGGCGCCTGGGCCATGCAGCTGGCGCCCGCCTGGATCGCCCCGGATTTCGCCGCCCGCCTGCCCTTCGTCCTGATGCTGGCCCTGACGCTGGTGGCCACCTGGTACGGCGTCTACCATCTCGCGCGCAGTCCCGGCGCCCAGCCCGTGGCGTTCGCGTTTGGCGGCGAAGCCCGGCCGGCGGACTATGCGCGGGCCATGGCCGATGGCGGCCTGCTGGCCCTGATCGGCTGCCTGGGCCTGGCGCAGCTGTCGCACGAAACCACGCCGGCCCTGGCGCAGCTGTGCTTCACCGCCCTCGTTTTCTACGGCATGGCGGCCCTGCCGTCGCGCCGCGTGTGGCCCCTGGTCGTTGCCGCCGCGGGACTAGCCGGACTCACCCTCTCCGGCGGACCCGCCGTCGCCCTGCTCTTTGGTGCTGGCGGCACATTGCTGAGTGCGCTGGCGCGCACGGAACCCGACGAGCCCCCTTCCCGCAGGGGCTGGTGGGTCGCAGGGATGGCGCTGGCGACGGTGCTCACCGCCGCGTTGGCCTCCGCGCTGGACCTCTGGCACTGGCGCATTTCCGCGCCGCCGTCCGATTGGCGTGCCTGGCGCGGCCTGGGGCGCCTGTTTCTGTGGTTCACCTGGCCGGTCTGGCCGCTGGCGTTCTGGACCTTGTGGCGCTGGCGCCGGCAGCTCGGCCAATTGCGCAGCCACCAACATCTGGCACTGCCCCTGTGGTTTGCCGCTGTGGCGGTAGGCACCACGCTGGTCACCCCTTCATGGGACCGCTCGCTGCTGCTGACGTTGCCGGCCCTGGCCACGCTGGCGGCGTTTGCCTTGCCGACACTGGAGCGCAGCGTGGCCGCCCTGATCGACTGGTTCACGCTGCTGTTCTTCACGGGTTGCGCCGTCGTCATCTGGGTGGTCTGGCTGGCCATGCAGACCGGGGTGCCCCGGCAGCCGGCGGCCAACGTGACCAAGCTGGCGCCGGGCTTCGAACCCAGCTTTTCGCCCGTGGCCTTCGGCATCGCGCTGGCGGCCACGCTGGCCTGGATGTGGCTGGTCAGATGGCGCGCTGGACGCCATCGCGCCGCGATCTGGAAAAGCATGGTTCTGCCCGCCGGCGGCGCAGCGTTGTGCTGGCTGCTGCTGATGACGCTGTGGCTGCCCCTGCTGGACTTTGCCCGCAGCTACGCGCCGCTGGTGCAAAGCGTGGCCGGCATGACCGGCCGCGAGCCAGTGTGCCTGCAAGCCCAGGGCCTGAGCCGCGGCCAGATCGCGGCGTTCCAGTTCCACGGCAAGTTCACGCTGTACCCGGCCGGCTTGCAGGCGCGCTGCCCCTGGCTGGTGGTCGATACCGACGCTGTCGCCACGCTGCCACAGGCGGTGGATCTGCGGCAGTGGGCGTTGCAGGCGACGGTGCGCCGTCCCTCCGACGACAACGAGGACATCCTGCTGTTCCGGCGCGTGACGTCACCCGGATCCTGAAGCCTTGTCCGAGCTGAAGACGATTGCGCGGCACGCCGGCACGGTGCTGGTCGGCCAGCTCGCGGTGATGGCGTTCAGCGTCACCGACACCCTCGTCGCCGGTCGTTACTCGGAAGCCGCACTCGCCGCGCTGTCCGTGGGCTCCGCCGTTTACATCAGCGTCTATGTCGGCCTGATGGGCGTGCTGCAGGCGCTGCTCCCGGTCTGGGCGGAACTGCACGGCGCGGGGCAGCGGCCGGCGGTGGGCCGCTCGGTACGCCAGGCCCTGTACCTCTGCGGACTGACCGCGGTGGCCGGCATGGCGATGCTGCTGTTCCCCGATGGGCTCATGCGCTGGACGCAGGTGCCGGAAGCCTTGCAGGGCGAGGTCCGGCGCTACCTGGCCGTGCTGGCGCTGGCGCTCCCGCCGTCGCTGCTGTTCAGGATGTACAGCACGTTGAACCAGGCCCTGGGCAAACCCCTGCTGGTGACCTGGCTGCAGATCGGCTCGCTGTTCATCAAGGTGCCGTTGTCGATCTGGTTCGCCTTCGGCGGTCTGGGCCTGGCGCCGCAGGGCGCGGTGGGCTGCGCCCGGGCCACGCTGGTGGTGAACTGCGCCATGCTGGGGCTTGCGCTCTGGATGTTGCGCACCCAGGACCTGTACCGGCCCTACCGCATCTGGAAAGCCATGGAACGGCCGGACTGGCGGCAGATCGGCTCTTTCGCGCGGCTGGGTGTGCCAGGCGGGCTGGCGATCATGGTGGAAGTAACCTCATTCACGCTGATGGCACTGTTCGTCGCGCGGTTGGGCGCGGTGGCCTCGGCCGGCCACCAGATCGCGGCCAACCTGACGGGTGTGCTCTACATGCTGCCGCTGTCGCTGGCCATCGCAACCAGCTCCCGCGCGAGCTACTGGCTGGGCGCCGGCCGGCCGCAAATGGCGCGCAGCACCATCGCCACCGGGCTGAAGCTGACCGTGGGCGCAGCCTTCGCGCTGTCGGGAATGCTGTGGACCGCGCGCCATGTCCTCGCCAGCGCCTATGCGACGCACCCGGCCGTCATCAGCCTCGCCTCGGCGCTGCTGGCCTGGGTGGCGCTCTACCATCTCTTCGATGCCGTTCAGGCGGTGTGTGTGTTCGTCCTGCGCTGCTACCGCATCACCCTGGCGCCGCTGCTGGTTTATTGTGTGCTGCTCTGGGGCGTGGGCCTGGGCGGCGGCTATGTGCTGGCCTACCATGGGCTGGCGGGCCATGCGCCAACCGCCACGCCAGTCACGTTCTGGGCCGCCAGCGCGGCCGCACTGGCGGCGACCGCACTGGTCTTTACCGTCCTGCTGTGGCGGGTGTTGAACCGGCCACCGGGGTCGGCGCGGCCAGCATCCTGACCCGGCTGGCGGGGAACACCACGGCAAAGCGCGAACCCTGGCCCAAGGTGCTGGCAATGCGCAGTTCGCCGCCATGGCGCTGCGCCACGTGTTTGGCAATGGCCAGCCCCAGGCCGGTGCCGCCCGATTCACGCGAGCGGCTGCGATCCACCCGGTAAAAGCGTTCGCTCAGGCGCGGCAGGTGCTCGGGCGCGATGCCTGGCCCGGTATCGATCACGGAAAACATCACGCGGCCATCGGGCAGCAGCTGCCAGCCCACGTCGATCTGCCCGCCCGCCGGGGTGTAGCGCACCGCGTTGCTCACCAGGTTGGACAGGGCACTGCGAATCTCATTCACGGCGCCTGCCAGCGCCACCGCGGGGGGCGCCTGAAAACGCAGCACCTGCGGCGGTGCCGTCGGCGGCAGGAGCACGGCCGACAACGCGCGGCCCTCCTCCTCGCACTGGGCGTTCAGGACGCTGGCGGGAATCCATTCGGAAAATCCCGGTGGCGGACTGCCTTCCAGCCGCGACAGCGTGAGCAGGTCGCTGACCAGGCTTTGCATGCGGTCGGCTTGGACTGCCATCAGCGCCAGATAGCGCTCACGCTCCGCCTCGTCCAGTTGAAGACTCTGCAGCGTCTCGACAAAGCCGCCCAACACGGTCAGCGGCGTGCGAATTTCATGGGAGACGTTCGCAACAAAATCGCGCCGCATGGCTTCGGCCTGGGCCAGCGCCGTCACATCGCGCGACAACAGCAGCCGCCGGCCTTCGCCGTAGGGATGCAACTGCACCGACAGCTGAACCGGCCGCCCCGGCGAGCTGTCGCGCCCCGGCATGATGACCTCATGCCCGTGGTCGTTGCCGGTGTAGTACGCGGCGAACACCGGGTCTCGCACCAGGTTGCCGATTTGCTGCTGCAGGTCGCGCTGGGGGTCAAAGCCGAAGTGGCCGGCGGCGGTCTGGTTGCACCATTCGATGCGGCCCTGGCCGTCAAGCAGGGTCACACCGTTGGGCGATGCCTGAAGTGCCGCAAGGAACGCCTGCAGCCGGCGCTCGCTTTCCGCCACCAGTTGCTCCCGGGCGCGCAGCAGCCGGCGGCTGCGGTCCGCCGCTTCGCCCCAGAGGCCGTGCAAGGTCGGCGCGGGCCTCGCCTCAGGGTCGCGCAGCCAACGAATGAACCGGGTGCCCCGCACAAGGTCCGCGACGAACCAGACCAGGCTGCCCAGGAAGGCGCCCAGCAGCGCACCGCCAAGGCCTGCCAGAGTCCAACCGATCGCACCGGCCGTTAGCTGACTGAAGACAAAGGTCGCTATGCGCCAGAACATGTCTGGATCGGGGTCTGCGCAGTGAGCCGGTAGCCGGCGCCGCGCACCGTTTCAATCATCGCGCCGGCACCGCCCAGCGCCTCGCGCAGGCGCTTGACGTGCACATCCACCGTGCGCTCCTCGATGAACACGTGGTCGCCCCAAACCTTGTCGAGCAACTGCGCGCGGCTGTGCACCCGCTCGGCGTGTTTCATCAGGTAGTGCAGCAGCTTGAACTCAGTGGGACCGAGCTTGACCGGCTGCCCCTGAAACGCCACACGGTGCGTGGCCGTGTCCAGCTGCAGTTCGCCAATCGCAACCACTCCGCCCGCGTGCTCGGGCGTGCGCCGGCGCAGCACCGCGCGGATGCGGGCGAGCATTTCCTTGGTGGAAAACGGCTTGGTGATGTAGTCGTCGGCGCCCGCGTCGAGCCCGGCCACACGATCGGCTTCGTCGCCGCGGGCCGTGAGCATGAGGATGGGGACCGCCTTGGTGCGCGCATCGGCGCGCCATTTCCTGGCCAGCGACAGGCCGCTCTCACCCGGCAGCATCCAGTCGAGCAGGATGACATCGGGCAGCACCGCGTCCAGTTCGCGCTGGGCCGTGGCGCTGTCCATGGCCCAGGTGGGCTGGAAGCCGTTGTGGCGCAGGTTCACGGCGATCAGCTCGGCAATCGCCGGCTCGTCTTCCACGATCAGGACGCGAGGCATGTTTCTCATTTCAAGGCCGATTCAACCTGTTCGATGGAGGTGTGGCGCACATCAGCGCCCTTGACGACGTAGATGATGAACTCGGCAATGTTCTTGGCATGGTCGCCGATGCGCTCGATCGCCTTGGCCAGGAACAGCAGGTCCAGGCTCGCGGAGATGGTGCGCGGGTCTTCCATCATGTAGGTGATGAGCTTGCGCACGAAGCCGTCGAACTCCTTGTCGATCTGGTCGTCTTCCTTGAGGATGGACACCGCCGCCGCGGTATCGAGCCGGGCAAAGGCGTCGAGCGCCTTGCGCAGCAGGCCGGAAGCCAGATCGGCCGCGACCCGCAGGTCCGAAGTGGGCAGCGAGCGGGCCGAGCCGCTGTCAATGATGGATCGCACCATGCGGGCGATCTTGGCCGCCTCGTCGCCGACGCGCTCCAGGTTGGCGGTGGTCTTGGAGATGGCGATCAGCAGGCGCAGGTCACGGGCCGTCGGCTGGCGGCGCGCAATGATGGAGGACAGATCGCGGTCGATCTCGACCTCCATCGCATTGACACGCAATTCGATCTCCGCGACCTGGTTGGCAGACTCCAGGCTGAACTGGGACAGCGCGTAGACGGCAAGCCGGATCTGCGATTCGACCAGGCCGCCGAGCTCCATGACGCGGCTGGAGACCGCATTGAGTTCGCTGTCGAACTGGGTGGAAAGGTGTTTGTCGGGCATCTGGAACTCCTTGGTCAGCCGAAGCGGCCCGTAATGTAGTCTTCCGTTTCCTTGCGCCCGGGCTTGAAGAACAGCTGCTCGGTGGGGCCGAACTCCACCAGGTCGCCCAGGTACATGTAGGCGGTGTAGTCGCTGCAGCGCGCGGCCTGCTGCATGTTGTGCGTGACGATCACCACGGTGTAGTCGTTCTTGAGTTCGACAATCAGTTCCTCGACCTTGGCCGTGGAAATCGGGTCCAGCGCCGAGCAGGGTTCGTCGAGCAGCAAGACTTCGGGCTTGATGGCGATGCCGCGCGCGATGCACAGCCGCTGCTGCTGCCCGCCGGACAGGCCGGAGCCGCTCTGGTTGAGTTTGTCCTTGACCTCGCCCCACAGCGCCGCCTTGCGCAGCGCCCACTCCACGCGCTCGTCCATGTCCGCGGCATTCAGGTTCTCAAACAGCTTGACCCCAAAGGCGATGTTGTCGTAAATGGACATCGGGAACGGCGTGGGCTTCTGGAACACCATGCCGACCTTGGCGCGCAGCAGCGCCACATCTTTCTTGGAAGTCAGCAAATTCTCGCCGTCCAGCATGATCCGGCCTTCGGCGCGCTGCTCGGGATACAGCTCGTACATGCGATTGAAGACCCGCAGCAGCGTGGATTTTCCGCAGCCCGAGGGGCCGATGAAGGCCGTGACCTTGTTTTCCGGAATGTCCAGGTTGATGCCCTTGAGGGCATGGAATTTGCCGTAGAAAAAATTCAGGTCCTTGACCGAAATCTTGGTTTTTTCGCGCGTGGCGGTGAGGGTTTCCATCTTTTCAGACCTTGTTCAATGCTTGTGGCGGGTCAGCACGCGGGCCAGGATGTTCAGGCCCAGCACGGCCACCGTGATCAGGAACACACCGGCCCAGGCCAGTTGTTGCCAGTTCTCGTAAGGGCTCATCGCGAACTTGAAGATCGTGACCGGCAGGCTGGCCATGGGCTCGCCCAGGTTCGAGGTCCAGAACTGGTTGTTCAGCGCGGTGAACAGCAGCGGCGCCGTTTCACCGGCAATGCGCGCCACGGCCAGCAGAATCCCGGTGACCACACCGGCGCGCGCGGCCTTCAGCGTGATGCTGAGAATGACTTTCCACT
>JAHFQI010000141.1 GCA_023259355.1 Comamonadaceae bacterium
GCACCAAGCCCCACGTCAACGTGGGCACGATCGGTCACGTGGACCATGGCAAGACGACGCTGACGGCGGCCATCGCCACGGTGCTGTCGGCCAAGTTTGGCGGCGAAGCCAAGGCCTACGACCAGATCGACGCAGCACCTGAAGAAAAGGCCCGCGGCATCACGATCAACACCGCCCACGTGGAATACGAAACGGCTGCACGCCACTACGCCCACGTGGACTGCCCCGGTCACGCCGACTATGTGAAGAACATGATCACCGGCGCAGCCCAGATGGACGGCGCCATTTTGGTGTGCTCGGCCGCTGACGGCCCCATGCCCCAGACCCGCGAACACATCCTGCTGGCCCGCCAGGTGGGCGTGCCTTACATCATCGTGTTCCTGAACAAGTGCGACATGGTGGACGACGAAGAGCTGCTCGAACTCGTCGAAATGGAAGTGCGCGAACTCCTGGACAAATACAACTTCCCTGGCGACGACACCCCGATCATCCGCGGTTCCGCAAAGCTCGCCCTGGAGGGCGACAAGGGCAAGCTGGGTGAAGAAGCCATCATGAAGCTGGCCGAAGCCCTGGACACCTACATCCCCACGCCCGAGCGCGCAGTGGACGGCGCCTTCCTGATGCCCGTGGAAGACGTGTTCTCCATCTCCGGCCGCGGCACCGTGGTGACCGGCCGTATCGAGCGCGGCATCATCAAGGTCGGCGAAGAAATCGAAATCGTCGGTATCAAGGACACCGTCAAGACCACCTGCACCGGCGTGGAAATGTTCCGCAAGCTGCTGGACCAGGGCCAGGCTGGCGACAACGTGGGCCTGCTGCTGCGCGGCACCAAGCGCGAAGACGTGGAGCGTGGCCAAGTGCTGTGCAAGCCCGGCTCGATCAAGCCCCACACCCACTTCACGGCTGAGGTGTATGTGCTGAGCAAGGACGAAGGCGGCCGCCACACCCCCTTCTTCAACAACTACCGCCCTCAGTTCTACTTCCGCACGACCGACGTGACCGGCGCCATCGAGCTGCCAGCCGACAAGGAAATGGTCATGCCTGGCGACAACGTGTCGATCACCGTCAAGCTGATCAACCCCATCGCCATGGAAGAAGGCCTGCGCTTCGCTATCCGTGAAGGCGGCCGTACCGTGGGCGCTGGCGTCGTGGCCAAGATCATTGCTTAAAGCGTGTTCATAGGGGTATAGCTCAATTGGCAGAGCGTCGGTCTCCAAAACCGAAGGTTGTAGGTTCGATTCCTACTGCCCCTGCCACTTGAATGTGGTCAAAAACAAGCCCGCCAGCATTGGCGGGCTTCGGTGTCTTGGGCGATACCGAAAATTGAAGCAGGAAAATTAAGACATGGCCACTACACAAGTTGAAACTGTCAATACGGGGGCGGACAAGGCCAAGCTCGCTGCAGTCGTGGCGTTGGTGATTGCCTCTGTGGTGGGTTTCTATTTGCTGGGCAAACAGGGGCCGATCGTGCAATGGGCTGCATTGCTGCTGGGCCTCGTTGTTGCAGCGGCTGTCTTTCTGGTTTCCGAACCAGGACGTCAGTTTGTTGCCTTCGCACGAGATGCTTGGCGTGAAGTCAAAAAGGTGGTCTGGCCGACGCGCAAGGAAACACTGCAGATGACTGCTTACGTGTTTGCTTTTGTCGTCATCATGGCATTGTTCTTGTGGTTTACCGACAAAACCCTTGAGTGGGTTTTGTATGACCTGATTTTGGGCTGGAGGAAGTCATGACAAGCGTTGTGGATTTGGCTGGGGCCGATGCCTCTGGTGCTGCGTCTTCCAATCCTGATCTGCGGTGGTACATCGTCCATGCCTATTCGGGGATGGAAAAAGCGGTCGAGCGCAACATTCTTGAGCGCATTGCGCGCTCCGGCATGGAGGGCAAGTTTGGCCGCATTCTGGTTCCCACTGAAGAAGTGGTCGAGATGAAGAACGGTCAGCGCAAAACGACAGAGCGCCGGTTGTTTCCTGGTTATGTGTTCGTCGAGATGGTCATGGATGACGATACCTGGCACCTGGTCAAACACACCAACAAGGTCACCGGATTCGTGGGTGGGGCGAAGAATCGCCCTGCGCCCATCTCGGAAGAAGAGGTGCAGAAGATCGTCAGCCAGATGCAGGAGGGCACCGAAAAGCCTCGGCACAAGGTTGAGTTCATGGTGGGTGAGCTGGTTCGTGTCAAGGAAGGTCCTTTCACGGATTTCAATGGATCGGTGGAAGATGTGAATTACGAAAAGAGCCGTGTGCGCGTTTCCGTGATGATCTTCGGTCGCTCCACCCCTGTGGAACTGGAATTTGGGCAGGTCGAAAAAACCTGATCCATGGAGTTTTGGGCATCACACTTTTCGACTCGGTGTGAATGCATTTGGTGAGTCGTTAACCCCGGGGAGCCTTGTCTTGCCTCAGCAAGTCAGGCGTTATCACCCGCAAGGAGTAAAGCATGGCGAAGAAAATCGTCGGTTTTATCAAGCTGCAAGTGCCAGCTGGTAAGGCCAATCCATCCCCACCCATTGGTCCTGCGCTCGGTCAGCGCGGCCTCAACATCATGGAGTTCTGCAAGGCATTCAATGCGCAGACCCAAGGTGTCGAGCCTGGTCTGCCTCTGCCTGTGGTCATCACGGCTTTTGCAGACAAGAGCTTCACCTTCATCATCAAGACGCCGCCTGCGACGGTTTTGATCAAGAAGGCGATCAAGCTGGAAAAAGGTTCGCCAAACGCCCTGAGCACCAAGGTCGGCAAGATCACTCGCGCACAGCTCGAAGAAATTGCCAAGACCAAGTTGAAGGACATGAATGCTGCCAATGTGGACGCTGCAGTTCGCACGCTGGCTGGCTCTGCGCGCTCCATGGGCGTGACGGTGGAGGGTTTGTAAATGGCCAAGCTGACAAAGAAACAAAAGGCCCTGCAGGGCAAAGTGGACAGCACCAAGCTCTACGCTTTTGCAGAAGCCATCGCCATCGTCAAGGATGCGGCAACTGCCAAGTTCGACGAGTCGATTGATGTGGCCGTGCAATTGGGCATTGACGCAAAGAAGTCCGATCAGGTTGTGCGTGGCGCTGTAGTGCTGCCTAACGGCACCGGCAAAACCACTCGCGTGGCCGTGTTTGCCCAAGGTGCCAAGGCAGAGGAAGCCAAGGCCGCTGGCGCCGACGTGGTCGGCATGGACGACCTGGCCGCCATGGTAAAGGCTGGAGACATGCCTTTCGACGTGGTGATCGCTGCCCCTGACGCCATGCGCGTTGTGGGTACTTTGGGGCAGATCCTGGGTCCCCGTGGCCTGATGCCTAATCCCAAGGTGGGCACGGTGACACCGGATGTCGCCACGGCGGTCAAGAATGCGAAGGCTGGCCAGGTGCAATTCCGCGTCGACAAGGCTGGAATCGTGCATGGCACGATTGGTCGTCGCTCGTTCGACAACGACAAGCTGCAGGGCAACCTGGCTGCACTGATCGATGCGTTGAACAAGGCCAAGCCTGCTTCGAGCAAGGGCCTGTATCTGCGCAAGGTTGCTGTTTCGTCGACGATGGGCCTGGGCGTCCGCGTGGATACCCAGTCCATCGCAGCGTAATTGCAAAAAAATCTTCAGGCCCGTCAGAAGGCCTGATGTGGTGGGCTGAAAGCGCTCTGGCGTTTTCAGGCCATCCAAGACCGTTGGTGTGCAGGATATTCGCACTTAAACCCCTGGGGGCCAACGCAGATGGCGATCCCGCTGCAGATGGAATGTTTTCCTGAACACAGTTGGTCGCTGCAACAAGAGCGCGCATGAGGCCTGTGCCGATTGCGCATTTTAAGGAGTAGACCTTGAGTCTTAATCGCAGTGAGAAAGAAGCGGTCATCAGTGAAGTGACCAGCCTCGCCGCAAAAGCTCAAACGCTTGTGATCGCGGAATACCGTGGCATCACGGTCGCCGACATGACCAAACTGCGTGTTGATGCCCGCAGCAAGGGCGTGACCCTGAGTGTTCTGAAGAACACCCTGGCTCGCCGTGCTGTGGCTGGCAGCGCATTTGACGTGGTGGCAGACCAGATGACCGGTCCGCTGATCTATGGCTTCTCCGAAGACGCTGTGGCCGCCGCCAAGGTGGTGGCCGATTTCGCGAAAACCAACGACAAGTTGGTGATTCGCGGTGGCGCTTTCGGTGGCAAAGCCCTGGATGTCAACGGCGTTAAGCAACTGGCCAACATTCCCTCCAAGGAAGTTCTGTTGGCCCAGATTTGTGGCTTGCTTATGTCCCCCATGTCGCGTACGGCCGTTGTGCTGGGCGCACTGGCGGCGAAAAAAGGCGAAGGCGCTGCCGCACCGGCCGCCGAACCTGTCGCGGCTTGATGGCCGGGCAGTTAACCAACAAAATTGTTAGGAAATCAAAATGGCATTCGATAAAGACGCATTTTTGACCGCGCTGGACAGCATGACGGTTCTGGAACTCAATGACCTGGTGAAGGCCATTGAAGAGAAGTTTGGCGTGAGCGCTGCAGCCATGGCTGCTCCTGCTGCCGCTGGTGGTGGCGCTGGCGCTGCTGCTGCCGAAGAAAAGACGGAATTCAATGTGGTGCTGACCGAAGCTGGCGCCAACAAGGTGTCCGTCATCAAGGCAGTGCGCGAAATCACCGGCCTGGGCCTCAAGGAAGCCAAGGACCTGGTGGACGGCGCTCCCAAGAACGTCAAGGAAGGCATTGCCAAGGCCGACGCCGAAGCAGCCGTCAAGAAGCTGGTGGAAGCCGGCGCCAAGGCCGAACTCAAGTAATTCGATCTTGCTCAAGGGCTGGAGTGTTCCTCAGAGGGCCTCCAGCCTTTGGTGCTTCAGAAAGCACCCGAAAGCGACCTCCTGAAAAGGGGCTTTCGAGTGTCTTCTGACAACCCCGACAGCAGAAGACGCCTTGGTTCGGGTGATGTGCAATGCATCACCGTCCGCCATGGTTGGTAGTGGCCAACCGCCAAGCCCGTGAGGACACATCTCCTTGCGGGTCAGTCGTCGAAGACCCAGGACTCATGTCTTTGCCCGGAGATCTCATGGCCTATTCCTACACCGAACGCAAGCGAATTCGCAAAAGTTTCGGCACCCGCGACAGCGTGCTCGAAGTTCCTTACCTGCTGCAGATGCAGAAGGATGCGTACACCGCTTTCCTGCAGGCTGATAAAGCACCCCAGAAAAGAACCATCGAAGGCCTTCAGGCTGCATTCGACGCTGCCTTCCCCATCGTCTCCCACAACGGCTTTGTGGAGATGAAGTTCATCGAGTACAACCTGGCCAAGCCGGCTTTCGACGTGCGCGAATGCCAGACCCGGGGGCTGACCTTCGCCTCGGCCGTGCGCGCCAAGGTGCAGCTGATCATTTATGACCGCGAGTCCTCGACTTCGCAGTCCAAGGTGGTCAAGGAGGTGAAGGAGCAAGAGGTCTACATGGGCGAAGTGCCGCTCATGACCGACAAGGGCTCGTTCATCATCAACGGTACCGAGCGCGTGATCGTGTCGCAGCTGCACCGTTCACCCGGCGTGTTCTTCGAGCACGACAAGGGCAAGACCCACAGCTCGGGCAAGCTGCTGTTCTCCGCGCGCATCATTCCCTACCGTGGCTCCTGGCTGGATTTCGAGTTTGATCCAAAGGACATTCTGTACTTCCGCGTGGACCGTCGCCGCAAGATGCCGGTCACGATCCTGCTCAAGGCCATCGGCCTGAACCCCGAGTCCATCCTGGCGAACTTCTTCGTCAACGACAACTTCCGTCTGATGGACAGCGGTGCGCAGATGGAGTTCGTCTCCGAGCGCCTGCGCGGCGAAGTCGCACGCTTCGACATCACCGACAAGTCCGGCAAGGTGGTGGTGGCCAAGGACAAGCGCGTCACGGCCCGCCACACCCGCGAACTGGAGCAGTCCGGCACCACGCACATCAGCGTGCCCGAAGACTTCCTGATCGGCCGCGTGGTCGCCCGCAACATCGTGGATGCCGACACGGGTGAAATCATTGCCAAGGCCAACGACGAGCTGACCGAGGCGCTGCTCAAGAAGCTGCGCAGCGCTGGCGTGCAGGACGTGCAGTGCATCTATACCAATGAACTCGACCAGGGTGCGTACATGTCGCACACCCTGCGCATCGATGAAACGGTGGACGAGTTCGCTGCGCGCGTGGCCATCTACCGCATGATGCGCCCCGGCGAGCCGCCAACGGAAGACGCGGTGCAGGCCCTGTTCCAGCGCCTGTTCTACAACCCCGACACGTACGACCTGTCGCGCGTGGGCCGCATGAAGTTCAACGCCAAGATCGGCCGCGACGAATCCACTGGCCCCATGGTGTTGTCCAACGAAGACATCCTGGCCGTGGTCAAGATCCTGGTGGACCTGCGCAACGGCAACGGCGAAGTCGATGACATCGACCACCTGGGCAACCGCCGTGTGCGCTGCGTAGGCGAACTGGCCGAAAACCAGTACCGCACCGGTCTGGCCCGTATCGAAAAGGCCGTGAAGGAGCGTCTGGGCCAGGCCGAGCAAGAGCCGCTGATGCCCCACGACCTGATCAACAGCAAGCCGATCTCGGCTGCGTTGAAAGAGTTCTTCGGTGCCTCGCAGCTGTCCCAATTCATGGACCAGACCAACCCGCTGGCGGAAATCACGCACAAGCGCCGCGTGTCTGCCCTCGGTCCGGGCGGTCTGACCCGCGAGCGCGCAGGCTTCGAAGTGCGCGACGTGCACGTGACCCACTACGGCCGCGTCTGCCCTATTGAAACGCCTGAAGGCCCGAACATCGGTCTGATCAACTCGCTGGCCCTGTACGCCCGCCTGAACGAGTACGGTTTCATCGAAACGCCGTACCGCCGCGTGGTGGATGGCAAGGTGACGAACGAGATCGATTACCTGTCGGCCATCGAAGAAGGCAAGTACGTGATCGCGCAGGCCAATGCGCAGCTCGACAAGGACGGCCGCCTGACAGGGGACTTGGTCTCCGCCCGTGAAAAGGGTGAATCCATCCTGTGCGGTGCCGACCGCGTGCAGTACATGGACGTGTCGCCTGCACAGATCGTGTCGGTGGCTGCCTCGCTGGTTCCGTTCCTGGAGCACGACGACGCGAACCGCGCGTTGATGGGCGCCAACATGTCGCGCCAGGCCGTGCCTGTGCTGCGTCCCGAGAAGCCCCTGGTGGGCACGGGTATCGAGCGTGTGGCTGCTGTGGATTCGGGTACCGTGGTCACTGCCACCCGTGGCGGTATCGTGGACTACGTCGATGCGACCCGCATCGTGGTGCGTGTGAACGACGAAGAAGCCGTGGCCGGTGAAGTGGGTGTGGACATCTACAACCTCATCAAGTACCAGCGTTCCAACCAGAACACCAACATCCACCAGCGCCCCATCGTGAAGAAGGGCGACAAACTGGTCAAGGGCGACGTGGTGGCCGACGGCGCATCGACGGACTTTGGCGAAATCGCCATCGGCCAGAACATGCTGATCGCCTTCATGCCCTGGAACGGCTACAACTTCGAAGACTCGATCCTGATCTCCGAGCGCGTGGTGGCGGAAGACCGCTACACCTCGATCCACATCGAGGAGCTGGTGGTGATGGCCCGCGACACCAAGCTGGGCGCCGAAGAAATCACGCGCGACATCCCGAACCTGTCGGAGCAGCAGCTCAACCGCCTGGACGAGTCCGGCATCATCTACGTGGGCGCCGAAGTGCAGCCCGGCGATACGCTGGTCGGCAAGGTCACGCCCAAGGGCGAAACCACGCTCACGCCCGAAGAGAAGCTCTTGCGCGCCATCTTCGGCGAGAAGGCTTCCGACGTGAAGGACACCTCGCTGCGCGTGGACCAGGGCTCGTCGGGCACCGTGATCGACGTGCAGGTGTTCACCCGTGAAGGCATCCAGCGTGACAAGCGCGCCCAGCAGATCATCGACGATGAACTCAAGCGCTTCCGCCTGGACCTGAACGACCAGCTGCGCATCGTGGAAGCCGACGCCTTCGACCGTATCGAAAAGCTGCTGACCGGCCGCGTGGCCAACGGCGGCCCGCAGAAGCTGGCCAAGGGCACGAAGATCGACAAGGCTTACCTGGCTTCCGTCGAGAAGTTCCACTGGTTCGACATCCGCCCCGCGGAAGACGAAGTCGCCACCCAGCTCGAGTCCATCAAGAACGCGCTGGAGCAGACGCGCCACAGCTTCGACCTGGCTTTTGAAGAAAAGCGCAAGAAGCTCACGCAAGGCGACGAGCTGCCTGCTGGCGTGCTCAAGATGGTCAAGGTGTACCTGGCCGTCAAGCGCCGCCTGCAGCCTGGTGACAAGATGGCCGGCCGCCACGGTAACAAGGGTGTGGTATCCAAGATCGTTCCGGTCGAAGACATGCCTTACATGGCCGACGGCACCCCTGCCGACATCGTTCTGAACCCGCTGGGCGTGCCCTCGCGGATGAACATCGGCCAGGTGCTGGAAGTCCACCTGGGCTGGGCCGGCAAGGGCATTGGTCAGCGCATTGGCAACATGCTCCAGGCGCAGGCCAAGGCGTCCGAGCTGCGCACCTTCCTCGAAGAGGTGTACAACTCGCGCGGCCGCAAGGAAGACCTGTCGCAACTGAGCGACGACGACCTGATGGCCATGGCGGAAAACCTGACGAGCGGTGTGCCTTACGCCACCCCGGTGTTCGATGGTGCTTCGGAAGAAGAAATCAAGGACATGCTCAAGATCGCCTACCCGGACGACATCGCGGAGCGCAAGGGCCTGACACCGACCCGCACGCAGGCTTACCTGTTTGATGGCCGCACGGGCGAGCGCTTCGAGCGTCCGACCACCATCGGCTACATGCACTACCTGAAGCTGCACCACCTGGTGGACGACAAGATGCACGCGCGCTCGACCGGCCCTTACTCGCTCGTCACGCAGCAGCCGCTGGGCGGCAAAGCCCAGTTCGGTGGCCAGCGTTTCGGTGAAATGGAAGTGTGGGCGCTGGAAGCCTACGGCGCCGCCTACGTGCTGCAGGAAATGCTGACCGTGAAGTCCGACGACGTGGTGGGCCGTACCAAGGTGTACGAATCCATCGTCAAGGGCGAACACGCCATCGAAGCCGGTATGCCGGAATCGTTCAACGTGCTGGTCAAGGAAATCCGTTCGCTGGGCCTGGACATCGAGCTGGAACGTTCGTGAAGCCTTGCGGGATAGACCGGCGCGCCGCGCCGCTCTGTCCTCAACAGATTAAAAAGGAAAGAGTCACATGAAATCGCTACTCGACCTGTTCAAGCAATTCACGCCGGACGAGCATTTCGATGCCATCCGCATCGGCATGGCTTCGCCCGAAAAGATCCGTTCGTGGTCTTTCGGCGAAGTGAAGAAGCCCGAAACCATCAACTACCGCACGTTCAAGCCCGAGCGCGACGGCCTGTTCTGTGCCAAGATTTTTGGTCCCATCAAGGACTACGAATGCCTGTGCGGCAAGTACAAGCGCCTCAAGCACCGCGGCGTGATCTGCGAGAAGTGCGGCGTAGAAGTCACCCAGACCAAGGTGCGCCGCGAGCGCATGGGTCACATCGACCTCGCCGCGCCCTGCGCCCACATCTGGTTCCTGAAGTCGCTGCCATCGCGTCTGGGCCTGGTGCTCGACATGACGCTGCGCGACATCGAACGCGTGCTGTACTTCGAAGCCTATGTGGTGACCGACCCCGGCATGACCCCGCTGAAGAAGTTCAGCATCATGTCCGAGGACGACTACGACGCCAAGCGCAAGGAATACGGTGACGAGTTCATCGCCAAGATGGGCGCGGAAGGCATCAAGGACCTGCTCGAATCCATCGACATCGACCTGTCGATCGAGAAGCTGCGCGGCGACCTGACCGGCTCTGAAGTCAAGGTCAAGAAGAACGCCAAGCGCCTGAAGGTGCTGGAAGCCTTCAAGAAGTCCGGCATCAAGCCCGAGTGGATGGTGCTGGAAGTGCTGCCCGTGCTGCCCCCGGACCTGCGTCCGCTGGTGCCGCTGGACGGCGGCCGCTTCGCCACGTCCGACCTGAACGACCTGTACCGCCGCGTCATCAACCGCAACTCGCGTCTGCGCCGCCTGCTGGAGCTCAAGGCCCCTGAAATCATCGCGCGCAACGAAAAGCGGATGCTGCAGGAAGCTGTCGACTCGCTGCTGGACAACGGCCGCCGTGGCAAGGCCATGACGGGCGCCAACAAGCGTGCCCTGAAGTCGCTGGCCGACATGATCAAGGGCAAGTCGGGTCGTTTCCGCCAGAACTTGCTGGGCAAGCGCGTGGACTACTCCGGTCGTTCCGTGATCACCGTAGGCCCAACGCTCAAGCTGCACCAGTGCGGTCTGCCCAAGCTGATGGCGCTGGAGCTGTTCAAGCCCTTCATCTTCTCGCGCCTCGAAGCCATGGGCATCGCGACGACG
>JAHFQI010000008.1 GCA_023259355.1 Comamonadaceae bacterium
GCTCGCGCAGCGCCTCGAACAGCTCGTCGCCGAGCGTGGTGAGCAGGGAGGTGTCCATGTCTTCAGCCGTGGTTCAGGTAGTCGATGCAGGCGCGGTTGAACATCTCGCGGTGTTCCACCTGCACCCAGTGGCCGCAGCGGTTGACCAGCACCATGCGGGCCTGCGGGCAGTTTTCCATCAGCTTCATCGTGCCGCCGACCGGATTGAACTGGTCGTTCACGCCCCAGAAGCCGAACACCGGGCAACGCAATTCATGCAGGCGCTCTGTCATGTTCGGCACCTTGAGCACCGAGCGCGCGGCCTGGGTCTGGGTGGCGGCGATTGGCGCGCGCTCGTTGATGATCTCGTCGGTCAGCAGCGAGGGGTCGAACAGCTGCATGGTCATGACCGCGCGCATCGCTTCGGCGCCGGTCTTGCCGGACTTGTAGACGTTGAACATGTTGGCGATGCCGGGCATGGCCAGGTAGGTGTCCAGATCCTCGACGCCGCCGGGCGCCATCAGGATCAGGCGGCTCACGTCCTGCGGGTGCGCCAGCGCGTAGCCCAGGGCCACCGCGCCGCCCAGCGAATTGCCGAGCAGCGTCACGCGCTGGAGGCCCAGCGCATCGACCAGGCCCTTGACGCCGGCGATGAAAAAGTCGAGGTCGTATTGCGGAATGTCGGGCTTGCTCGACAGGCCGAAACCCAGCAGGTCGGGCACGATCGCGCGGTAGCCCGCTTGCGCAAATTCGGGGTAGTTGCCCTTGAAGTTGCTGTAGCCGCTGGCGCCGCCGCCGGCGCCGTGCAGAAAGATCACGACCTCGCCCTGGCCGAGGTCGTGGTAGTGAATGCGCTGCGGCGCGCCGGCCACGGGGGCGATGTCGACGTAATGGCCGACAGGAATGGGGGAGGGCTGGTTCATCGTTGTCAGGTGCTGAAGTGGGGTGTCGGGAGTCGGCGCGAGGATGTCACCACGGCCGGGGCGGGGCATCGTCCGGAGTGACTAGGGTTTGGGCGCCGGGCGCTCGGCGCGGCCGGTCCAGAGCTTGGGCAGGCCGGGGTCGGTGACGCGGATCAGGCGCTTGAGCAGGTTGCGCAGCATCGCGGCTTCCATCTCGCCGAGCTGGTCCACCACGTCGGCTTCCTCGGCCTTGGCCGCGGCGAGCACGTGCAGGATGGCGTCGCGGCCCGCGACGCTCAGGGCGTAGCCATCGGCCGGCTCGTCGGTGCGGCGCAGCAGCCCGCGGTCGCACAGGGCCTGCAGCAGCACCGGGCCGATGTCGATCGAGGTGTAGGCCACGTGCCCGGCGATTTCCGCGGCCGACAGTGGCTCCTGCACGCTCAGCAGCGACAGCACGAAGAAGTCGGCTTCGCTCAGGCCGCGCTCGTTCAGCGTGGCGCGAATGCCGTTGACGAACTGGTAGTGCGAGCGGCCCAGCAGGTAGCCCAGCAGGTCTTCCGAGAACAGCGCCGAGCCGGTGTCGGCGCTGGGCTCGGTCGAGACCGGCTCCGACTTGCGGCTGGCCAGCGCGTAGTCGCCGGTCACGTAGAGCAGCGGCGGACGCTCGCTGCGGTCGTAGCCGATGACCTCGCCGACGAAGATGACGTGGTCGCCGCCCTCGTACTGGAACATGGTGCGGCACTGGAAGCGCGCGCTGCAGGCGTGCAGCAGCGGCGCGGTGGTGAGGCCGGTGTCGAGCTGCAGGCCGCCGAACTTGTCTTCGCCGGCGCGGGCGAACAGGTTGGACATGGCCACCTGGTCTTCGGCCAGGATGTGCACGTTCCAGTGCGCGGCGGTGCTGAAGGCCTGCAGGCTGCGTGCGTTCTTGGCCAGGCTCCACAGCACCAGCGGCGGCGTCAGCGAGACCGAGTTGAAGCTGTTGGCGGTCACGCCCACGGGGGCGCCGTCTTCCGTGCGTGTGGTGACGATGGTGACGCCGGTGGCGAACATGCCCAGCGCGCGGCGAAAGTCCTTGGGGTCGAAGGTGGGGGTGGTGCGGTCCATGCGGGCTCCTTTGAGGGGTACAGCGTGCCGCGCGCGGGCGGGCGCTGAATCCCTCACTCGGACTACCCCGGATGCAGGTGTTTTCGTTAGTCCGATCGGACGATGAATGAGGGGGTCTGCCGGTGGGACGATGCCACTGTCGCAAGGCGCCTGCCTTGCCCTGTTGAAACCCCTGCGAGCCAGCCGGCCGCGGCACCCGGAGACACGACATGCATGCAACGAACGAAGACTATTTGACGCCCCAGGCCATCGAGCTGATCGAGCGCGCGAAGGCGTTGGCGCCCAGGCTGGCCGAGCGGGCCTTTGCGGCCGACCGCGACGGCCGCGTCAGCGCCGAGACCATTGCCGAGATCGCGGACGCCGGCCTGTACCGTGTGCTGCAGCCCAAGCGCTGGGGCGGCTACGAACTCGACCCGCGGGTGTTCTACACCATCCAGATGGCGTTGGCCGAGGGGTGCATGTCCACCGCCTGGATGTATGGCGTGGTGGGTGTCCACCCGTGGCAGCTGTCGCTGTTTCCCGAGGCGGCCCAGCAGGATGTCTGGCGCACGGACACCGGCACCCGCATCGCCTCCACCTACATGCCCACCGGCAAGGCCGAGCGGGTCGAAGGCGGCTACCAGTTCAGCGGCCGCTGGAGCTTCTCCACCGGCGTGGAGCATTGCGAATGGATCTTCCTGGGCGGCCTGCTGCCCAAGAAGGATGGCTCCGGCGGGCTGGAGCACACGACGTTCCTGCTGCCGAAATCCGACTACCGCGTCGAAATGAACTGGGACGTGATCGGCCTGCGCGGCACCGGCAGCCACGACATCGTGGTCGAAGGCGTCTTCGTGCCCGAACACCGCACCCAGCGCACCAACGATCACAGCGACGCCGGCTGCCCGGGCCGCGCCACCAACCCGGGCTGGCTCTACCGCATTCCGTTCACGCAGGTGTTCCAGCGCGCGGTGTCCAGCGCCTGCATCGGCGCGCTGGACGGCGCGGTCGCCAGCTTCCGCGAGCGCGCCGCGTCGCACATCGGCAAGCATGGCACCAAGATGGCCGAGGACATCAACTCGCAGCAGGCCGTGACCGAGGCGATGATGGCCACCGACCAGCTCCGGCTGGTGCTGTTCCGCAACTACGCGCGCATCGTTCACTGCGCCAGGACGGGCGAGAACATGTCGGTGGAGGAGCGCCTGCTGCAACGCGCTCAGGCGGCCCTGGTGCCCAAGCTGTGCGGTGAGCGGGTGAACGAGCTGATGCGCGCCTGCGCCGCTTCGGGTACCTTCAAGACCAACCCGATCGAGCGCATCTACCGCGACATGGCGACCGGCCGTGGCCACATTGCCAACAACACCGACGCCTATGTGCGCGCCCATGGGGGCGTGATGCTGGGCCTGCCCAACGCCGATCCGTACATCTGAGCACCGAAGAGACAACAACGTGGAACAACAGCAGTTCGATGTGATCGTGGTGGGTTCGGGGGCGGGCGCCATGCTGGCGGCCATCCGCGCCGCCGACGAGGGGCTGAAGGCCCTGGTGATCGAGAAGACCGGCCTGGTCGGGGGCACCTCGGCCATTTCCGGCGGCGGGATCTGGATTCCCGACAACCACGACATGCCACGCGCGGGCCTGCGTGACAGCATCGACGTGGCCTTCCGCTACGTGAAGACCTGCGCCAGGGGGCTGGCCAGCGACGACCGGGTGCTGGCCTATGTCGAAACGGCGCGGCAGATGGCGCGCTACCTGGGCCAGATCGGCGTGCCCTACCGCTGCATGCCGCATTACTCGGACTACTACCCGGGCGTGGAGGGCGCGCTGCCTGGCGGCCGCACGATGGACCCGCGGGATTTCAACGCGGCCAGGCTGGGCGCCGCGGCGCTGGGCCAGCTGCGCCCGACCAACCCGGGGCAGCTCATCTTCGGCCGCATGCACATCAATGCGTTCGAGGCGCGCTCCATGCTGGCGCGCGAGCGCAAGTCGAAGTTCGTGCTGATGTGGATCATGGCGCGCTATTTCCTGGACTACCCGTGGCGCCGCAAGACCCCGCGCGACCGCCGGCTGACGGGCGGCCAGGCGCTGATGGGCGGCCTGTTCACCGCGCTGCGCCAGCGCAAGGTGCCGCTGTGGCTGGACACCCCGCTGCAGTCGCTGATTCATGAAGACGGCCGTGTGACCGGCGTGGTGGTACAGCGCGAGGGGCGTGAACTGACACTGCGGGCGCGCAAGGCCGTGGTGCTGGGCGCCGGTGGCTTCGAACGCAACCAGGCGATGCGCGAGCAGTACCTGCCCAAACCCACGAATGCGGGCTGGACCGCCACGCCGCCGGCCGCCAACACGGGCGATGCGATCCGTGCCGGCGCGGCCGCCGGTGGCGCGCTGCACCTGATGGCCCACACCTGGGGCGCGCCGACGATGGCGGTGCCCAAGGAGGAAAAGTTCCGTGCCCTGTTTGTCGAGCGCTCGCTGCCAGGCTGCATGGTGGTGAATGCGCGTGGCGAGCGCTTCCTCAACGAATCCGGCCCCTACCCGGAATTCCAGCAGGCCATGTTCGCCAACCACGAGAAGACCGGGGGCGCGATTCCGGCCTGGATCGTGTTCGATGCCGATTTCCGCGCGAAGTACCCGATCGGCCCATTGATGCCGTCGGCGGCGGTGCCCGACAGCAAGCTGCGCAAGAGCTGGCTCAACACGGTCTATTGGAAGGCTGACACGCTGGAGCAGCTGGCCGCGCAGATCGGTGTGGACCCGGCCGGCCTGGTGGCCAGCGCCGCGCGCATGAGCGGGTTCGCCCGCACGGGTGAGGACCTGGATTTCGGCCGCGGCGGCAATGTGTTCGACCGCTACTACGGCGATGTTCATGTCAAGCCCAACCCCAACCTGGCGCCGATTGCCAAAGGCCCGTTCTACGCCATGATGCTGCACCCCGGCGACATCGGCACCAAGGGCGGCCTCTTGACCGACCGCGATGCCCGTGTGCTGGACGAGTCCGGCCAGGTGATCGAAGGCCTGTACTGCGTGGGCAACAACAGCGCCTCGGTCATGGGCCCGGCCTACCCGGGCGCGGGCTCGACCCTGGGACCGGCGATGACCTTTGCCTACCGCGCGATTGCCCATCTGGCCGGCAAGCCGATTGCGCTGCAGCGCACCGATCTTTTGAAGGCCTGATGCGATGAAATCCCCCACCGCGAAGCGGCTCAGTACGGTCACGCCGATCGAGGCCCCGCTGGACGTCGGTCACGCCGATGAAGTGAGCTGGAGCGAAGCCGCCGATGTCGTCGTGGTCGGCTGGGGCGCTGCCGGCGCCTGTGCGGCGATCGAGGCGCGTGCGGCAGGGGCCTCGGTGCGGGTGATCGACCGTTTCGACGGCGGTGGCGCCAGCGTGCTGTCGGGCGGCGTGGTCTATGCCGGCGGCGGCACGCCGTACCAGCGCCAGGCCGGTTTCAGCGACACGCCAGAAGCCATGGCGGAGTACCTGCGCCACGAGGTGAACGGCGTGGTCAGCGATGCGACGCTCCAGCGCTTTTGCGATGACAGCGCGGCCAACCTGCAATGGCTGGAGGCCCAGGGCGCGCGCTTCGCCGCGACCATGCCGGACCACAAGACCTCCTACCCGCCCGACGGCAAGTTCCTCTATTACTCGGGCAACGAACTGGTGCCGGCCTACCGTGGCCAGGGCGGCGGGCGCGGCGATCCACCGCCGCGCGGCCACCGCGCCGTCGCCCAGGGCCAGTCCGGCGCGACCCTGTATGCCGCGCTGCGCGAAGCCACGCTGCGCGCCGGCGCGGTGCCGGTCACGCAGGCCAGCGTGCGCCGCCTGGTGCGCGAGCGGGGGCCGGATGGCCAGCCCGGCCGCATCCTCGGCGTGGAAGTCTGGCAGCTGCCGCCCGGCGATGCACGCACCGCGCGCCATGCCGAGCTGACCCGCCAGGTGGCGCGCTGGCGCACTTTCCGCGCGGGCAAGGCCGCAGCCTGCCGGCGCGAGGCGGCGGCGATCGAGCAGGCCGCCGCGCAGCCGCGCTACATCCGCGCCGCGCGCGGCGTGGTGCTGAGCACCGGTGGCTTCATCTACAACCCCGAACTCGTCAAGCAGCACGCGCCGCACACGCGGCGCGGCTGGCCGGTCGGCGGTGCCGGCTGCGATGGCAGCGGCCTGCGCCTGGGCCAGAGCGTGGGCGCGGCGACGCAGGCACTCTCCAACATCTCGGCCTGGCGTTTCATCACGCCGCCGGCGGTCTGGCCCAAGGGCCTGGTGGTCAACACGCAGGGCGAGCGTTTCTGCAACGAGCAGGTCTATGGCGCCAGGCTGGGCCATGAAATGGTGGAGCACCAGGGCGGCCGCGCCTGGCTGGTGCTGGATAGTGCGCTGCGCTGGCAGGCGATCCGCCAGTGCCTGTTCGGCGGACTCTGGGCCTTCCAGGCGCTGCCGGCGCTGGCCATGATGCTGCTGAGCGCGAAGAAGGGCGCCACGCCCGAGGCGCTGGCGGCGAAGATCGGCGCCGACCCGGCCCGGCTGCGCGCCAGCCTGGACGCGGCCAACGCCGCCGCGCGCGGCGAGCGCGAGGACCCGATGGGCAAGTCGGCCGACATGCGCCACGCCATGCCGCGCGGCCCCTATTACGCGCTGGACATCTCGATCGGCGTGCCGACTTTTCCGCTGGCGGTGCTGACGCTGGGCGGGCTGGTGCTGGACGAGGCCAGCGGCCAGGTGAAGGACGAAGGCGGCGCGCGCATCCCCGGCCTGTACGCGGCCGGCCGCACGGCGATCGGGATTCCGTCCTCGCGGTATGTGAGCGGCCTGTCGCTGGCCGACTGTGTGTTTTCCGGTCGGCGCGCCGGGCGTGCCGCCGCAACCGATTGAATGAAGGATCAAGTCATGGGACGTGTGCAGGACAAGGTGGCGCTGGTCACTGGCGGGGCGAGCGGCGTGGGCCTGGAAACCGTGCGGTTGTTGCTCGCGGAGGGCGCCTTCGTGGCGATCAGCGACATCAACGCCGAGGCCGGTGAACGGCTGGCTGCCGAGTGCGGCGAGCGGGCGATCTTCGTGCGCCATGACGTGAGCAGCGAGTCCGACTGGACCGCCGCGATCCGGGCGGTGCAGCAGCGTTTCGGGCCCCTCGACATCCTGGTCAACAACGCCGGCATCCTGCTGCCCGGCAACATCGAGACCGGGACCCTGGCGCAATTTCGCCAGCTCATGCAGGTCAATGCCGACTCATGCTTCCTGGGTTGCCAGCAGGGCGTGGCGGCGATGAAGGGGCGCGGCGGCAGCATCGTCAACATGGCCTCGGTCTCGTCGTGGTTGCCGGTCGAGGGTTATGCCGGCTACAGCGCCACCAAGGCCGCGGTGGCGGCGCTGACGCGCTCAGCCGCCCTGTACTGCCGCAAGAACGGCCTCGCGATCCGCGTCAACTCCCTGCACCCGGACGGCATCTACACGCCGATGATGCAGGCTTCCGCACCCGGTGTGCCGGCCGGCCACATGCTGTTTGACCCAACGAAAAATCCCAGGGGCCGCGCTGTGCTGCCCGAGCGCATTGCCCAGGTTCTGCTGTTCCTCGCCTCGGATGACTCGCAGGCGATCAGCGGGGCCGAAATCCGCGCCGACAGTGCCATCCTGGGCATGGGGCTTTGACCATGAGCGCCGAAACGTCCGCCATGCCCTCGCGCTACCACGCGCTGCGGGTGCGCGCGGTGGTTGACGAGACCCACGACGCGAGATCGCTGGAGTTCGAGATCCCGCCCGCGCTGGCCGAGGCCTTCCACTACCGGCCCGGCCAGTTCCTGACCCTGCGCCTGCCGGTCAATGGCCGCCACCTGCCGCGCTGCTATTCGATGTCGAGCGCACCCGGCGTGGACGACGCGCCGCGCGTGACGGTCAAGCGCGTGAACGAGGGCCGGGGTTCGAACTGGGTCTGCGACCACGTCAAGGTAGGCGACCTGATCGAGCTGCTGCCGCCGGCCGGTGTTTTTACGCCGCGCACGCTGGAGGGCGACTTCCTGCTGCTGGCGGGGGGCAGCGGCATCACGCCGGTGTTCTCGATCCTGCGCTCGGCGCTGGCGAAGGGTGAGGGCCGCGTCACGCTGCTCTATGCGAACCGCGACGAGCGGTCGGTGATTTTCCGCGAGGAACTCAAGGGGCTGGCCGCCGCCCATCCGACCCGGCTGCAGGTGATCCATTGGCTGGACTCGGTCCAGGGCGTGCCCTCGGTGGCGCAGCTGGCCGAACTGGCACGGCACCACCGCGCGTCCCAAGCGTTCATCTGCGGCCCCGGCCGGTTCATGGACGCGGCCGTCGCGGCGCTGCAGGCCATCGAGATGGCGGCCGGGCAGATCCATGTGGAGCGTTTCGCCTCGCTGCCCGACGAGGAAACCCAGGCCGCTGCGCAGGCCGCACCGCCACCGCCCGACGCGGTGGACGAGGCCGAGGTCGAGCTGCAGCTGGACGGCCAGCGGCATCAGCTGCGCTGCCGTGGCTCCGAGACGTTGCTGGAGGCCGCGCTGCGCGCGGGCATTGCGGTGCCCCATTCCTGCCAGGCCGGCATGTGCGCCTCGTGCATGTGCCAGGTGCAGGAGGGGAGCGTGCACCTGCGCCACAACGAGGTGCTGGACAAGAAAGACCTGGCCAAGTCCTGGACGCTGGCCTGCCAGGCGGTGCCCACCAGCGCACACCTGCGCATCAAGTTTCCGGAGTGAACCCCATGAACCGAGTTTCCGAATCGCCCGTCCGGGCGAAGCAGGTTGTTGCCGCCGAGAACGCGCCGTCCGCCTTGCCGGCCACGCTGCCGGCATTGATTCGCCAGGCGGCGACGCGCTTCGGGCCGCGTGCCGCGGTCGTCGATGGCGGTGTCACGATCACCTACGCCGGGCTGCTGGAACGCAGCCAGGCCGTGGCGCGCGCGCTGATCGCGCTGGGCGTGGCCGCGGGCGACCGCGTTGGCATCTGGGCGCCCAATTCGCACGAGTGGATTCTTGCCGCTTGCGGCACCCACGCGGTTGGCGCGGTGCTGGTGCCGCTGAACACGCGGATGAAAGGCGCGGAGGCCGCCGACATCCTGGCGCGCAGTGGCGCTACGGTGCTGTTTTGCGTCGGCGACTTCCTGGGCCAGTACTACCCGGCGCTGCTGGACGAGGTGCGGCCGGCCGCGCTGCGGCACACCGTGGTGCTGCGCGAAGGCGTCCGGTCCGACCCGGCCCGGCCCGGAACCCTGCCCTGGGCCGACTTCCTGGCCGCGGGCAGCGCGGTGGCGCCGCAGGCCGTGCACGCGCGGGAACAGGCGCTGCGCGCCGACAGCACGGCCGACTTGATGTTCACCTCCGGCACCACGGGGCGGCCCAAGGGCGTGATGGCGGCGCACGGCCCGACGATTCGCGCCTTCAGCGAGTGGTCGCAGGTGGTGGGCCTGAACGAAGGCGACCGCTACCTGATCGTCAACCCCTTTTTCCACACCTTCGGCTACAAGGCCGGCTGGGTGGCGGCCTTCATCCGTGGCGCGACCGTGTACCCGGAGCAGGTGTTTGATGCCGATGCCGTACTCACCCGCATCTCGCGCGACCGCATCAGCTTCCTGCCCGGGCCACCAACGCTGTTCCTGACCATGCTGGCGCACCCGCGGCTCCAGGATCACGACCTGTCGTCGCTGCGCTCGGCGGTGACCGGCGCGGCCACCGTGCCGCCCGTGCTGATCCGCCGCATGCGCGAGGAACTGGGCATTGCCAACGTCACGACCGCCTACGGCCTGACCGAATGCGGCGGCTGCGCCACGCTGTGCGATCCGTCCGACAGCGCTGAAACCGTGGCCACCACCTGCGGCCGCGCGCTGCCTGGCACCGAGGTGCGCTGCGTGGACGGGCAGGGCCGCAGCGTGGCGCCCGGCGAGCCCGGCGAGGTGCTGCTGCGGGGCTACCACGTGATGCAGGGCTACTTTCAGGACGAGGCCGCCACGCGTGAGGCGATCGACGCCGAAGGCTGGCTGCACACCGGCGACGTCGGCGTGCTGGACGAGCGGGGCTACCTGCGCATCACCGACCGGCTCAAGGACATGTTCATCACCGGCGGATTCAACGTCTATCCGGCCGAGGTCGAGCGCCTGCTCAGTCCGCACCCGGCCATTGCCCAGGTGGCGGTGATCGGCATGCCCGACGAGCGCATGGGCGAAGTGGGGTGCGCCTGCGTGGTGCTGCGCGCCGGGGCCGCGCTCACCGACGCCGGGCTGGTGGCCTGGGCGCGCGAGAACATGGCCAACTACAAGGTGCCGCGCCAGGTGCGTTTCCTGGACGCGCTGCCGGTGAATGCGTCGAACAAGGTGGACAAGAAGTTGTTGCGGGCCGGGTGACGATGGCCCCCTAAACGGGCAATTTCTTGCTGTAGTCAATCAGCATCGTGGAGCAGACAAAGAGGCCGGCGCCTGCGGCCGCAAACAACATCAAGGCCATGAAATAGGAACCCGTCGCCTGAACGATCAGACCGACGACGATCGGCACGCCGATGCCGGCGACGTTGCCGCCCAGATTCATGGTGCCGCCGAGGAAGCCGACCCGGGCGCGGGTGCCCAGGATGGACGGGACACACCAGAAAAGGCCGCACCAGCGCAGGAAGAACAGGGTCACCGACAGCAGCACGACGACTGCAACCGGGTCTTTGATCTGCGCAACCATGTAGATCGAGACCGTGGCGATGATGGAAGAGACGCCGAACAGGGTGCGCAACACGCGGCTCTGCGAGGCACCGGCAGCCATCCATTTGTCTGCCAGCCAGCCACCCACCATTTCGCCGACAAAACCCGAGAAGAACATGATGAACACCGCGCCACCCATCTGCTTGATGTCGAAGCCGTGCACCTTGGACAAATAATTCGGCATCCAGGTCAGCAGGCCGTAAAACAGCGCGTTGAAGCACATCCAGCCGAAGAACATGCCCCACACCGAGCGGTATCGGAAGAAGTCCAGCACGCGGCCACTGGCGTCCGGCGACTCCTTGGCGGCATCCGCGGCGTGGCTGGCTTCGATATAACTCGCCTCGGCGTCATTCACGCCAGCGTGCTCGCGAGGGTGGTTGCGGATGTAGCTCCAGGCGAAGAAGCCGGCGAGGACTGTACCGACGCCGGCAATCACGAATGCCAGGCGCCAGGAACCGAGCACGGCGATCAGGGCCGAGATCAGGATCGCGCCCAGCGCGGCTCCCAGTGGGGCGCCGCCGTCAAGCAAGGTTGCGCCCCGGCCACGCTCGGTCTGGGTCATCCAGATGCCGTTGAGTTTGCCGCCGGCCGGGTAGATCGGCGCTTCCGCGGCGCCGAGGCCCAGGCGGGTCAGCAAGAGCGGCACCCATCCGGTGCAAAAGGCGGCGATCGCCTGGAAGAAGCCCCAGCCCAGGGTGGCACCGGCGATGACGACACGAGGACCGAAACGGTCGGCCAGCATGCCGCCCGGAATCTGCATGAAGGCGTAGGTCCAGAAGAAGGAGCTCAGCAGCAGCCCCTGGGTCGCCGGGCCGATATCGAACTCTTTCGCGATCAGTGGCATGGCCACGGACAAGGAGGCGCGGTCAATGTAGTTGATGGAGATCAGGAACAGCATCATCAGGAAAATCTTCCAGCGCACCTTGGTGGGCGCTGTGTTCGCCTCGACTTTTTCTGCGGTGTGTTGCAGCGTGACGCTGGCGACCGTGTTCTGTAAATGGCTCATAAACGCTGGCTCCTGTTGTCAGTCGGCTGGGCGCCGCACTTTGGATTCCGTTAAAAAAGTTGCGCTGCTGTCTGTATTCGAAATCACGCTAGTGGATGGGTCCGCGCTCCAGCAGGGCCTGCAGAGCCGGGGGCAGGCCTTGGTGCGCCTTGGCTGGCGGCGGCGCATAACTGCCGGCGCGGGCCCGGCCCGGTGCCAAAGCGGCCAGCGTCTCGGCGTGACGAACCGCGCTCGATACCCCATCCACGAGGGGGACCGGAATGTGTTCCCGGATCGTTCGGGCCATGCCGGCCAACGGTGCGCCGGCCAGCACAATGACGTCGGCGCCGTCTTCCTCCACCGCTTGCTGGCACAGCGCCCGCAACCGTGTTTCGTGATCGGCCTGTACCGCGCCGATATCGCGCAGTGGCTGATCAAGGCAGCGGATGCTGGCAAGCCGGTCGATGAGGCCGTTGGCCT
Source organism: Comamonadaceae bacterium (assembly GCA_023259355.1). GTDB lineage: Bacteria > Pseudomonadota > Gammaproteobacteria > Burkholderiales > Burkholderiaceae_C > JAHFQI01. The sequence goes on from JAHFQI010000008.1 coordinate 12,111, forward strand.
GCACGCATTCGCGGTACCAGGCCGTGATGCGTCGCGAGATGGCGATGATCGAGAAACGACTGCCGAGCAGGCACGCGCTCATGAGTGCTGCTTCGGTGAGCCCGACCACCGGAACGTTCACGGCCTCGCGGATACCGCGGATGCCCGGGTCCCCAAAGGCCGCGATGATCAGCGCGTCATGCTGCGCCTCGTGTTCAGCGGCCAGCGTTGCCGCCGCGTAGGCACCGATGATCGACTCGAACCGCGTCTCTATGTAGGCCACGCCGAGCGGGGCCGTGACGACCTCGATCTGGGTACCGGGCGAGGCCGCGCGTTGGGCTTCAGCACGGATGAGATTCGACACGCTGACGGAAATATTGGGGTTAATCAGCAAGATTCGCATGGGACTCCTTGTCGTTCCGTGAGCGCCGCGGCAGCAGCGAGGGCAGACCGCATGCCAGGAAGCGGCCCCGGCCCTGGCGTGGATGAAAGTCGCGTCCATCCCACACCACCTCGCCCCGCGCCAGCGTGATCGCCGGCCAGGCGTTGAGCTGCATGCCCTCGTAGGGGGTGTAGTCCACGTTGTGGTGCAGCTGTGTGTTGCGCAGGGTCAGTTCGCGCTCGTCCCAGATCACGAGGTCGGCATCGGCACCGACGGCAATCGTGCCCTTGCGCGGATGCAGGCCGTAGGCCTTGGCCGGATTGGTGGCGGTGAGTTCGACAAAGCGGTTCAGCGTGATGCGCCCGCCCAGCACCCCTTCGGAGTAGAGCAGCGGCATGCGGGTCTCGATGCCCGGGATGCCGTTGGGAATATGGCGGAATGCCACCTCTTCTCCGCCCGGCTTCTTGCCCTCGGGCGAATCGAAGTTGAACGGCGCGTGGTCGGAGGAGAACACCGTGAACAGGCCGTCGGCCAGACCGCGCCAGATCACTTCCTGGTTGCGTTTGTCGCGCGGTGGCGGGCTGCAGACGCAGCGCGCACCCATGTAGCTGTTGTCGATGCCAAGGTCCTCCGCGCTGAGAAACAGGTACTGCGGGCAGGTTTCCGCGAACACATTGAGGCCATGGCTGCGCGCCCAGCGGATCTGCTCGACCGCCTCGCGCCCGGAGACATGCACGATCAGGATGGGCACGTCGACCAGCTCGGCCAGCGCGATGGCGCGCTGCGTGGCCTCGCGTTCGACCAGCATCGGGCGGCTGTGGGCATGAAAGCGCGGCGCGGTGCGGCCGGCGGCTTCGAGCTTTTTGGTCAGCCATTCGATGCAGTCGGCGTTTTCCGCATGGACCATCGCCATGGCGCCATGCTGCCGCGCGACATCGAACACTTCCAGCATCTGGCCGTCGTCGAGCTTGAGGTCGTCGTAGGTCATGTAGATCTTGAACGAGGTGTAGCCCTCGGCAATCAGCGCCGGCAGTTCCTGCTGCAGCACCTGCGGGGTGGGGTCGCTCACGATCAGGTGAAAAGCGTAGTCCACATGGGCGCGGCCTTCGGCGCGGCGGTGGTAGTCGGCCACGGCCGCGCGCAGCGACTGGCCTTTTTCCTGGGCCGCGAACGGGATCACCGTGGTGGTGCCGCCGCAGGCCGCGGCGCGTGTGCCGCTGTCGAAGTCGTCGGCCATGCGCGCTGGCGGCGCCATCGGCTGGTCCAGGTGGCAATGGGCGTCCACGCCACCAGGCGTCACGACGCGGCCGGCGGCATCGATTTCGCGCGCGCCGGCCGCCAGCGCGGCGCCGAGCTGCACGATGCGACCGGCACGGATGCCGATGTCAGCGCCAAAAGTGTCGCTGGCCGTCGCCACCAGGGCGTTGCGGATCACCAGGTCAAACGCGGGCGTGCTCATGAGCGACACCTTTGTGAACCAGGTTGGAAGATCATTGTCGTTTTGTATGAAGACATGGTTGTTGACAAAATAGTTGAGGACTTAAGTTGGCGACATGGGATGCGCATCTCGAAAGCAGACCTCTGTGCAAATTCAGCCCTTGTTGCATCGACGTCTGCTGCTGTATTGTTTTAATGTATGCCAACATTGATTGTTGAAAATTAGTGTTTACACTAATGTTGACAATTGTGTCGATAGTTTCGGAGATCCAGGCGGGATATGCCTGTGGCAATGCCCGGCGCCAGGACGGCTGGTTAGAATGACCGGCCACTGCGACGGCGAGCCGGTGTGCCGCTGCGGCGGCAGCCGTTCTGGTGTCCATGGATGTTTTGCCACAACCCAAACCGTCAGCTATGCCCCCTACTGCGCGTAAAACACCTCCCGAGGTTCGTCTTGAGCGAGAAACGGCGAACGACGAGATCTACGAAAAAATCTACGGTGCCATCGTCGAGCACCGCTTGCATCCAGGCACCAAGCTTGGGGAAGACCGTCTGGCGAATATCTTCGGCGTGAGCCGGGCGCGCATCCGCGAAGTGCTGGCCCGGCTGGCGCATGAGCAGATCGTCAATCTGTTCCCGCAGCGCGGCGCCTTTGTTGCCAAGCCGACACCGGAGCAGGCGATTGATGTCTTCGAGGCGCGCAGGTTGATCGAACCCGCCCTGCTGCGCCGCCTGATTCACACGCTGACGTCTGAAAAGGTGGCGCGCCTGCGCCAGCATCAGGAGCTGGAACTCGATGCCCGCCGGCGTGACGACAAACATGCGGTGGTGCGGCTCTCCGGCGAGTTTCACCAGCTGATTGGCGTGCTGGCCGGCAACACGGCGCTGGCGCGCAGCATCCGCGAGCTGTCGATGCTGACCTGCCTGATCATCGTCCTGTACGACGCGCCGACGGCCTCCAGTTGTCGCGCCGACGAACACTCCGCCATCATCGATGCGATTGCGAAACGCGACGCGCCGCGCGCCGAGCAGCTGATGCTGGCGCACCTCGATCACATCGAAAACAGCCTCAAGCTGGACAGTTCGACGGATGAGGTGGACCTGGAAGCCGTGTTGGGACTCTGAGTCGCGCGGGTCGGTATTAGGGAAAGTACCTGCAAACATTGTCAACATCGATGTTGACGTAAGTGTCAGCAAATTTCTATACTGCAGTCATGTCGTCATGAAGGGCTGCGGCTTGGCCGCTATGGCATTTCGCTGCCATGCACCTCTTCCTGCGACAAGGTCACGGGGTGCTGTGTTGGACTTGTCAGCCCTTTCATGACCGCAGACCGGGCCGGGATGCCTTGTGCGCAGCAGCAGGTGTCCCGGGACTGCAATATCCATAGATTGAGGCATTTACCATGACCACCACAAGCGCCATTGCGGCCGGGGCGGCTCCCGCATCCGAAAGCGCCAGCGAGATCGACCTGACCTACCGCAAGGTCACCTGGCGACTGATTCCCTTCCTGGCTTTTCTCTGGCTGCTGGCCTGGATCGACCGGGTCAATGTGGGCTACGTCAAGCTCACCATGCTGGACGAACTCAAGTGGAGCGAGTCGGTCTACGGCCTGGGGGCCGGCATTTTTTTCATCGGCTATTTCTTCTTTGAAATTCCCAGCAACCTGATGCTGCAGAAGATCGGGGCCAAGAAAACCCTGATGCGCATCACCCTGGGCTGGGGCACGACCTGTGTGGCGATGATGTTCGCCAAGACGCCAGAAATGTTTTATGTGCTGCGCTTCATCATGGGGGCCTTCGAAGCCGGCTTCCTGCCGGGCGTGATCGTCTACCTGACCTACTGGTACCCGAGCGACCGGCGAGCCAAGGTGTTCAGCCTGATCACGGCCGCCTCGGCCCTGTCGAGTGTCGTGGGCGGCCCGCTGGCCGGCAACATTCTCAACCTGATGGGCGGCGTGGGCGGTCTGTCGAGCTGGCAGTGGGTGTTCTTGATCGAGGGCACGCCCACCATCCTGGCGGGCATTGCCACCTACTTCTTCCTGACCGACCATCCCAAAGACGCGCACTGGCTGACGGCGCGTGAAAAGCAGCTTGTCTCTGCAGAACTCGAGCGCGACCACAAGGCGCTGGGCCAGCGCGAGCACAGCATTCTGGCGGCGCTCAAGGACGCGCGGCTGTGGCTGTTTGTGGTCATCTACTTCTGCATCGTGGCGGCCAACGCCACGCTGAACTTCTACGGCCCGAGCATCGTCAAGGAACTGGGCTTCACCAATCCGGCGACCATTGGCTGGATCATGTCGGGCGCCTTCCTGCTCGGCGCCGGGGCGCAGATTCTCAACGGTTCGCACTCCGATCGCCGGCAAGAAGTGCGCTGGCACTGCGCTGGCGCCGTCCTGCTCGGCGTGATCGGCCTGCTGATCGTGGCCCTCTCGCTGGGTCGCAGCCCGGCCCTGGTGCTGACCGGTCTGGTGATCGCCGTGGTCGGCACCAGCAGCGCCTTTCCGGTGTTCTGGCAAATGCCGAACCGCTTGCTGACCGGTGCCGCCGCCGCGGTCGGGATTGCCCTGATCAACTCGATCGCCAACCTGGCCGGTTTTGGTTCGCCCTTCATGCTGTCGGCCGTCAAGGCCGCCACCGGCGCCCTGACGCCGGGCCTGTTCGCCATTGCCGGGATCGAACTGCTGGCCGTTGTGCTGATTCTCTGGTTCGTCCCCAAAAAGCATTTGGCCAAGCACCAAACCGCCTGAGATCCACCATGACACAACGCAAACTCATCGGCGTGCTGACGCCGTCTTCCAACACCGCGCTGGAACCGCTGACCAGCGCCATGGTGAGCAGCCTGCCGGGCGTCTCGGCGCACTTCTCGCGCTTTACGGTGACCGAGATCTCGATGCGCGACCAGTCGCTGAACCAGTTCGACGATCGCAAGATTCTTGATGCGGCGCGCCTGCTGGCCGATGCCCGTGTGGACGTCATCTGCTGGAGCGGCACGTCCGCCAGCTGGCTCGGTTTCGAGAAGGACCAGGCGCTGTGCGCGCGCATTACCGAGGCGACCGGCATCCCGGCCACCACCTCGGTGCTGGCGCTCAATGAACTGCTTGCCGCGCAGGGCGCGCGCACGTTGGGCCTGGTCTCGCCCTATGTGGCGGACGTGCAGGAGCGCATCGTCGCCAACTATGCGCGCCTCGGCATCGAATGTGTGGCCGAGCAGCATCTGGATCTCTCGGTGAATTTCTCTTTCAGCGAGGTTGCGCCGGAGACGCTGCGGCGCATGCTCCGCGAGGTGGCCCGGGCGCGACCGGAAGCCATGACCATCATGTGCACCAATCTGCATGGCGCTCAGCTGGTGGAGGAGATGGAGGGCGAACTCGGTATTCCCATCTACGACTCGGTGGCCACCGTGGTCTGGAAGGCGCTCAAGACCATCGGTGTCGACCCGCGGGAACTCAAAGGCTGGGGTCGCCTGTTTCATGAATCCGCCTGATACCACGCGCGCGGCGTTCGGGAGCGGACTGCGGAACCCGCGGTGCGGTGGCGAATGTTGCGATCCTGCGCGCTTGAAGGATCGGGAAGCCTGACCGGGAAAATGACTTCGTCTTTGAGCAAATCGCAAATTTTGATGCTATAATTCAAAGCTTGGCGGCTGTAGCTCAGCTGGATAGAGTACTTGGCTACGAACCAAGGGGTCGTGGGTTCGATTCCTGCCAGCCGCACCAAAACGACAACCCCTAGAACAGTGATGTTCTAGGGGTTTTTCGTTTGGGCTCATATTGTCAGTGTTGCGGAGGTCGTCGTGAGCAAGGCGTTTACCCGGGAAACCGAAACGGACGAGGATGACGATGTCGCGCTGCCGTCGTTGCCCGCCGGCACGCGCAACTACATCACGCCCGTCGGCTACGCGCGCCTGCGCGGCGAATTGCTTGATCTGATCGACAACGAGCGCCCCAAGGTGGTGGATATCGTCCACTGGGCGGCCAGCAATGGCGACCGCTCGGAGAACGGTGACTACCTCTACGGCAAGAAGCGCTTGCGCGAAATCGACCGGCGCATCCGGTTTCTGACCAAGCGCCTTGAAATCGCCGAAGTCACGGACCCGTCGCTGCACCACGGCAATGACCAGGTCTTTTTCGGGGCGGCCGTCACGTACGTGGATGAAGTGGGCACGGAGCGGACGGTGACGATTCTGGGCATCGACGAGGCTGACAGCGCCCACGGCGAGGTTAGCTGGGTCTCGCCGATCGCGCGCACGCTGCTCAAGGCCAGAACCGGCGATGTCCTCAAGCTGGTGACGCCGGCCGGCGTGCAGGAGATCGAGGTGCTGGCGGTGCGTTATCCGGCGGCGGTGGCGGCCACGGACTAAGTTCAGGCCGACGGCTGTATCCGGCTGGCTTTCAAGACCGAGGCGGTTCGCTTGAGCGTGCGCAATACCGCGTCCAGGTGTGCGTAATCCCGCACGGCGATCACAAAACGCAGGTCGGTTGCATCCTGGGCGGCTTCTTCGCCCATGTCCACGTGTGTGATGTCTGCTTCTGCCGTGGCCAGCGCGGAGGCGACCCGCGCGAGCACGCCCTTGCCATTCGTGACGGTGACGATGATGCCCGTTTCAAATGACCGCACGGGTTCATCGGCCCATTCGACACGGATGAACCGCTCCGCGTCCTTGTGCTGGAGGCGTTTGGCAACCGCACAGTCGGCGAGATGAACCACCAGGCCTTCGCCGCGTCCGAGATAGCCCACGATGCTGTCGCCGGGAACCGGTCTGCAGCACAGCGCGTATTTGACCGACGCGTTCTCGGTGCCGTCGAGCGTCACGGCACCTTGCGAGACGGTTTCGTGGGCCGTGTAGCGCTCACGTGTCATGAGCAAGGCGTCGGGCCTTTCGCCGCGCTCCGCCAGCAAGGTCATCAAACGCTTTGCCACGATCGTCGCAATGCGTTTGCCCAGACCGATGTCCATCAGCAGTTCGGCCCGGTTCCGGTTGCCGGTAAAGCGCAGCAGTTTTTCCCAAACCGCCTGGTAGACCATATCGTCTTCCGGGAGCTTTTCCATGCCTTCCGCGCGAAGCGCCTGGGCCAGCAGTTTTTCGCCCAGGCCTTGCGATTCGGTCAGCTCCAGCGTCTTGAGATGGTGACGAATCTTGGAGCGGGCACGACCGGTTCGCACAAACCCCAGCCAGGCGGGATTGGGCGTTGAAATCGGCGCGGTGATGATTTCCACCACATCGCCATTTTTCAGCTCGGTTCGCAGGGGCACCTGCTCGCCATTGATCTTGGCGGCGGCCGTGTGATCACCGACGTTGCTGTGGATGGCATAGGCAAAATCCACCACCGTGGCCCCGCGCGGCAAGGCCATGATCTGGCTCTTTGGTGTGAACACGTACACGGCATCGGGGAAGAGGTCGACCTTGACGTGATCCCAGAACTCGGCCGCATCCCGGGTTTCATCCTGGATGTCGAGCAGCGATTGCAGCCACTTGGCACCGAGGCGGCTGGCGGTCGGGCTGTTCGGGTCGCTGGCCTTGTACAGCCAGTGCGCCGCCACGCCGGATTCGGCCACGACGTGCATGGCTTCGGTGCGCATCTGGAATTCAACGTTCACACCCGAGGGGCCCACCAGCGTGGTGTGGAGCGACTGGTAGCCATTGAGCTTGGCAATGGCAATGTAGTCCTTGAACTTTCCCGGTACCGGCTTGTACATCTGGTGCAGAACACCCATGGCCGTGTAGCAATCCGTCACCGTGGGAACGATGACCCGAAAACCGTAGATGTCGGTGACCTGCGCGAAACTCAGGTGCTTCTCGTCCATCTTCCGGTAAATCGAAAAGAGCGTCTTTTCGCGGCCGGCGATGCGCACCTTCATGCCAATTTCGGCAAAAGCCGCTTCCACTTCGCGCTGGACCTTCTGGATCAGGTCGCGCCGCCGGTTGCGGGCCCGGGTCACGGCCTTTGACAACACCGCATAGCGCCAGGGCCGCAGGTAGCGGAAGGACAGGTCCTGCAGTTCCCGGTAGGTCTGGTTCAGGCCCAGCCGGTGCGCGATGGGGGCGTAGATCTCCAGGGTTTCGGCTGAAATGCGGGCCCATTTCGCGCGCGGCATGTCCGCCATGGTGCGCATGTTGTGGGTGCGATCGGCCAGCTTGATCAGGATCACCCGCACATCGCGCGCCATCGCCAGCAACATCTTGCGGAACGACTCGGCCTGATTTTCCTCGCGGGTGTGGAATTGCAGCTTTTCGAGTTTGGTGAGGCCGTCCACCAGTTCAGCCACCGGCGCACCAAAACGCTCGATCAGGTCAATCTTGGTGACACCGCAGTCTTCAATGGCGTCATGGAGCAGCGCGGCCATGAGCGCCTGCGCATCCAGCTTCCATTCGGTGCACTGGACTGCGACGGCAATCGGGTGGGTGATGTAAGGCTCGCCGCTGTTGCGCATCTGGCCCAGGTGGGCTTCGTCCGCAAACCGGTAGGCGCGGCGCACCAGCTCAATATCGCCGGCTTCGAGGTAGTCGAGGCGGGCCGTCAGTGCGGCAAAGCTGGCGGCAGCCGCATTGGCCGCCGCGGCTGGACTGCCTTCTTGTTTGCGGCTGCCCAGCGGGGGTGCAGATGTGGGGGGAATGACCGCGCTCATGCCTCAAATGTAGCGTGGAGCCGGGCGCGAGGCAGCACCCAAGAAAAAAGCACCGGATTCCGGTGCTTTTTCGAGGGAGGAAAACCTGTCGGGATTCAGCCCGGGACCTTCTTGAGCATCTCCAGTCCGATTTTTCCGGCGGCGATTTCCCGCAGTGCGGTCACGGCCGGCTTGTTGCGGCTCTCGATCTTGGGGGCATGGCCCTGGCTCAGCATGCGGGCACGGTACGTGGCCGCCAGAACCAGTTGAAAGCGGTTGGGAATTTGCTGCAGGCAGTCTTCAACGGTGATACGGGCCATGAAGGTCTCCAGGTAACTAGGCGATATTGAGGGCTTTGAAAGTGTCGGCACGGGCACGGCGCTGCGCCGTGTACTTGAGCCGCTGGGCGTGAACGATCGCTTTGAGGTCGAACAGGGCCCGTTCAAATAACTCGTTGATTATAACGAAGTCGAATTCCCGCGCTTGCGTCAGCTCCAGCGCCGCGTTGCGCAGCCGAAGTTCAATGACCTCGGCAGAGTCTTCGCCCCGGCGTTCCAGCCGGGAACGCAGTTCTTCCCAGCTCGGCGGCAGGATGAAAATCAGCACCGCGTTGGCGAAAATCTTCTTGATCTGGATGGCGCCCTGAAAATCGATCTCCAGGATCACATCGGCGCCCATGGCAATCCGGTCCTCGATCGCCTTTTTGGAGGTGCCATAGCGCTGGCCGTGGACATGCGCCCATTCCAGAAAGGCGTCGCCCAGCACCATGGCGTCGAATTCCTGCTGCGAAACGAAGAAATACTCCCGCCCGTGCTTTTCCTGGCCGCGTGGCGGGCGTGTGGTGTGCGAGACCGAGGGCTGCACCCGCGAATCAAGCTCCATCAGCGCCTTGACCAGGCTTGATTTTCCGGCTCCGCTCGGGGCCGCGACAACAAATAAATTTCCTGGGTAATCCATGAGGATATTGGGTTAATTGCTATTAATAGTGTAGCGTCATTCGATGTTCTGCACCTGCTCGCGCATTTGCTCGATGAGCACTTTCATGTCCACCGAAATGCGCGTCAGCTCCAGCGCGGCGGATTTGGAGCCCATGGTGTTGGCTTCGCGGTGCAGTTCCTGGATCAGGAAGTCAAGCCGTTTGCCGATTTCACCGCCTTTGGTGACGAGGCGTCCGATTTCGGCCAGGTGGGAATCCAGGCGGGTCAGTTCCTCCGCCACATCGATGCGGATGGCGAAAGCGGTGGCTTCGGTCAGCGCACGATCCTGCGCCGCTTCGGGCAATGCCGCGCCGTCGGCGAGGGCCATAGCTTCCTTCCAGCGCTCCAGGAAGCGGTTGCGTTGCTGCTCCACAAGCTGGGGGATCAGCGGAGCGGCCTGGCGAGCGAGCTGCTGCAGTTGCGAGAGCCGGTCCAGCAGCATGGCCGCCAGACGGGCGCCTTCGCGTTCCCGGGCTTCCAGCAGCGCCGCGACGGCCCGTGTGGCGAGCGGCAAAAGCTCCTTGCCCAGCTCGGCGGTGTTGCCTTCCACGGCGGACAGGCGGATCACGTCGGCCACGCTCAGGGTCCTGGCATCGGGCAGCCAGGCGCGCACGTTGTCCTGCAGGGCATTGAGGCGCTGCAGCATGCGCGGCGAGGGCTCGGGCAGGGATGAGGCGCCCGCCGTTTCAATGCCGGCCCTTACTTCGACCTTGCCCCGCTTCAACTGTTGGGTGAGCAGCTCCCGCAGTGCGGGCTCATGCTGGCGCAGTTCATCGGAAAGGCGGAAGCTCAGATCCAGAAAACGGCTGTTGACGGAACGGATCTCCAGCCCGAGCCGGCAGGCCGGCAAGGCCCGGGACTCGGGTCCGGCCGCGTTGTCGGCGCTGCTTTGCTGGACGCCGGCATAGCCGGTCATGCTGTAAACTGGCATGGAGGTTCCCTGTGAGTGGTGATGCGTGGAGGTTGCTGGATCAATGCGGGAACTCAAGTCATCGCCTGTGGTCAACCCGCCCCAAATTATGTCAAAGGTCAAACCTGCCCCGCTGCCACCCGACACGGTCATCGGCGGGTATCGCGTGGTCCGCAAGCTGGCGGCAGGCGGGTTTGGCGTCGTTTATCTGGCGGTGGACAACGAAGGGCAGCAGGTCGCGGTCAAGGAATACCTGCCTTCCTCGCTGGCGAACCGGCCTCCGGGCGAGGTCCTGCCGCAGGTCCAGCCTGAAAAATTGTCCCTGTACCGCCTCGGTCTCAAAAGCTTTTTTGAGGAAGGTCGCGCGCTTGCCCAGATTTCGCATCCTTCGGTCGTGAGCGTGCTGAACTTCTTTCGCGAGAACGAAACGGTCTACATGGTGATGAACTACCTGGAGGGCGGGACCCTGCAGGATTTCATCATCACCGCGCGCGAACTCAAGACGCAAAAGGTGTTCCGCGAATCGACGATCCGGTCGCTGTTCGACGAGGTTCTGCGCGGCCTGCGCATCGTGCACCAGCACAAGATGCTGCATCTGGACATCAAACCCGCGAACGTTTTCATCACCGATGACAACCGTGCCGTCATGATCGACTTTGGCGCGGCGCGCGAGGTGCTGAGCAAGGAAGGCAACTTCATTCGCCCGATGTACACGCCCGGGTTCGCCGCGCCCGAGATGTACCGCCGCGACTCCTCCATGGGCCCCTGGACGGACATCTATGCCATCGGCGCGTGCATTTACGCTTGCATGCAGGGTTACCCGCCCAACGACGCCCCCCAGCGCCTGGAAAAGGACCGCCTGTCGCTGTCCCTGTCGAGGCTGCGCGGGGTGTATTCCGACAACCTGATCGAGGTGGTCGAGTGGTGCATGTCGCTGGACCCGCTTTCGCGTCCGCAATCGGTATTCGCGCTGCAGAAGGAACTCAGCCGGGAGGGCGAGCGGCGCTACACCAAGCTGACTGTCAGCGAAAAGGTCCGGTTGCAGTTCGACACCATGCTCACCGACACCAAGAAAAATCTCCGCAAAGGCACTGGTTTCGCGACCAAGATGAAATGAAATTTTCTGTCTTCCAGGTCAGCCGCAAGGGCGGACGCGAAAAAAACGAAGACCGCATGGGCTATTGCTACACGCGGGATTCGGGCTTGTTCGTGCTCGCCGACGGCATGGGGGGCCACCCGGAGGGTGAGGTTGCGGCCCAGCTGGCCTTGCAGACCGTTTCCGCGCTGTTCCAGCGGGAGGCCCGGGCGTCTGTCAAGGACGTGCCCGGGTTTCTGACGGCCAGCCTGATGGCCGCGCACCACCAGATCATTCGCTATGCCAGCGACAAGGGCATGCTCGACACGCCCCGGACCACGCTGGTCGTGGCCGTGGTGCAGGATGGCTGCGCGACCTGGATTCACTGCGGTGACTCCCGCCTGTACGTGGTGCGCGATGGCGCGCTGCTGACCCGCACGCGGGACCACTCCTATATCGAACACCAGATGCCTGGTGTGGCCCAGATGGGGCGGATCAACCGCAACATCCTCTTTACCTGCCTGGGGTCGCCCACCCGTCCCGTGTTTGATGTCACCGGGCCGGTGGCACTGAAGCAGGGCGACAAGATCCTGCTGTGCTCGGATGGGCTTTGGGGCACGTTGGACGAAGCCGAAATCGTCTACCAGCTGGGGAACCTGTCCGTGTCCGAGGCCGTGCCTGATCTCGTGGAAAAGGCCTTGCGCAAGGGCGGCCCGCGCAGCGACAACGTCACCGTGCTGGCCATGGAATGGGAAACTCCCAACTCGTTTGAGTCGACCCGCGGCATTTCGACCGACAGCATCAGCGACGGCGTGTTTGCCTCGACCATTCAGGCCGGCGTGCTCGATACACTGGTCGAGGAGCTTGACGACGAGGCCATCGAGCGCTCGATCGCCGAAATCAATGAAGCCATCCGGCGATCGGCCGCCCGCAAGACCTGATCCTGCGACAACCCCGGCCGCCACACCGGCGTGCCGATTCTTTTCCCTGACTGCCTGAAACATGACTGAATTTGCACGAAGCGGCGGCCGCGCCGCAGACGAATTGCGCCCGGTGCGCATTACCCGCGGCTACACCATTCACGCCGAAGGCTCGGTACTGATCGAGTTCGGCCACACGCGCGTGCTGTGCACCGCCTCCGTGGAAGACAAGGTGCCGCCGCACAAGCGCGGCAGCGGCGAAGGCTGGGTGACGGCCGAATACGGCATGCTGCCCCGCGCCACGCACACCCGGGGCGACCGCGAAGCCGCCAAGGGCAAGCAAAGCGGCCGCACGCAGGAAATCCAGCGTTTGATCGGGCGCTCCATGCGCGCGGTGTTCGACCTGAAAAAGCTCGGCGAACGCACCATCCACCTTGACTGCGATGTGATCCAGGCCGATGGCGGCACGCGCACGGCGGCCATCACCGGGGCCTTTGTCGCGGCCCGGGACGCCGTGGACAAATTGCTCGCCCAAGGCAAGCTGGCGGAATCGCCCATCACCGATCACGTGGCCGCCATCTCGGTCGGCATCGTGGAGGGCACGCCGCTGCTGGACTTGGAGTACACCGAAGACGTCGCCTGCGACACCGACATGAACGTGGTCATGACCGGCGCCGGCAACTTCGTGGAAGTGCAGGGCACAGCCGAAGGCGCGGCGTTCTCGCGCAAGGAGATGGACGCGCTGCTGGCGCTGGCCGAAAAGGGCATTCGTGACCTCGTCGTCCTGCAAGGCGAATCGCTCGCAAAATAAGGCCCCCCTGACTGACTCACGGCTGGATGAGCCCCAACGTCCTATGAAAATCGTTCTCGCCTCCAACAACCGGGGCAAGCTGGCCGAGCTGCAGGCCATGCTGGCCCCGCTGAACCTTGAACTGGTGCGGCAGGCCGACCTGGGCATCCCGGAGGCCGAAGAGCCCTTTCGCACCTTCGTGGAAAACGCGCTGACCAAGGCCCGCCACGCCGCCCGCGAGAGCGGCTTGCCCGCGCTGGCCGACGATGCCGGTCTGTGCGTGGATGCCTTTGGCGGCCTGCCCGGCGTGGACACCGCCTACTACGCCACGCAGTTCGGCTACGAAAAAGGCGACGACAACAACGTGCGCGCCTTGCTGGAGCAGATGCAGGGCATGGCCAACCGGCGCGCCGCAATGGTCAGCACACTGGTGGCCGTGCGCAGCGCCGATGATCCAGAACCGCTGATCGCCGTCGGCCGCGTGGTTGGCGAGATCGCCCGCACGCCGGTGGGCACGAACGGGTTCGGCTTCGACCCGGTGATGTTCATCCCCGAGTTCGGCAAGACCTTTGCGCAGCTGCCCGTGGAGGTGAAGAACGCCCACAGTCACCGCGGCAAGGCCGCCCGCGCGATGCTGGAACTGATCCGCGAGCGCTGGCTGTGAACCAGAGGCGATGCACCCGAACCCGCCGACGCCCATGAAGCCGATCATTCCCGTGGCGCAGGCGGTCGCCGCATCGCCGATGAAAGACATCCAGCACTACATGCGGCCCGGCACGTTGCAGCTTGCCGCGCTGCCGCCCTTGTCGCTTTATGTGCACCTGCCCTGGTGCCTGAAGAAGTGCCCTTATTGCGACTTCAATTCGCACGAGTTTCGCGCGGGAGGCGCCGAGGGAGCGTTGCCCGAGCGACGCTACATCGACGCCTTGATGGCCGACCTCGAAGCCAGCCTGCCGCTGGTCTGGGGCCGCACCGTGCACAGCATCTTCATCGGCGGCGGCACACCCAGCCTGTTTTCGCCGGAAGCCATCGACCGGCTGCTGGGCGATATCCGCGCCCGGCTGCGGCTGGAGCCCGAGTGCGAGATCACGCTCGAAGCCAACCCCGGCACTTTCGAGAAAGACCGTTTCAAGGCGTTTCGCGGCGCCGGTGTCACGCGGCTGTCGGTGGGGGTGCAAAGCTTCAACGACGCGCACCTCAAGGCGCTGGGCCGCGTGCACGACCGCGCGCAGGCCCTGGCCGCCGTGGAGGAAGCGTCGCAAGCCTTCGACACCTTCAACCTCGACCTGATGTACGCGCTGCCCGGGCAGACGCTGGCCCAGCTCGACGAGGACGTGCACACCGCGCTGGCGCTCGCGCCGCCGCACATTTCCATCTACCACCTGACGATCGAGCCGAACACCGTGTTCGCCAAGTTCCCGCCGGTGGTGCCCGAGGACGACATGGCCTACACCATGCTCGACCGCCTCACCGAACTGACCGGCACAGCCGGGCTGGAACGCTATGAAGTCTCGGCCTACGCCAGGGCGGGCCACCGCTGCTGGCACAACCTGAACTACTGGCAGTTTGGCGACTACCTGGGCATTGGTGCCGGGGCGCACAGCAAGCTCAGCTTCGCCCACCGCGTGGTGCGCCAGGTGCGCTGGCGCGAACCGCGTGGCTACATGGACCACGCGCTCGCCGGGCAGGCCGTGGCGCAGGACGACGAAGTGGCCCGCGCCGATCTGCCGTTCGAGTTCATGCTCAACGCGCTGCGGTTGAAAGAGGGCTTTGCGCTGCAGGATTTCACCGCGCGCACGGGGTTGCCCATCACCGCCATCCGGGCCGGGCTGGAAGCCGCCGAACGCAAGGGGCTGATCACGCGGGACTTCACCCACGTGCGGCCGACGGTGCAGGGGTTCGACTTCCTGAGCGACCTGCAGTCGCTGTTCCTGCCGGGGTAGAATCCGACGCCGATGGAAGCGTGGCAGAGTGGTCGATTGCACCGGTCTTGAAAACCGGCGACCCGCAAGGGTCCGTGAGTTCGAATCTCACCGCTTCCGCCAAATTGAAACCTCAAGTAGTTGATCTACTTGAGGTTTTTTAATTTTCGAGTTCAAGATCATACGCAGCGGATACGATAGTGATCCGGCGGCTGCCATGCGGCTGCGTTGGCATCGTATTCAGTGGAGGAACCTGGGCGCCAGGCTCAACATGACGGCTTTTGATCAAAAAACGGTGAGTCCAATTGCCTATGCCAACTATCAAACCGAGATAGGGGTCAAGTACCTGACAGGACAAGGTGTCGTGCAGGACGCTGCCAAGGCGGTGCAGTGGTTTCGCCGGGCCGCTGATCAAGGCGATGCATTGGGCCAATACAACCTTGGCGTGGCTTATGACCGGGGCCGAGGTGTGCCGCAGGACTCCGCGCTGGCGGTGTATTGGTTTCGCGCGGCGGCCAGGCAAGGGTTGGCCATGGCGCAAGCCGGGATGGGCAGCATGTATGACCAGGGGCATGGCGTTGAGATCAACTATTCACGCGCTGTGCATTGGTACCGCCTGGCCGCAGATCAAGGTTATGCGCCAGCGCAATACAGCCTAGGCCGGATGTTCCACGAGGGGCATGGCGTGTCGCAGGACTTCGCCCAGGCGATGCACTGGATTGCCCAGGCGGCGGCCCAGGGGGTTGCCCAGGCGCAGTACGCCCTTGGCCTCATGTTCAATCGCGGGCAGGGCGCGCCGCGGGACGATGTGCAGGCGATGAAGTGGTTCAACCTTGCCAAGGCCATCGATCCCCACCTGGGTGATCAAAATCTGCGTCAGCTTGAGGCTGTCGCCAGCCCCAAACAAATCGCCGAGGCTCAAGAAATGGCGCGTGAGTGGCGGTCTGTGCACCGTCCGTAAGAGAGGCTCACCCGTGCGTGGGGAGCATCCCTTTTTGCACGATAAAGGCGATGACCTCATCCAGGCCCGCGTTGGTTTTCAGGTTGGTCATCACAAAGGGCCGGATGCCGCGCATGCGCTGGGTGTCGGCCTTCATCACGCCGAGGTCTGCGCCCACGTAGGGGGCCAGGTCGGTCTTGTTGATGACGAACAGGTCGCTCTTGGTGATGCCGGGGCCGCCCTTGCGCGGGATCTTCTCGCCGGCGGCCACGTCGATCACGTAGATGGTGAGGTCCGACAGTTCGGGGCTGAAGGTGGCGGCCAGGTTGTCCCCGCCGCTTTCCACGAACACGATGTCCGCGTCCGGGAACTGCTCCAGCATGCGGTCGATGGCTTCGAGGTTGATCGACGCGTCTTCGCGGATGGCGGTGTGCGGGCAGCCGCCGGTCTCCACGCCCATGATGCGCTCGGCCGGCAGCGCGCCGCTCACGGTCAGCAGGCGCTGGTCTTCCTTGGTGTAGATGTCGTTGGTGATGGCGATCAGGTCGTAGCGTTCGCGCATGGCTTTGCAGAGCATCTCCAGCAGTGTGGTTTTGCCGGAGCCGACCGGCCCGCCGATGCCCACGCGCAGCGGCGGGAGATTTTTGGTGCGGTTCTTGATGTGGTGGAGTGAAGTCATTGTGGGGCTCAGGAGCGGAACAGCCGCGAATACTGGGTTTCATGCTGCGCCGACAGGATGGCGAGCATGGGGGAGAAGGCCTGGCGCTCGCTGTCCAGCAGCCGATGGGCGTGATCGGCGGCGGCGGGGATTTCGCTGGCGAGACGCGCCAGGATGCGCTGGCCGGCGCTCTGGCCCAGGGGCACGGATTTCAGCGCGGCCTGTACCATGTTTTCAGCCCAGCCGAAGGCGAAGGCCAGCAGCACGTTGCGCACGGGCGCCTGGGTGCGCGAGGCGGCGAGTGCGAAGGCCACGGGGTAGGTGGGGCTCATGTCGGCCAGCGCCTGCGCTTGCAGCAGGCGCGCGGCATCGCCGGCGTCCTGGTTGCGCAGCCATTCCACCAGCGAGCGGCCCATCTGCTCGGCCTGCAGCCGCAACTCGCTGGTTTCGCGGGTTTGCAGCACCCAGTCGTTGAGCTCACACACATGGGCCAGGTCGCCGCGCCGCCAGGCGGCGACGGCCTTGGCGACGACGGCCAGGTCGCTACGCGCGAGCGTGAGGTGCAACTGGTCGGCCAACCAGTCCGACGCGCTGGATTCGCCCGCCACGCTGCCGCATTCGACCGCGGCTTCGAGCCCTTCGGAGTAGGAGAACCCGCCCACGGGCAGCGCGGGCGACGCCAGCCAGATCAGCTGGAGCAGGCTGGCGGCGGCCAGCGCGTCGCCCTTGGGCGCGCATGGGCCGATCGCGGCCGCCTCTTGCCGGTTGAGGGCCTTTGCCGCGCGCTGTCGGGCGAACGAAAGCCGGGCTGGCGCCTGAATCGCGCGACCCGGAGGCGGGTGGCGCATCTCAGTGCTCGTGGCCGCAGCCCGGCCCGTGGACGTGGGGCGCGACCGGGGCGGCCTTGATCACGGCGTATTTCGTTTTGGCTGCCGCCGCCGGGGCATGTGAGTGGCCGTGCCCGTCATGGGCATGGCCACCCGCCGCATACGCCCCGCTCTCAGGCTCGAACGCGGCGCTGCTCTCCACGACGGTCAGGTGCATGGCGCGCAGCATCTCGGCCAGCACATGGTCGGGCTCGATCTTCAGGTGATCGGGCTGCAGTTCGATGGGCACATGGCGGTTGCCCAGGTGGTAGGCGGCGCGGGTCAAGTCGAACGGCGTGCCGTGCTGCGGGCTGGCCGTGATGACCAGCACCGGCTGCGGCGCCGCAATGACCTTGATCAGCGAGCCGTCCTCCGCCACCAGCACATCGCCGCCGCGCACCACGGTGCCGCGCGGCAGGAAGACACCGAGTTCACGGCCGGTGGAATCGGTGGTGGCGAAGCGGCTTTTCTGGCGCACGTCCCAATCCAGTTCGACGGTGGCGGCGCGCTTGAGCAGCGGGGCCGCCAGGCCCTGGCCGCGCGAGATGACTTTGGAGACTTGGAGCATCAGAACAAAAAGTAGCGTTGGGTCATCGGCAGGCTCGTCGCCGGCTCGCAGGTCAGCAACTGGCCGTCGGCGCGCACCGCGTAGGTCTGGGCATCCACCTCCATGCGGGGGGCGTAATGGTTGTGGACCATGTCTTTCTTGCCGATGCTGCGTGTGCCTTTGACAGCGGCGAGGCGCTTGGCCAGGCCAAAGCGCTCGCCAATGCCGGCCGCCAGTCCCGCCTGGGAGACAAAGGTCAGCGAGGTCCTTGCGATCGCGCCGCCGTAGGCGCCGAACATCGGCCGGTAGTGCACCGGCTGGGGCGTCGGGATGCTGGCATTGGGGTCGCCCATGGCCGCCATGGCGATGAAACCGCCCTTGAGGATCAGCGCCGGCTTGACGCCGAAGAAAGCCGGTTTCCAGACCACCAGATCGGCCCACTTGCCGGCCTCGATGCTGCCGACTTCGTGGCTGATGCCGTGGGCGATCGCCGGGTTGATGGTCAGCTTGGCCAGGTAACGCTTGACGCGGGCATTGTCATGGCGATCGGTGTCGTCCGGGAGTTTGCCGCGCTGCTGCTTCATCTTGTGCGCGGTCTGCCAGCAGCGGATGATGACTTCGCCGACGCGGCCCATGGCCTGCGAGTCGGAGCTGAACATGCTGATCGCGCCCAGATCGTGGAGGATGTCCTCGGCGGCGATGGTCTCCTTGCGGATGCGGCTTTCGGCAAACGCCAGGTCCTCGGCAATCGACGGGTCGAGGTGGTGGCAGACCATCAGCATGTCCACGTGCTCGTCGAGCGTGTTGATCGTGTAGGGCCGCGTCGGGTTGGTGGAGGAGGGCAGCACGTTGGCCTCGCCGACCACTTTCAAGATGTCGGGCGCATGGCCACCGCCCGCGCCTTCGGTGTGGAAGGTGTGGATGGTGCGGCCCTTGAACGCGGCCACGGTGTTCTCGACGAAGCCCGACTCGTTGAGCGTGTCGGAGTGGATCGCCACCTGCACGTCGGTTTCCTCGGCCACCGAGAGGCAGTTGTCGATGGCGGCCGGCGTGGTGCCCCAATCCTCGTGTAGCTTGAGGCCGATGGCGCCGGCGTTCACCTGCTCGTGCAGCGCGGCCGGCAGGCTGGCGTTGCCCTTGCCCAGAAAGCCCAGGTTCATCGGGAAAGCGTCGGCCGCCTGCAGCATGCGCTCGATGTTCCAGGGGCCTGGCGTGCAGGTGGTGGCGAAGGTGCCGGTGGCCGGCCCGGTGCCGCCGCCGATCATGGTGGTGACGCCGCTGCACAAGGCTTCCTCGATCTGCTGCGGCGCGATGAAGTGGATGTGCGTGTCGATGCCGCCGGCCGTGACGATGTGGCCTTCGCAACTGATGATCTCGGTGCCCGGGCCGATGACCATGTCCACGCCGGGCTGCGTGTCGGGGTTGCCGGCCTTGCCGATGGCGACGATGCGGCCGCCCTTCAAGCCGATGTCGGCCTTGACGATGCCCCAGTGGTCGATGATCAGGGCGTTGGTCATCACGCAGTCCATCGCGCCTTCGGCCCTGGTCCTTTGCGATTGCGCCATGCCGTCGCGGATGGTCTTGCCGCCGCCGAATTTCACTTCTTCGCCGTAGCTGCCGGCGGCCAGCGTGAAGTCTTTTTCCACCTCGACGATGAGGTCGGTGTCAGCCAGGCGCATGCGGTCGCCGACGGTGGGGCCGAACATCTCGGCGTAGGCGCGCCGTCCAATGGTTGCCATGGTCAGAGCTTTCCTTGAATGAGGCCGCGGAAGCCGTACACGGTGCGTTCGCCGGCGTAGTCCACGAGTTCCACGGTGCGCTGCTGGCCGGGCTCGAAGCGCACGGCCGTGCCCGAGGCGATGTTCAGGCGCATGCCACGCGCGGCGTCGCGGTCGAAGCCGAGCGCGCCGTTGGTCTCGGCAAAGTGGTAGTGCGAGCCGACCTGGATTGGCCGGTCGCCGGTGTTCTGCACCACCAGGGTCAGGGTCCGGCGGCCGCTGTTGAGCGGGTGCTCGCCGTCGTCGGTGAAAAGTTCGCCGGGGATCATGGGTGCCGTCCCGAGGTCACTTGTCGCCGCGCGTGAGCCACAGGGCCAGCCCGATCAGCGCGCCGGCCACGGCGAAGCCCCAGGCATCGGTGGCGTGCCAGTGCGTGCCGGAAAGACCATGGCCGTCGTGGGCGAGGACGCTGGAAGCCAGACTCGCCAGCGCGAAGCCGGAGGCGGTGCGAAAGAGGTTGGACATTTTCATAGGCTCCTCGGGTGGTTCATACGATCGGCTGGTGCACAGTCACGAGCTTGGTGCCATCGGGGAAGGTGGCTTCCACCTGGATGTCCGGAATCATCTCGGCGATGCCGTCCATCACGTCGGCGCGGGTCAGCACGGCGCGGCCCTCGCTCATGAGCTGGGCCACCGTCTTGCCGTCGCGCGCGCCCTCCATCACGGCGGCGCTGATCAGCGCCACGGCTTCGGGGTAGTTGAGTTTCAGGCCGCGGGCCTTGCGGCGCTCGGCCAGCAGCGCCGCCGTGAAGATCAGCAGCTTGTCTTTTTCGCGGGGCGTGAGTTCCATGGGGCAGGGTGTGGTGGGGAGTCTGCGGATCATAGCCAGCAAGCGCCGTGCCGCGCCATACGCCGTTTGGGGCATTTGGGCGCGCGGTGTGGCATGGAATCTGCACCCACGCCTTCATGCAGTCTCCCGCCGAAGCCCATCCGCCGCCCGGCGCCGCCTTTCTGGCGCCGCCAGCGCGCGAAAGCCTGGCGGATGCGCCGCAGCAGGTCGTCAAGGTCCGGCGCGACTACAACGCCTGGGTCGCCAGCGAAACCATGGAGGACTACGCGCTGCGCTACACGCCGCAGCGCTTCCGGCGCTGGTCCGAGTGGCGCGTGGCCAACACGGCGTTCGGCGCGGCCTCGTTCCTGATCCTGGAGGCGGTGGGCGCCACGCTGCTGGTGCGCTATGGCTTCGTCAACGCCTTCTGGGCGATTCTGGCCACCGGGCTGATCATCTTTCTGGCCGGCCTGCCGATCAGCATCTACGCCGCGCGCCATGGCGTGGACATGGACCTGCTGACGCGCGGCGCCGGCTTCGGCTACATCGGCTCCACCCTCACCTCGCTGATCTACGCCTCCTTCACCTTCATCTTCTTCGCGCTCGAAGCGGCCGTCATGGCTTACGCGCTCGAACTGGCGCTGGGCATTCCGCCGGCCTGGGGCTATTTGATCTGCGCGCTGGTGGTGATTCCGCTGGTCACGCATGGGGTGTCGGCCATCAGCCGCCTGCAGGTCTGGACGCAGCCGCTGTGGCTGGTCATGCTGGTGGTGCCATTTGTCTATGTGCTGGTGCGTGATCCTGGTGCGTTTGTGGGTGTGATGCACTACGGCGGTGAATCCGGGCAGGGCGGGGTTTTTGACGTGCACTTGTTTGGTGCCGCACTGACGGTGGGCATCGCGCTGATCACGCAAATGGGCGAGCAGGCCGACTACCTGCGCTTCATGCCCGCGCAGACGCCCGCAACGCGGCGGCGCTGGTGGCTGGGGGTGCTGGCGGGCGGGCCGGGCTGGGTGGTGCTGGGCGTGGTCAAGATGCTGGGCGGCGCCCTGCTGGCCTACTTGGCCATCACCCACATGGTGCCGCCGGACCGCGCCGTGGACCCGAACCAGATGTACCTGGCGGCCTACGAATACGTGTTTCCGCACTACGGCTGGGCGGTGGCGGCCACGGCGGTGTTCGTGGTGGTCTCGCAGCTCAAGATCAACGTCACCAACGCCTACGCCGGCTCGCTGGCCTGGTCCAACTTCTTCTCGCGCCTCACCCACAGCCACCCCGGCCGCGTGGTCTGGGTGGTGTTCAACACGCTGATCGCCTTCATGCTCATGGAGATGAACGTGTTCCAGGCGCTGGGCGAGGTGCTGGGCCTGTACTCCAACCTGGCCATCGCCTGGATCATGGCCGTGGTGGCCGACCTGGTCGTCAACAAGCCACTGGGGCTGTCGCCCAAGGGCATCGAGTTCAAGCGCGCCTACCTTTACGACATCAACCCGGTGGGCGTGGGCGCGATGGCGCTGGCGTCGGCGCTGTCGATCGCCGCGCACCTGGGCGTCTTTGGCGCGCTGGCCCAGGCTTTCTCGGCGGTGATTGCGATGGTGACGGCGTTTGTCACCGCGCCGCTGATCGCCTGGGTGACGCGGGGCCGGTATTACCTGGCCCGCGAGCCCGAAAGGGTGGCGCCACCCGCCGACGGCGGCCACCCGCGCCACGTGCTCAAGCGCTGCGTGATCTGCGAGCGCGAGTACGAGGCGCCCGACATGGCCCATTGCCCGGCCTACCAGGGCCCGATCTGCTCGCTGTGCTGCACGCTGGACGCGCGCTGCGGCGACCTGTGCAAACCCCAGGCCAGCCTGTCGGCGCAGTGGTCGTCCGCGCTGCGCTGGTTGCTGCCGCGGCGCGTCTGGCCTTACCTGGATACCGGCCTCGGGCATTTCCTGCTGCTGATGCTGCTGATCGCGCCGCTGCTGGCCACCGTCTTCGGCCTCTTGTACCGGCAGGAGCTCAGTGCGCTAATGGATCTGAGCGAGGTCTCCGATGGCGCATTGCGCTCGGGCTTCCTCAAGGCCTACATGGCGCTGCTGGTGATCTCGGGCATCGTGGCCTGGTGGCTGGTGCTGGCGCACAAGAGCCGGCAGGTCGCGCAGGAAGAATCCAACCGCCAGACGCGGCTGCTGGTGCGCGAGATCGAACTGCACCGGCAGACCGACGAGGCCTTGCAGAACGCCACGCTCGTGGCCGAGCGCGCCAAGCAGGCGGCCGACCAGGCCAACCAGGCCAAGAGCCGCTACATCAGCGCCATCAGCCACGAGTTGCGCACGCCGCTCAACAGCATCCTGGGTTATGCCCAGCTCATGGGCGAAGACACGAGCGTGCCGCCGCACCGCAAGCAGGCGGTCAACGTGATCCGGCGCGGCGGCGAGCACCTGCTGCAGCTGATCGAGGGCACGCTGGATATCGCGCGCATCGAGTCCGGCAAGCTCAAGCTCGACGTCAGCCCGATGCGGTTTGCCGACTTCGTGCACGAGATGGCAGCCATGTTCGAACTGCAGGCCGCCGCCAAGGGGCTGGCGTTCCGCTTCGAGGTGCAGGGGGTGATTCCCGAGGTGGTGCGCGCCGACGAAAAGCGGGTGCGGCAGATCCTCATCAACCTGCTGGGCAACGCGATCAAGTTCACGGGCGAGGGCACGGTCACGCTGCGCGTGCGCCATGCGCGCGAGATGGCGTGGCTCGACATCGAGGACACGGGCCCGGGTCTGACGGCCGCGGAGATCGAGCGCATCTTCGAGCCGTTCGCGCGCGGCGGCAGTGCGGGCACGGCGGCGCCCGGGGCGGGGCTGGGCTTGACGATTGCCAACATGCTGACCGCGCTCATGGGCGGCGAGCTGCACGTCACCAGCGAGCCGGGCCGGGGCTCGGTGTTCCATGTGAAGCTGTTCCTGCCCGAGGTGCATGCCGCCCCGGGCAGCGCCGGCCGGCGGTTGGCGTCGCCCGGGGGCCGGCAGCGCCGCGGCTACGAGGGGCGCCGCCGCCGCATCCTGGTGGTGGATAACGAAGAGGCCGACCGCGAACTGCTGGTCCAGCTGCTGGAGCCGCTGGGCTTCGAGCTGCGCCAGGCGGCCAGCGGCCACGACGCGCTGGACTTGCTGGCCGCGGGCTACCGCCCGGACCTGGTCTTCATGGACCTGGCCATGCCGGGCATCGACGGCTGGGAAACCCTGCGCCGCATCCGCCAGATGAAGCTGCCCGACATGCAGTGCGCCATTGTCTCGGCCAACGCCTTTGACAAGGCGCTCGACAACGACGTCGGCATCCGGCCGGCCGATTTCATCGTCAAGCCGGTTCGCCACAGCGAGCTGCTCGACTGGATCGGCCTGCGTCTCGGGCTTGCCTGGCTCGACGTGCCGGTCGAGGCACAGCCCCTGGCGGTCGAAACACCCGTGCCCGCCACGGCGATGTCTTACCCCGATGCGGCTTCGCTGGCCGCGCTGGCCCACGGCGTGGCACTGGGCTACTACCGGGGCATTCTCAACACGCTCGACGACATCGAGCGCCACCAGCCGGGCCACTTGGCCTTCGTCCAGACCCTGCGCGAGCTGGCGCGGCAATTCCAGTTCGACGCCATGAACCAGATCCTGCAACAGGCCCCCCGTGAACCCAGCACATCCTGATCTGCCCCCGAACCCGGCGCTCCATGCCGCGCTCGACCGCGCCGACACCGACGTGGTGCTGATCGTGGACGACGTGCCCGACAACCTGGCGGTGCTGCACGACGCGCTCGACGAGTCCGGCTACACCGTGCTCGTGGCCACGCGGGGCGAAGCGGCGCTGCAGCGCGCCGCGCAGGCACTGCCCGACATCGTTCTGCTCGACGCCATGATGCCGGGCATGGACGGCTTCGAGGTGGCGCGGCGGCTCAAGGCCTCGCCGCAGACCGCCCACATCCCGATCATCTTCATGACCGGGCTGACCGAGACCGAACATCTGGTGGCCGCGCTGGAGGCCGGCGGCGTGGACTACGTCACCAAGCCGATCAAGCCCCGCGAAGTCATGGCGCGCATGGGTGTGCACCTGGGCGGCGCGCGCCGGGCCCGGCAGGAGGCCAGCCAGGCTCGGCAGGCGCGCAACGCGCTCGACGCGTTCGGCTATGCCAGCATCACGGTGCGGGCCAGCGACGGGCGCTTGATCTGGCAGACGCCGCTGGCGCGCGAGCTGTTGCAGGCCTGGTTCGGCGCGCCTGCGCCGACGGCGCCCGAGGCGGTTCAGGCCTGGCTGCGGCGCCTTCTGGCCGCGGACGTGAAGGTGGAACCCCAAACCGAGCCGCCGCGTCTGGCCATCGAGCAGGGCGCGCGGCGCCTGACCTTCCGGCTGCACCAGCAGGCCGGTGACAGCGAAGGCGGCGGCGACTGGCTGATCGTCATGCGCGAAGTGTCCGACGCCAAGATCATAGAGTCCATGAGCCTGGCCTTCAAGCTCACCGCGCGCGAGGCCGAGGTGCTGTACTGGGTGGTCAAGGGCAAGATCAACCGCGACATCGGCGACATCCTCGGCGCCAGCCCTGCGACGGTCAAGAAACACCTGGAGCGCGTGTTCGCCAAGCTCGGCGTGGAGACCCGCACATCGGCCGCGGCCATGGCGATGAACCGCATCAGGCAGCTGCATCCGCAATTCGAGGGGTGAGTCTGATCTCGATGGCGCGGGCCATCGCCAGGAAGTCGTCGCGGCTGCTGACGGTGACGCCCGATGCGCTGGGCGCTACTTGCCCGCGCCGGTGTCGGAGATGCGCCGGGCGTACACCGCCAGCACGATGCGCTCGGAGTGCACCAGGTATTCGTTGAGCGTGGTGGCGGCCTCCTGCAGCTTGCCGGCCTCGAAAAGATCAACGATTTTCACGTTCATGTCGACATAGGGCGCGTGCAGGAATTCCGGGTCGTTCAACAGCCCGAAGGCCAGCCGCAGCTCGGCGAGGATGTGCGAGAACATGATGTTCAGGCGCTCGCTGTCGGCCAGCTCGACGATGGCCATGTGGAACTCCATGTTGGCCGTGCCCACGCCCTGCCAGTCGGCGGCGTCGCGGCAGCGCCGTGCCATGTCCACGGCCTCGCGCAGGTGCTTCCTGGCGGGGTGGCGCGGGTAGGCCTGGGCGAGTGCCTGGCATTCGATGAGCCGGCGTACGCGGTAGATGTCGATGATCGAGGCGATGCTGGGAATGGCCACCGACACGCCCCGGTTGGGCTCGTGCTTGAGCAAGCCTTCCTTCGTCAGCAGCCGGAACACCTCGCGCAGCGTGTTGCGCGAGATGTCCAGGCTTTCGCTCAGGGCCGCTTCCGAAAGGCGCTGGCCGGGCGAGAACGCGCCCTGCGTGATCTTCTGCCGCAACTGCTCGGCCATGCGCTCGGTCAGCGTCTGGGCAGTGGGGACGGGCGGGGCGGCAAGGGTCATGCGTTTCGGTCGATGGAGGGTGACGCTGGGGTTTTTAGCACATTCCGTCGCACAGCAGCGCCAGATTGCTCAACGAAATTATGGTTTTCACCTAGGAAGTGATCTGAAAATTGCTGGACAAGTTTATTAAATTGTTGAACAATATTGTTTGTTTGACTCAATCAAAAGTTTGAATGGTTGAGTCGCCTACTCTTTATTCACTAGCCCTCAAGCCAACTGGAGCATCCGATGACTGTTTCCCCTTTGCGTGTTCTCGCCGCTGTCGCGCTGTTCGTCGCCGGCCCATTGCCGGCCTGGTCCGCCGACTATCCGACCAAGCCGGTCAAGATCGTCGTGCCGTACTCTGCCGGCGGCTCCACCGACACGCTGGCGCGGGTGGTCGCGGAGCGCCTGGGCAAGCGCCTCGGGCAGGCGGTGGTGGTCGAGAACAAGCCGGGTGCCAGCGAGCAGATCGCCATCACCAGCGTCACCAAGGCCACGCCGGACGGCTACACGATCCTTCTGTCCACGCTCAGCGGGCTGGCGGTCAACCCGGGCCTGTACGGGCCGCGCCTTCCATACAACCCGCAGAAAGATCTCACGCCGATCGTGTTGGCGGCCACCGTGCCCAGCGTGGTGGTCGTGCACCCGTCGGTGCTGGTGAAAAACATGACGGAGCTGGGCGCTTACCTGAAGAGCAAGCCCGGCGCAGTCAGCTATGCCTCGGCCGGCGCCGGCACCCCCAGTCATCTCGGCATGGAGTACTACAAGAAGGCGAACGGCTTCGATCCGGTGCATGTGCCCTACAAGGGCGGCGCCCCGGCCTTGCAGGAGGTGATGGGCGGGCAGGTGCAGCTGATGATGGCGCTCGTGCCCGAGGCGATGCCGATGGTCAAGGGCGGGCGCTTGCGCGCGCTGGCGGTGACGACCACCAAGCGCCTCGCCGCCTATCCCGATCTGCCGACGGTGTCAGAGTCGGGTGGCAAGGACTTCGACATGACGTTCTGGTACGCCTTCATGGCACCGGCCGGCACGCCCGCCGAGATCGTGACGAAGCTCAATCTTGCGATCGACGGCATCCTGGGCGAGAAGGAAGTCCTGGCCCGGCTCGCGGACATGAGCCTCGACGTGGTCGGCGGCGCGCCGGCGAAGGTGACCGAGCTGATCAAGAGCGATTCGGCCAAGTGGAAGAAGGTGATCGACGACGCCGGGATCAAGGTCGACTGAGTCGCCGCACGATGAGCATGCAGATGGACCTGAACAGCGACCTGGGCGAGAGCCTGGGCGCCTGGCGCATGGGCGACGACGACGCCATGCTGGGCATCGTGAGCAGCGCCAACGTGGCCTGCGGCTTCCACGCCGGCGATGCCGCCGGCATCCTCCACACCCTGCGCCGCGCCGCCGAGCGTGGCGTGGTGGTCGGCGCCCATGTGGCCTACCCCGACCTGGCCGGCTTCGGCCGCCGCAACATGGACGTGGCCAGCGCCGACCTGGTGGCCGACGTGATCTACCAGATCGGCGCGCTCAAGGGCTTGGCCACGGCCGCGGGCACCACGGTGCGCTATGTCAAGCCGCACGGCGCGCTCTACAACACCATTGCGCACGACGAGCGCCAGGCGCGCGACGTGATCGCGGCCATCCGCGCGATCGATCCCGGTTTGTGCCTCGTCGGCCTGGCCGGCTCGCCCTTGCTGGACTGGGCGCGGGCGAGCGGCTTGCGTGCCGTGGCCGAAGCCTTTGCCGACCGCGCCTACCTGCCTGATGGATCGCTGGTCTCGCGGCGCGAGAAGGGCGCCGTGCTGCACGACGTGCAGGCGGTGGCGGCGCGCATGCTGCGCCTGGCGACTGAAGGCGTGGTCACGGCCATCGACGGCAGCACGGTGCGCATCAAGGCCGATTCGGTCTGCGTGCATGGCGACAGCCCGGGCGCGGTCGAGATGGCGCGCGAAGTGCGTGCGCTGCTGGAGCGCTCGGGTGTGACCATCGCCTCGTTCGTCGATGCGGGAGCGCCGGCGTGATGCGCTTCCTGCCCGTCAACCTGGATGCCTTGCTGGTCGAGCTCGACGACCTGCCGCAGACCCTGGCGCTGCTTGCCTCGCTGCAGGCCGAGCCGATTGCCGGTATCGAAGAGCTGGTGCCGGCGGCGCGCACGCTGCTGGTTCGCTACCGCCCCGCGAAGCTGTCGCATGCCGCGCTGGTCGAGCGCATCGGCGCGCGCAGCCTCACGGCGCGGGTCGAGCGCACGGCCACGCTGATCGAGATCCCGGTGGACTACAGCGGCGAAGACTTGGGCGAGGTCGCGCAGATGCTGGGCCTCTCGCGCGAGGAAGTGATCCGCCGCCACACGGGCAGCGAGTACAGCGTCGCCTTCACCGGCTTTGCGCCGGGCTTCGCCTACCTGAGCGGCGGCGACCCGGGCCTGAACGTGCCGCGCCGCAGCACGCCGCGCACGCGCATCCCGGCCGGTGCGGTGGGTCTGGCGGGCCCCTTCAGCGCCGTCTATCCGCAGGCCAGCCCCGGCGGCTGGCAGATCATCGGCGTGACCGCCACGCCGATGTGGGACCTGGGGCGCGAGGTGCCGGCGCTGCTGCAGCCGGGCTTTCGCGTGCGTTTCATCGACAGGGCGGGTCGGCCTGCGTTGGCGTCGCCCCCGTCGCCCGCTTTGGCGCCCAGGCCGGCTGCCGCAACCCTTGCCAGCGAGCCCGGCGGCGCTGCGCTGGAGATCCGCAGCGCCGGCCTGCAGGCGCTGTTCCAGGACACGGGCCGCCATGGCCAGGCCGGGCAGGGCGTGTCGGCCTCGGGCGCGATGGACCAGGGGGCCTTGCGTGCCGCCAACCGCCTCGTCGGCAACGCCAGCGAGATGGCTTGCGTCGAGATCGCCTACGGCGGCTTCCAACTGGTCTGCCGCGGCGAGGCCGTGGTGGCCTTCACCGGCGCCGATGCACCTATCGACATCAGCACCGCTGGCGGCGCGCACTGGGCCGCACCCGGCTACCAGGCCATCGCGCTGTCGGACGGCGACAGCCTCACACTCGGCGCGCCGCGCGCGGGCAGTCGCTCCTACCTGGCGGTGCGCGGCGGCTTTGCCATCGCGCCGGTGCTCGGCAGCCGGTCCACCGACACGCTGGCCCATGTCGGCCCGGCGCCGATCGCGGCCTGCGACCTGTTGCCCGTGCGCCCGGTGGCACGCGGCGCCATCGTGGCTCTGCACGAGCAGCCGCCCGCCGACCTGCCCACGGTGCAGCAGACCGTCACGCTCGACGTGGTGCTGGGCCCGCGCACCGACTGGTTCACGCCCGAGGCCGTGGCGCTGCTGGCCAGCCAGGTGTGGAAGGTCACGCCGCAGTCCAACCGAGTCGGCCTTCGCCTGGCCGGCGAGCAGCCGCTGGCACGCGCCAACCCGGCCGAGCTGCCGAGCGAAGGCACCGTCCTCGGCGCGATCCAGGTGCCGCCCAGCGGCCAGCCCGTGCTGTTCCTGGCCGACCACCCGCTCACGGGCGGCTACCCGGTGATCGGCGCCGTGGCCACCTACCATCTCGACCGCGCGGGCCAGATCCCCATCGGCGCCAGCGTGCGCTTCAACCCCATCCACCCTTTGGGTACGCCATGAAAAAAGTCCTGATTGCCAACCGTGGCGAGATCGCCGTGCGCATCGCGCGGGCCTGCGCCGACTACGGCGTGAAGTCGGTCGCCGTGTATGCCGATGCCGACCTCGACGCCCTGCACACCCGCATGGCCGACGAGGCCCATGGCCTGGACGGCCAGCGGCCGGCCGACACCTACCTCAACATCGACAAGCTCCTGGCCGTGGCCGCGCGCAGCGGCGCCGACGCGGTGCATCCGGGCTACGGCTTCCTGTCGGAGAACGCAGGCTTCGCCCGTGCCGTCATCGGCGCCGGTCTCGCCTGGATCGGCCCGCCGCCGGCCGCCATCGAGGCGCTGGGCGACAAGGTGCAGGCGCGCACGATTGCGCTGGAAGTCGGCGCGCCGCTGGTCGTCGGCACGCCCGGGCCGGTCAAGGACGTGGCCGAGGTGCTGGCCTTTGCCGAGCAGCACGGCCTGCCCATCATCATCAAGGCCGCGTTCGGCGGCGGCGGCCGCGGCATGAAGATCGCCTGGCGCATGGACGAGGTGGCCGACCTGTATGAATCGGCGGTGCGCGAGGCCATCACCGCCTTCGGCCGCGGCGAGTGCTTTGTCGAGCAGTTTCTCGACCAGCCGCGCCACATCGAAGCGCAGGTGATCGCCGACACGCACGGCCACGTGGTCGTGCTCGGCACGCGCGACTGCTCGCTGCAGCGGCGCAACCAGAAGCTGGTCGAAGAAGCGCCGGCGCCCTTTTTGAGCGACGCGCAGCGCACGCGCATCCACCAGGCCGCGCACGACATCTGCGCCAGGGCCGGCTACGTCAGCGCCGGTACGGTGGAGTTTTTGCTCAGCCCGTCGGGCACGATCTCGTTCCTCGAAGTCAACACCCGCCTGCAGGTCGAGCACCCGGTGACCGAGGAAACCTCGGGCGTCGACCTCGTGGTGGAGCAACTGCGCGTGGCCGACGGCCTGCCGCTGTCGATCACCGACACGCCCGTGCCGCGTGGCCATGCCTTCGAGTTCCGCATCAATGCCGAGGACGTGGGCCGCGGCTTTCTGCCGACACCCGGCCCGGTACGCCTGTTCGAGCCGCCCTCCGGCCCCGGCGTGCGCGTGGACACCGGCGTGCTGTCGGGTGCCACGGTGCCAGGCACCTTTGACTCGCTCATGGCCAAGCTCATCGTCACCGGCGCCACGCGCGCCCAGGCCATCGCTCGCGCGCGCCGTGCGCTCAAGGAGTTCCGCATCGAGGGCGTGGCCTCGGTGCTGCCGTTTCACCGCGCCGTCATCGAGCACGCGGACTTCACCGGTGGCGAGAGCTTCAAGGTCCACACGCGCTGGATCGAGACCGACTTTTCCAACACCCTGGCCGCTGCTGTGCGCGCCGAACCGGTGCCCCCTGCCGGCCTGATCCGCACCGCGATGGAAATCGACGGCCGCCGCGTGGCCATCGGCTTGCCCGCCGAACTGCTGCGCGGCCTGCAGGCGCTGCCGGGGGCTGCCGGGGAGGGCGGCTCGGTCACCGCCCGGCCCGCGCAGGACGCCGCCGTTGTGGCGGCGCCCATCGCCGGCACCCTGCAGGCCTGGAAGGTGGCCGATGGCGCCATGGTGCAGGCGGGCGATCTGATCGCCACGATGGAGGCCATGAAGATGGAAATGCAGGTCAGCGCGCACCGCGCCGGCCGCATCGCCCTGCGGGCCGAGGTGGGCAGCTACCACGCCGCGGGCGCGGGCATTGCCAGCATCGAGGCCGTGCAGGACTGACTGGCGCGCCCAGGGCGAGCGTCCTGCCCCAATACGCAGTGCCGGATGCACACCTTGCCGAAGTGCTGGCCTGATTTCAGGTAGTCCATCGCCTCGCGCAATTCTTCGAAGGCAAACACGCTGTCGATCACGGGCTTGAGGCCCGAGGACTCGATGGCGCGGGCCATCGCCAGGAAGTCGTCGCGGCCCGACAGCGCCCTGGCCATCTCCTTCGCGCCAAACAATTTGGCGAAATGCAGCGCGAACAGCGCCACGCCGCCCGTGCCCTGCA
>JAHFQI010000142.1 GCA_023259355.1 Comamonadaceae bacterium
TCACCGCCTACGGGCCGCTGGTCTACCGCGTGGCCTACCAGTCGCTGGAAGGCGCCACGCCCCTGGTCCTCTTGATCGTCTCGGTCGGCGTGCATTTCGCCATGACCGGCCTGGGCCTGCTGTTGTTCGGCGCCGAGGGCTTCCGCAACCCCGCGTTCTGGGATCTGCGCCTGCAGCTGGGCCCGATCACGCTGACCGGCCAGACGCTCATCACCGGGGCCGCCTCCATTGCGCTGATCGTGCTGCTCTGGCTGTATTTCGAGCGTTCGCTGTACGGCAAGGCGCTGCGCGCCACGGCGGTGAACCGCACCGGCGCGCGCCTGATGGGCATCTCTTCCCATGCGTCCGGACAGCTCACCTTCATGATGGCCGCGTTCATCGGCGCGCTGTCGGGCCTGCTGATCGGCCCCACCACCACCGTGTTCTACGACTCGGGCTTCCTGATCGGCCTCAAGGGCTTCGTGGCCGCCGTGGTCGCGGGCCTGTCCAGCTACCCCGGTGCGCTGCTGGGCGCGCTGTTCGTCGGCGTGGTCGAGTCGTTTGGCTCGTTCTGGGCCAGCGCCTTCAAGGAGGTGATCGTCTTCACGCTGATCCTGCCCGTGCTGCTGGCACGCTCGCTCGCCAGCGGCCATTCCGACGAGGAACACTGACATGGACTTGAGAAAAACCGGCCTGCTGGCCCTGATCGCCGCCGTGCCGCTGGTGGCCGTACTGCCCCTGCCCGACTTCTGGATCACCCAGCTCAACTACATCGGGCTCTACAGCCTGACCTGCCTGGGCCTGGTGCTGCTCACCGGCGTCGGCGGCCTGACCTCGTTCGGCCAGGCAGCCTTCGTGGGCATCGGCGCCTACACCACGGCCTGGTTCACGCTGAACATGGGCCTGTCGCCCTGGCTGACGCTGTTCATCGGCCTGGCCTTCACCGCGGTGAGCGCACTCATCGTCGGCTTCATCACGCTGCGCATGTCGGGCCACTACCTGCCGCTGGCCACCATCGCCTGGGGCCTGTCGCTCTACTACCTGATGGGCAACCTGGATGCGCTGGGAAAGTACGACGGCCTGCTGGGCATCAAGAGCCTGTCGATCGCCGGCTACGACATCGGCCAGGGCCGCGGCTTCTTCGTGCTGACCTGGGCCATCCTGATCGCGCTGGCCACGGCCCTGCTGCACCTGCTGGACTCGCGCCCCGGCCGCGCCATCCGCTCGCTCAAGAGCGGCACCCAGATGGCCGAGGCCATGGGTATCAGCACCTTCCGCTACAAGGTCACGATCTTCGTGCTGGCCGCGCTGTTTGCCTCCGTGGCCGGCTGGCTGCTGGCGCACTTCCAGCGCACGGTCAACCCGTCGGCCTTTGGCCTCAAGATGGGCATCGAATACCTGTTCATGACGGTGGTCGGCGGCGTCGGCTACGTCTGGGGCGCGGTGGTCGGCGCCGGCCTGATCAAGCTCATGGACGACCAGTTGCAGGTGCTGCTGCCCAAGCTGATCGGCACCAGCGGCAGCTACGAGGTCATCGTCTTCGGCGTGGCTCTGGTGCTGGTGCTCAAGTACCTGCCCGACGGCCTGTGGTCCATGGTCGAGAAAAAGCTCCCGCGCGGCCAACGCGCCGTGGACTGGAACGACGCCGCAGCCCTGCCCGAGCGCGGCAAGCCCGCCCATGGCGAGCTGGTGCTGGACGTGGGCAAGATCCGCAAGCAGTTCGGCGGCCTGGTGGCGGTGAACGACATCAGCTTCCAGATCAACGCCGGCCAGATCGTCGGCCTGATCGGCCCCAACGGCGCCGGCAAGTCCACCACCTTCAACCTGATCACCGGCGTGCTCACGAAAACCAGCGGCGAAGTGCGCTTTCGCGGCGAGGCCATCAGCCACCTGCCCTCGCGCGAGATTTCGCGCAAGGGCATGGCGCGCACCTTCCAGCACGTCAAGATGATCCCCGACATGACCGTGCTGGAGAACGTGGCCCTGGGCGCCCACACGCGCGGCAGCAAGGGCGTGTTGTCGGCCATGCTGAGCGCCAACCGCGGCGAGGAGCGGCGCCTGTTCAAGGAAGCGCAGCGCCAGCTCGAACGCATCGGCATGGGCGAGTACCTGCACGAGCAGGCCGGCAACCTGGCCATGGGCCCGCAGCGCCTCATGGAAATCGCCCGCGCCCTGTGCGCCGACCCGGCCCTGCTGCTGCTGGACGAACCCGCCGCCGGCCTGCGCCACAAGGAAAAGCTGGCGCTGGGCGACGTGCTGCGCCAGCTCAAGTCCGAAGGCATGAGCATCCTCTTGGTCGAGCACGACATGGACCTGGTGATGCAGATCTGCGACCACCTGGTCGTGATGGAGTTCGGCACCCTGCTCACGCAAGGCACGCCCCAACAGATCCAGCAAGACCCCAAGGTGCGCGCCGCCTACCTGGGCACCGAGCATTGAGGCCCCACGACATGAGCACTCCCCTTCTCAAGATCAGCCACCTGCGCGCCGGCTACGGCAAGGCCGAGGTGCTGCACGGCATCGACCTGCACGCCGACAAAGGCAGCGTGATCACCGTCATCGGCCCCAACGGCGCCGGCAAGTCCACCCTGCTCAACACCCTGATGGGCCTGCTGCCCGGCAAGGGCGGCATCGAATTCGACGGCCAGGACGTGACCGCCCTCACCCTGGAAGAACGCGTGATGCAGGGCATCGCCCTGGTGCCCGAAAAGCGCGAGCTGTTCGGCACCATGACGGTGGAAGACAACCTGGTCCTGGGCGGCTTCCGGCAGATGCGCCTGGGCAACGCCCAGTGGCGCGACCGTCTGGCCGATGTGTTCGACATCTTCCCGCGCCTGAAGGAACGCCGCGTCCAGCTCGCCGGCACGCTCTCGGGCGGCGAACGCCAGATGCTGGCGGTGGGACGGGCGCTGATGTCGCGCCCCACACTGCTGATGCTGGACGAACCCAGCCTGGGCCTGGCGCCGCTGATCGTGCGCGAGATCTTCACCATCATCGAGACGCTGCGCCAGACCGGCGTGACCATCGTGCTGGTGGAGCAGAACGCGCGCGCCGCCCTGCAGGTGGCCGACTACGGCTATGTGCTGGAAATGGGCGAACTCAGCGTCCACGGCCCGGCGCATGAACTTGCCAACGACCCGCGCGTGATCGAGACCTACCTGGGTACAGCGCGCAAGAACAACTGAATCCCGCCCACACCATGAACCACTACCAGCCCCGAACCGATGACATGGCCTTCATCCTGTCGCAGGTGTTGCAGGCCCCCAGCCAGTTGCAGGCCCTGCCCGCTTTCGCCGAGGTGGACCCGGACCTGATGCGCCAGGTGCTCGACGAAGCCGGCAAGTTCGCCGGCGAAGTGGTGGCCCCGCTGAACCGCGACGGCGACGAAATCGGCGCGCGTTTCAACGCCGGCGCCGTGACCATGGCACCCGGCTTTCGCGACGCCTACCAGGCCTTCTGGCAGGCCGGCTGGCCCGCGCTCGCCTGCGCGACCGAGGACGGCGGCCAGGGCCTGCCGGCCGCGCTCGAAGCCACCCTGTACGAAATGCTCAGCGCCGCCAACCACGGCTGGACCATGGCGCCCGGCCTGCTGCACGGCGCCTATGAATGCCTCAAGCACCACGGCAGCGACGAACTCAAGGCGCGCTACCTGGAAAAAATCGCCACCGGCGAATGGCTGGCCACGATGTGCCTGACCGAGCCGCACGCCGGCAGCGACCTGGGCCTGGCGCGCACCAAGGCGGTCCCGCAGGCCGACGGCAGCTTCCTGCTGAGCGGCACCAAGATCTTCATCTCCGGCGGCGAACACGACCTGACCGACAACATCGTGCACCTGGTGCTGGCGCGCCTGCCCGACGCGCCCCCCGGCCCCAAAGGCCTGTCGCTGTTCCTCGTGCCCAAGTTTTATGCGGATGGCTCGCGCAGCGCGGTCCACTGCGAACGCATCGAGGAAAAAATGGGCCTGCACGGCAGCCCGACCTGCGTGATGCGCTTCGACGAAGCCACGAGCTGGATCGTCGGCGCCCCCGGCAAGGGCCTCAACGCCATGTTCGTGATGATGAACGCGGCCCGGCTGCACGTGGCGCTGCAGGGCATCGGCCTGCTCGACGCCGCCTGGCAGAAGGCCGACGCCTACTCGCAGGAGCGCCGCCAGATGCGCGCGCCGGGGCGCGGCAAATCGGCGGCGGAAGCGGACCCCATCGCGGAACACCCGGCCATGCGCCGCATCCTTGACACCCAGCGCGCCTGGATCGACGGCGGCCGCGTGCTGGCCTACCGCACGGCGCTGGAGCTGGACCTCATCAAGCACCACCCCGACGCCGCGCGCCGCGAAGCCGCGCAACGCTGGTGCAGCCTGGTCACGCCGGTCATCAAGGCCGCCTTCACGCACCAGGCGTTTTATGGCGGCAGCGAATGCCTGCAGGTGTTCGGCGGCCACGGCTACGTGCGCGAATGGGGCATCGAGCAGATCGTGCGCGACGCGCGCGTGGCCATGATCTACGAAGGCACCAACGAGATCCAGGCCATCGACCTGCTGGTGCGCAAGGTGCTGGCCGACGGCGGCGCCAGCCTGTCGGCGCTGCTGAACGACCTGCGCGTGGACCTGGACCCCAGCCACCCGGCCGACGCGCTGGCGCTACGCCACTTCGCAACCTTCGGCGAACTGACACACGAACTGGCCGAGGCCGCCGCGCAGGACGGCGCGGTGGCCTACTGGGTCGCCGACGACTACCTGCGCGCCGCCGCCGTGGCCCTGCTGGCCTGGGCCTGGGCGCGCATCGAGACCGCCCTGACGCCGGAGGTGCCGGACCAGGCCACGCGCTGGCATGCGCCCGCGCAGGCGCTGCGCCACTGGGTGCTGCCCGAGTTCGACATGCGCGCGGCCATCATCCGCTCGCGCTGCATCGCCAGCGAAGCCGGCCGGGCCGACTGAGCGCCCGCCCGCCGCAAACCGCCCCACAGCCATCGCCATCACCGCCCCGCCGGGAAAACACATGCCCAAGCCCAACCTCGCCCCCGCCACCCCCTTGATCCAATCGGGATTCGCGGCGACCACCGCCGCCCTGGTCTTCGTCCTGAGCGCCTGCACCACGCCGGGTGGTCCCCCCGCTGCCCCAAAGCCCGCCGTCGGCGCGCCGGCCGCGATGGCCTGCGACGCCCTGGCCGCGCGCTTTGCCTTCGCCGGCACCCGGCTGGTGTCGGCCGAACGCATCGCGGCCGGCCAGCTCAGGCTGCCCGGCATCACCGAGCCCATGCCGGAACACTGCGTGGTCAAGGGCTTGATGCACGAACGCACCGGTCCGGTGGACGGCAAGCCCTACGCCATCGGCTTCGAGATGCGCCTGCCCACGACCTGGAACGGCCGCTTCTTCTACCAGGCCAACGGCGGGCTCGACGGCTTCCAGACGCCGGCCTATGGCGACATCCTGGGCGGCGGCCCGGCCAGCAACGGCCTGCTCAAGGGCTTTGCCGTGATCAGCTCGGACGCCGGCCACGCGTTTGACCGCGGCACCCCGATCGGCGGCGCCACCTTCGGCCTGGACCCGCAGGCGCGGCGCGACTACGGCTACAACGCCGTGGCCCAGCTCACGCCCATGGCCAAGTCGCTGATCCAGACCTTCTACGGCAAGCGGCCCGACGTGTCCTACCTGGTCGGCACCTCCAACGGCGGGCGCCACGGCTTCGTCACCGCCTCGCGCCTGCCGGCCGAGTACCAGGGCATCCTGGTCAGCACGCCGGGCTACCGGCTGCCGCTGGCGGCTGTGGCGCAGGTGTGGGACGCCCAGCAGTTCGCGGCCATCTCGAGCACGGACCCCAAGACCGGCCGGCCCGACCTGGCCACCGCCGTGACGCCGGCCGATCTGGCGCTCTGCGACGCGCTCGACGGCCTGGCCGACGGCATCGTGTCCGACCTGTCGG
This sequence comes from Comamonadaceae bacterium, assembly GCA_023259355.1. Lineage (GTDB taxonomy): Bacteria > Pseudomonadota > Gammaproteobacteria > Burkholderiales > Burkholderiaceae_C > JAHFQI01. The sequence goes on from JAHFQI010000142.1 coordinate 5,899, forward strand.
CCTGCCAGAAGGCCTTCGACATCGAGCGCGACGTGCCCGCTTGCCCCGTCGGCACCGCGCCGAACGGCGCCTGCCTCTCCGGCGCGCAAAGGGCCGCGCTCGCCAAGGTGTTCGACGGCCCCCGCGACGCCGCTGGCGCGCCGATCTACAGCGGCCTGCCCTGGGACGCCGGCGTGCAGGGCCGCGACTGGGCCACCTGGAAACTGGTCAACAGCGTCGGCCCGCGCGATGCCATCGCCCTGGCCTTCGTGTTCACCACGCCGCCGGCTTCACCCGCCGTGGTCAACGGCCAGGGTAACAGCCTGATCGACTACGCGCTGCAGTTCAGCCTGGCCCGCGACTTGGCCAAGCTGGTGGCCACCAACGCGACCTACACCGAGTCGCCGATGAGCGTGATGACCCCGCCCGACCCCCTGATGCGCGACTTCGTGGTGCAGGGCGGCAAGCTGCTGGTGTTCCACGGCAGCGCCGACCCGGTGTTTTCCGCGCTCGACACCCTGCGCTGGCAGGAGAATTTCCGCGCCGCGCACGGCAGTGCGGCCGACCGCCACGCCCGCGTGTTCCTCGTGCCCGGCATGAACCACAGCCGGGGCGGCCCGGCCACCGACCAGATGGACATGGTCGACGCGCTGGTGAAATGGGTCGAAGCCGGCCAGGCCCCCGACGCCGTCGTGGCGCAGGCGCGCGGCCCCGGCGCCGCCGTGCCCAACCCCGAAGTGCCCGCCGACTGGAGCCCCAACCGCACCCGGCTGCTGTGCCCGCACCCGCAGGTTGCGCGCTACCAGGGCGGCAACCCTGAAGTCGCCGGCAGCTTTGCCTGCGCCGCCCGCTGATCCCCACCCCTTCGCAACCAGGAGCCCTCATGAACGACCTTCAAACACCCTCAGAGACCCGCCGCCAGTGGCTGCTGGGCAGTGCCAGCGCCGCCGTGGGCGCCGCGCTGCTGCCGGGGCAGGCCCAGGCCCAGAGCGCGCCGGCGCTGCCAGCCACCTCGACCTCGGCGGCCATTCCCCTGGTGCTGCCGCGCACCGAATTCGTCTACGAGGCCATCGCCGAACTCTCGCCCTCGATGGCGCTGGGTACCGGCCCGCTGGGCGAACGCCGCATGGTGCCGATCACCGGCGGCACCTTTGAAGGCCCGGGCCTGCGCGGCAAGGTGCTGGCCGGCGGCGCGGACCGCCAGCTCTTGCGCAAGGACGGCGTGCGCCAGCTCGACGCGCTGTATGAGATGCAGACCGACGACGGCGCCATCATCACGGTGCACAACCAGGTGATGACGCGCACCGATGCCGACGGCAAGCCTTACCGTTTCTCGCACATCACGCTGACCGCGCCCGAAGGCAAGTACGGCTGGCTCAACCAGTTCGTCTACGTGGGCACGCTGCACAGCCTGCAACCCGCGCGACTGGCGGTGGCGATCCGCGTCTACAAGCTGGTGTAAGGTCTGGCAATACCCGACTTCGCAATTGCCCCGATGGCCACCCGAGCGCCTGCCAGATCCTCCCGCGCCGTCACCGCGCCCCCCGCGGTTGCCGCGCCCGCCCCGGCGGTGGATGCGGTCGACACCCACTACCTGGAAACGCTGATCGGCTACAACGCCCGGCGCGCGGCGCTGGCGGTCATCGGCCTGTTTCTGGACCGGATGGCGGTTTATGGCCTGCGGCCGGTGGATTTCTCGGTGCTCTCGCTGATCACCCACAACCCCGGCATCACCTCGCGCCAACTGTGCACCGCGCTCAGCATCCTGCCGCCGAATCTGGTGGGCATGATCAACGCGCTGGCCCGGCGCGGCCTGATCGAGCGCATTGCGCACCCGCGCGACCGCCGCGCCATGGGCCTGCACCTGACGGACGAGGGGGAGAGCCTCATGCGCGAGGCCGAGCGCACCGCCAGCGAACTCGAGGTCGAGGCCACCGGGCGCCTCAGCAACGCCGAACGCCAGACGCTGATCCGCTTGCTGCGCAAGGTCTATCTGCCGGCCTGAAACTGCGGGCTGTTTCGGGCGTCTTTCCCATGCGGCACAGGCATGGTCAGCTATTAAACCTGTAGCATCCTGAAATCTGGGATATAGTCGCAGCGCCCGCCAGGCTGCGTTCAGGAACAGCCGGCCGCATCCCCTGCATCGAGGAGACAACCCCCCATGAGTTCCAAGGAAAACGCCGCCGTCAGCCAGCTGCTGGCCCTGCTGGAGACCCGTTACGCCATGCGCGTGCTGTGGGCGCTCCGGGACGGCCATCCGCAGACGTTCCGGCTGCTGCAGGACAGCGTGGGCGGCATCACCCCCAATACCCTGAACACCCGCCTGAAGGCGCTGCGCGAGGCCGGCCTGATCGGGCACGGCAGCGACGGCTACAACCTGACGCCTTCGGGCACCGATCTGCTCAAGCGCCTGTCCGACCTGCAGGCCTTTGCGGGGAAATGGGTTGTCAGCCAAGCCAAGAAGAAATAGGCAGGCCCGGAGCCTCGCGATAGTGTTTGTGACGAACGCATTCGCGCACGGGGTCTGATCAACGCGTGGCGCGCGACACGGGAAGGGTGGCGGGTTCCCCAGGAATGGGGAAATCCCTTTCATTCATCAGGCGGCACTCGGCACCCGACATTCCCCTGCTGCCCCGTCAGAAACACATGAAGTCAATGCCAACCCAGCCCAAAGCCCAACTTCTCAACTCACTCAAGAGCCGATTCGAGAAGAACATGCACAGGCACAAGGGCCTCGTTTGGAGCGAGGTCCAGGCCAGGATCGAGGGAAATGCGGCCGCCTTGGCCTCGCTTGGGAAGATGGAAGCTTCAGGCGGTGAACCGGATGTGATTGACCGGGAGAAGGCGACGGATGGGTATGTCTTTTGCGACTGTGCCGCTGAAAGCCCTTTGGGGCGCAGAAGCCTTTGCTACGACAAGCAGGCGCTGGACGCGCGCAAGGAGAACAAGCCGGAAGGCAGTGCGGTCGAAACGGCAGCCGCCATGGGCGTCGAGTTGCTGACAGAAGAGCAGTACCGTGCCTTGCAGGCACTCGGCGACTTCGACCTCAAGACGTCGAGCTGGATCGCCACGCCCAAAGACGTCCGCGAGCTTGGCGGCGCCCTGTTCTGCGATCGGCGCTACGGCAAGGTCTTCATGTACCACAACGGCGCGCAGTCGTACTACGCAGCGCGCGGCTTCCGAGGCCTGCTGCGCGTCTGAGGCCCTGCCCGGCACCCGGCGGATCGATCCATAAGGCGGACTGGCATAATTCAAGGCCTTTTCCAGGGCCCCATTCAGGGATTTCTTGATCCCGTCCCGGCGCCAGCTGGTCACTTCAAGCTGCTTTTTCGATAGCGATAGGAACACCCATGATCACCACCCCCACCGGCCTGCAATACGAAGACACCACCGTCGGCGAGGGCGCCGAGGCCAAAAAGGGCCAGAGCGTCACTGTGCACTACACCGGCTGGCTGTTCAACGACGGCGTGCAGGGCGGCAAGTTCGACTCCAGCAAGGACCGCAATGACCCCTTCGTGTTCGCGCTGGGCGCGGGCATGGTCATCCGGGGCTGGGACGAAGGCGTGGCCGGCATGAAGGTCGGCGGCGCGCGCACCCTGATCATTCCCGCCGCCCTGGGCTATGGCGCGCGTGGCGCCGGCGGCGTGATTCCGCCCAATGCCACACTCAAATTCGACGTCGAACTGCTCGGCGTCAAGGGCTGACCCACGCCGGTGGCCGTGTGTGCCGGCCCGGCGCGCACGCCCGATCCGGCTGGCCGCCGCTGGTGTTGACCGGCGTCAAGGCGGCCCCGCCCCCGGCAAAAGTCCGCACTTTGCCGCGGACGCGCCCTTGAAAAGCCCGCGCATGCCCCAAGCTCTTCGCGCGTAGCCCAAAAAAACCATCTGACCCGCATGTCTGAAAACCAAACTCCTGAATCCAACCCGTCCCTGACCGGCGAAGCCAGTCCCGAGGAACTGGAAGCCGCCGCGGCCGCCAACGAGGCCGACGCGCTGAGCCGGGCCCTGGCTGAAATCGTGACGCTCAGGGCCAAGACGGCCGAGCAAGCCGACCAGTACCTGCGCGCGCAGGCCGATGTGCAGAACGCCCGGCGCCGCGCGGAGGATGAAATCGCCAAGGCGCGCAAGTTCGCCGTGGAGAGCTTCGCCGTGAGCCTGCTGCCGGTGACGGACAGCCTGGAAGCCGGTCTGGCGATCCAGAACGCCACGCCGGCGCAGATCCGCGAAGGCGCCGAAGCCACGCTGCGCCAGCTGAAAAGCGCGCTGGAGCGCAACAAGGTGATCGAGATCAACCCGCCCGCCGGCGCGAAATT
>JAHFQI010000143.1 GCA_023259355.1 Comamonadaceae bacterium
GCCGGGCGCCAGGCCGGCTACCCGGTCAATACCGACTTCAATGGCGCCGAACAGGCGGGCATCGGTGCCTACCAGGTCACGCACAGGAACGGCGAGCGTTTCAGCGCCGCCAAGGCCTACCTCACGCCCGCGCTGTCACGGCCCAACCTGCGGGTGATCACCGGCGCGCACACCACGCGCATCCTGCTGGAAGGCCGGCGCGCCGTGGGTGTGGACTACCGCCAGGGCGGCGAGCTCAAGACCCTGCGGGCCAGGCGCGAGGTGCTGCTGTGCGCGGGTGCGCTGCAGTCGCCGCAGATCCTGATGCTCTCGGGCATCGGCACGGCCGCCGAACTGCAGCGCCACGGCATCGCCGTGCAGCACGAGCTGCCCGGCGTCGGCATGCACCTGCACGACCACGTGGACGTGGTGCAGGTGGCCGACGCGCCGCACCTCAAGGACCTGTTCGGCATTTCGCCGGCCGGGCTGGTGCGCGTGCTCAAGGGCATCCTGGAATGGCGCCGACAACGCAGCGGCATGCTCACCACCAACTTCGCCGAGGCCGGCGGCTTCATCCGCAGCCAGCCCGGCGAGCCCATCCCCGACCTGCAACTGCATTTCGTGGTCGGCAAGCTGGTCGATCACGGCCGCAAGACCACGCTGGGCCACGGCTATTCGTGCCACGTCTGCCTGCTGCGTCCCACCAGCCGCGGCAGCGTGCGCCTGGCCAGCGCTGACCCGCTGGCCGCGCCGCTGATCGACCCGAACTTCCTGGCCGACGACGACGACACCCGGCGCCTGGTCCGGGGCTTCAAGCTGATGCGCGACCTTCTCAACCAGCCGGCGCTGGCCGGCTACGGTGCCCGCGAACTGACGTCGTCGGCGGCTGCCAGGACCGACGCGCAGATCGAAGCCTTCATCCGCGGCCATGCCGACACCATCTACCACCCGGTTGGCAGTTGCCGCATGGGCCCCGGTCCGCTCGACGTGGTCGATGCGCAGCTGCGGGTGCACGGCCTGGGGGGCCTGCGCGTGGTGGACGCGTCCATCATGCCGCGCATCGTGGGCGGCAACACCAACGCGCCGGTCATCATGATCGCCGAGAAGGCGGCGGACCTGGTTCGCGGGCGCACCTGACTATTGAGGGCAGAGTGCTGCCGATCGACCGCGGCCGACGCCGGAATACACTGCGCTCTGGACGAACGAAGGGGGAAAAACAATGCACATCGGCGTTCTTGAAGATGACGAAGACCAGCGCGCGCTGATCGGCCTGTGGCTGGGTGCCGCCGGACACACCCACCGGGACTTCGGCACCATTGCCGACCTGCTGGAGGCGCTCAAGCGCGAGCGCTACGACCTGCTGCTGCTCGACTGGATGCTGCCCGACGGCAACAGCGACCAGGTGCTGCAATGGGTGCGTGGCCATCTCGGCTGGGAAGTGGCCGTGGTGGTGATCACGGCCCGTGACGAGGAGGCGGGTGTGGTGCAGGCGCTGCAGGCCGGCGCGGACGACTACGTGGTCAAGCCGCCCAAGCAGCACGAGTTGCTGGCGCGCCTGACGGCCGCCGCGCGGCGGGCCAGGCCGGGCAACCTGCCCGTGCTGCGCCTGGGCGCCTACGAGGTCGATATCCAGCGCCACACCCTCTCGCTGGAAGGCTCGCCGGTCACACTCACGCAGAAGGAATTCGACCTCGCGGTCTACCTGTTCCAGAGCCCCGGCAAGCTGCTCTCGCGCGACCACCTGCTCAACAAGATCTGGGGGCTCAACACCGATGTGGACACGCGCACTGTCGACACCCACGTGAGCCGCCTGCGCAAGAAACTCGCGCTGGACGGCACGCGCGGCTGGAAGATGTCGCCGGTCTACGGCTACGGTTACCGGCTGGACCGGATCGACGCCCCCGCCGCCGAAGGCGCCTGAAGTCCCTGCGGACTTTCAGGCCGGCCGCCGTACGGCCAGCCGGACGGTGTTGACGCCTTCCTCGTGGCTGTAGGCCACCTCGTCGCAGGCCTGGTGGATGATGTACAGGCCGAAGCCGCCTTCGGGAAACGCCGTCAGGTCCGCCGACGGTGGCTCGGCCGGCGGCGCATAGGCGTCACCGAAGTAGCTGAACGCCAGTTCCAGCCGGTCCGCCAGCCGTTCGGCCTGCAACGCGATGGGCGCGCCGGGCACCAGGCCCTGGGCGTGGCGGATCACGTTGGTCACGACTTCGACGGCCGCCACGGCCAGCGCCGCCGCGCGGTCCTCGGGCAGTTGCGCTGCCGTGGCCTGCGCACCGACGAAGCGGCGGACGTCCTGCAGGGCGTCGAGCGAGACCGGGATTTCGATGCGTTCGAGCTGGTGCGTCAGGGCGTGGCGCGCCAGCATGACCATCGTCAGGTCGTCGGTCAGGCTGACATCGTTGAGCAGCAGGTCATGCCGCACGCCGTGCAGGGTCAGCGCCGGCGCGCCGTGCAGATGGGCACGGCGCGCCACGCTGGCGTGGATACGTTCGCGGCCGATCCGCTCGCCGTTCGCCATCAGCGCATCGGTCGCGCCGTCCGAGCACAGGAACAGCGCGTCCCCGGCACGCAGCTCGCAGGTCTCCTGCGTGAAACGCTCATCGACGAACAGGCCCATCGGCGGGTGCTGGTTGGTCAGCAACCGGTGGCCGCCCGCGGCGTCCAGCAACAGGGTTTCCTCGTGCCCGCAGCCCACCCAGGTGACGCGGTCGGCCCGCAGGTCCACGCGCAGGTAGACCAATGTGACGAAGGATTCGAGCACCTGCAGGTGCGGCGTCATCATGCGGTTGACCGAGGTCACGATCTCGGCCGGCGTGGGCAGGCTGGCGTTTTCGACGCGCCCCGCGAGCAGCTCGGCCAGCGAGCGGCTGAACTGCAGCTTGGTTGCCGCGCCCAGCAAGGCCGCGGGAATGCCCTTGCCCATGACGTCGCCCGCGATCACGTCCACGATGTCGCCGGTGACCCGGATCACGTCGAAGAAGTCGCCGTCGATGCCGGTCGAGGCCTGGCTGAACGCCGCCATGCCCAGGCCCGCGACGTTCTCCAGCGGCGGCGTCAGCAGCAGCGACTGCTGGATGCGGTTGCCGATCTCGAGTTCGCGCGCGCGCGCCGTGGCCAGTTCGCGTTCCGCGCGGAGCCGGCTCGTGATGTCGCGCAGGGTGGCCGTGAAGATTTCGCCGTCGCCGGTCTGCACCGGGACGATGGTCAGCTCGACCGGGAACTCCCTGCCGTCCGAGCGCAAGGCCTCGATCTCGATGCGCCGGTTCAGCAACGGCCCCTTGCCGGTGGCCAGGTAGCGCGCCATGCCTTCGGTGTGGGCCTGACGGTGCCTGGGCGGCACGATCAGTTCGTGCAGCGGCTGGCCGACCACCTCGGCCAGCGGGTAGCCGAACATCGACTCGGCCGCGGGGTTGAAATCAAGGACGTTCCCGTCCGCGCCCACCGTCACGATGGCATCAAGGGAACTGCGCAGGATCGCCTGCTGGCGCGCCTCGCTGGCCCGCAGCGCGGCCTCCGCCTCCTTGCGCCGGCTGATGTCCGTGTTCGTGCCGATCATGCGCACCGACCGGCCGGCGGCGTCGCGTTCGGGCGTCGTGCGCGCGCGGGCCTGAATCCATTTCCAGTGGCCGTCCTTCGTGCGCATCCGAAGCTCCACTTCGTAGGCCGGCGCACGCCCGGACAGGTGTTCGCCGAACGAGGCGAGCGCGCCCTGGATGTCGTCCGGGTGCACCAGCGCGGCCCAGCGTTCGCGGGTCCACTCGAACTCGTTTTCCGCGTAGCCGAGCATGGTCATCAGCCGCGCCGACACGGTGCCCTTGCCGGTGCGCAGGTCAGCGTCCCACACGCCGTGGTCGGCGCCGTCCAGCGCCAGCTTCCAGCGCTCTTCCACGCGCGCCAGCTCGGCGTGGGCTTCGGCGACTTCGGCGTGCGCCTGTTCCTGCCGGCGCAGATCGCGGTGCAGCAGCCGTGTGACGATGCCGATGGCGGCCCAGGCCAGGCACGCGCCGCCGGCCACCCACCAGAAGACGATGAACAGCTCGGCCCGCACCACGTTGTAGGGCTGTTCGACCATGGCCACGAGTGGCCACTGGCGCAGGGTCCTGAAAGCGCTGACGCTGCGCTCGCGGTCCAGGCCGGCGTCGATGTAGGCGCCATGCTCGCGCTCCGGCAGGTAGCGGGTAAAGGGCACCAGTGAGGCCGGCCGGGTGCCGGGGCGCAGGGGCACGTCCCGGCCCGCCAGCAGAAGTTGCCCGTCGAAGGTGAACAGCGCGCTGCGGTCGGCAGCGTCGCCGACCAGCACCGTGTACTGGTTCGCGAACCGGTCCGGGTTCAGCAGGGCCGCCAGCAGCAGGGGGGACTGCCCGGCGCGCTCGATGCGACGCAGCATCGACAGCGTGCCGGGTCCCACGGGGTCGGCCGCCGCATGGCCTGCGTCGTGCAGATCCCGACCGGCCACCATGGGGCCGATGCGTTCGCGACGGTCGGCGGGAATGCCGCCCAGCAAGGCCAGATCGATGCGACGGTCCACGTTGTCGGCATTCGTGCTCGCCAGCACGCGGCCGTTGCTGTCCAGCAGCGAGAGGCTGCGCAGCGCGGTCTGGCCCGTGATGCTGTCGGCCAGGATGTGGCCGGAATGCACCGGGTCGATGTCGGCCAGACGCGATTCGAGCACGTCGCCGACTGAATCCAGCAAGGTCGAGACGCCGTCGATCATGGCGGCGGTCTGGCTTTCGATGACGCGGGAATACAGGCTGACTCGCTCCAGCGCCGCCGCCTCGATGTCGCGCAGGGCCAGCGTCAGGTAGGCGGCGCCCAGCACCAGAACCAGCACGGCGAACGCCGCCGCCGCCGTGCGCAGACGCCGCACACGCTGCGTCAGCGTGTGCACGACGGCGTCCGGCGCGTCACTCACGGGTGGACCTTTGTGCCGCGCACCGCGGTGCGGGCTGGCTTGGTGCGGCCCGGCGCGGCGCTCATTGGCGCACGAGGATTTCGCCGAGGCCGTACTTGCGCGCCGCACGCTCCAGCCGCCCGTCGCGCTTGATCTGGGCCACGAACTGGTCCACGGCGCGCAGCCAGTCGTCGTCGCCGGGCTTGACCGCGTAGGCATACGGGATCGGGTTGAAGTTGCCGGGCGGCGACACCAGGCGCGCCCAGTCGGCGTTGTCCAGCAGGCGGCGGCTGTAGGGGTAGTCGGTCATGAACACGTCCACCCGGCCCGCTTCAAGTTCCTGTTCCCGGGTCTGGGGCGGGCGGATCACCACCATCTGGGCCTGCTTCAGCGCGGCCGCCATCACCGGCTCCATGAAGGTGCCGGCCTGCACCGCGACCTTGACGCCGGGCTTGTCGATGTCGGTCCACTGGCGCACGTGGCGGTTGCTGCGGGTCGTGACGCCGTAGACATCGCTCTGCAGGTAGGGTTGCGAGAACTTCAGGACCTGCTGGCGCTGCGGCGTGACGCCCACGGCGTGCATGGAGATGTCGCAGCGGTCGGCGCTCAGGTCCTCGACGAGCTTCGCGAACGACGAATCGACATACTGCAGCTTCACACCCAGCATCCTGGCGAATTCGGCCGACAGGTCGATGTCGATGCCGCCGAGCTGTTCCGTGCGCGGGTTGCGCAGGGTGATCCCGTAATAGTCCGGCCAGATGCACACGCGCACGGTGCCGCTGGCCTTGACGCGGTCCAGCACCGGGCCGGCCGCGGAGGGCGCCGCGCCCAGCGCCGCGAGAGCCAGGGCGCAGCCTGCGCCGACAGTGCGAAGGAAGGTCTTCAGTTTCATGTCTCGGTCTGTCGATAGGGAAAGAATGGCACGCCACGACGGGTTCCGGCCGCATCGGCTGCAACCTTAACCGAAACGCAGGGCCGGGCGTAGGGAGCCGGTGCGTCGTCCTTGCCCTGGATTGCACCAGCACCGCCGCCGCCAATCATTGCAGGAATGTGAATTCTGGGCGCAGACCCCCCCGCGCAAGGGCTGCGCTTCCTAGAATCGCCACCCAATGCCCTCCGTTTGCCAGCCGCCCCTGGCGCCCCCACCATGAAGATGACTGTCCTGTGCGCCGGCCTGAGCGCCCCCCATGCGGGCTGGGCCGCGATCGACGAGCTCGCCCAGCTCACGGCGCGCTACTTCGATGCGCCCCTGCTGTCGGCGCCGGCCCTGCCCGATCCCTGGTGGCGCCGCGCGGCCGGCCGGCAGCGGCCGCGCTTCGCGCCCATCGACTGCGCGGGCGGCGACGTGCTGTTCGTGGTGGCGCGCGGCCCCGAGGATCTGGCGCTGGCGGGGGCCATCCCCGACGTGCGGCGCAAGTTCTCGCGCATCCAGGCCTTCGTCACCGACTCGTATTTCCACGCGGGCTACGTGCGCGAGACGGCGCTCTACGACGCCATCACCGTGACCGCGCACGACGACGTCGCTTACCCGGTGCAGCGCTACGGCATTGGCGTGCACCAGCTGTACCAGGGCGCGGACGCCCTGCGCTGGGCGCCGCGCGAGGAGCGCGGGCGCGAGATCGACCTGATCGCCTATGGCCGCACGCCGCCGAGCTACCACGCGGCGCTGGCCCGGCGCTTTCACAGCGACGCCTCGCCGCACCTGTACCTGCACTCGCCCCTGGGCAACCTCGCGGGGCCGGGCGTGCACCTGGAGCGCGGCATGCTGTTCAAGCTGCTGCACCGCACGCGCATCTCGCTGGCGTTTCACCTGCTGGTCGAGCCGCAGGGCTCGCGGCCCCGCTCCATGATGGTCACGAGCCGCTGGCTGGAGTCGCTCCTGGCCGGCTGCCTCGTCGCGGGCCACCGGCCGGTCTCGCGCATGGCCGATGAGATGCTCGACTGGCCCGGCGCCACCTTCGAGCTGCCCCAGGAACCCGAGGCCGCGGCCGACGTGCTGGAGGAGATGCTGGCCCGCGAGGACACACTCGCGCCCCAGCGCTGGCGCAACATCGAACGCATCCTGTCGCAGCACGACTGGCGGCACCGCATCGACCGCCTCTGCACGCTGATGGACTGGCGCCGGCCGGCGCGCCTCGATGAAGACCTCGGGCAGCTCCAGGACCTTGCCGCGCGCTGGCGCAACTGAAGCAACTGAACCGGGGCCGGCCCGTCAGCGCAGCACCCGGCGAAACGGCGGCGGGCCGGCGGCCACCGGCGAGGCCACGTCCGGCGGGCCGCCCGGCGCCGGTTCATCGTCGCCGGCGCCGCGGTGCTTGACGCTTTCGCCCCAGCCCAGCAGCAGGAACAGCATGGGTTCGGTCTGCGCCCCCATGTAAACGGTCGCGAAAGCCACGAAACACATCAGGTAGATGCCCGAGAACGTGAAACCGAGGGGCGCCCGGCCCGCCGGTGCACGCAGGCCGAAGCGCAGCTGCGAAATGATCGCGTAGACAAAGATCAGGATGAACACCGCCGGCGCGAACACGCCATGCTGCAGCGCCATCAGGAAGAAGGCGTTGTCCACCGACTCCATGCCCGGGATCTTGGGCACGCCCGTGAGGCCCCAGCCCCACCAGACGCGGTCGAGCAGAAAGGCCTGGTAGCGCTCGATCATGACCTTGCGGTAGAGCATGGTCTGGGCCTCGCCCGTGAGCACCGCGCCCTGCTCGGGCGTGATGTAGGCGTCCAGCGCGAGCTTGCCCGCCACGCCCGCGGCCAGCAGCGCCAGGCCCATGAGCGCCAGCGCGCGCTTGCGGTTGCGCGCATTGCCGGCCGCTACCAGCACCGCCGCCGCCAGGCCGCCGATCCACGGCCCGCGCGAGATCGTCATGAGCGCCATGAGGATCAGCGCTGCCGAAATCTTGACCTGGAACGGAAACGGGAAACGCGCCGTCCATTGCTGCAGCCGCCCCAGGGCGCCGGCCTGCGGCCGCGCCCACTCGCCGGTCCAGCACAGCCAGCGGTGCAGCCGGTAGACCGCGATCACCATGATGCACGCCAGGATCGGGTGCTCGAAGGTGCCGGCCGTGCGCGCGATGCCCCAGCGCATCGACAGGCCACTGCCGGCGCCCGGAAACAGTGGCGACAGCAGCTTGAACACGGGGCTGACCCAGAACTTTGCCTCGAACAGGAACATCGGAAAGAAGATCAGGAACATCACCACGAAGGCTTTCGCCGTCGCGATGTCCATGCGCCGGTCCGCGATCACGTAGCGGCCCAGCAGGTAGGGGCCAGCCACGCAGGTCGCCATGTAGAAACCGTAGTTCTGCGCATCCGAATAGCCGCGGCTGAGGAAGTCCGCCACCACGCGGATCGCCATGTACAGCAGCATCAGCGCCTCCATCGGCCCCAGGCGCATCCGGTGCAGGCGGTCGCGCACCAGCACGAACAGCAGCGGCAGGATGGCCGCCTGCATGAAGTTGGGGTCGGGCAGGCCCGGGATGTTGACCCAGAAGGCGAAGGGCAGGGCCAGGAAGAACGGAATCCACACCCACAGGAAAGCCGCCTCGATGCCGCGCCGCTGGATGACGGCCATCGACAAAAGCATGGCAATGAAGACGACGTAGGGCGTCATGCAGGATGTGGCGCGGTGGTGCGGGGGATGTTATCCCATGGCCCGTGGCGGCTGGCCCCCGAATTCACAATCTTGTAACCCGCGCCGGAGCCGCCTTGACGACACTGCAAGGCATGAAGTTCCTGCCCCTTGTTGCCCTGTCGCGAATGGCCCGCCGTGCGTTGCTGCCGGCCGCGTTGTCGGCGCTCGCCGGCTGCGCCGGCCCGCATCCGGCGGCGACCGCACCGTCGGCCGTCCCGTTGTTCAAGACCGCCGAAAAGGCCAGCACCGCCCCGCTGATGTCCAGGGACGACCTGGCGCTGCTGGAAGAGTCGGTCAACCCGGTCTACCGCATCGGCAGCGGCGACATCCTGCGCGTGGACGTGTTCGGCCGCCCCGAAGTCAGCGGCAAACACGTCGTCGGCCCGGACGGCGGCATCACGGTGCCGATCGTCGGCGAGGTGGCGCTGGCCGAGCGCACACGGGAGGAAGCGCGCAGCCTGGTCGAGCAGGGCTTGCGCCGGTACTACTCGCACCCGCATGTCACGCTGGCGGTGGAGGAGTACACCTCCAACCAGGTCACGGTGCTCGGCCGAGTCGAACGCGCCGGCATGCTCAAGTTCCCGAACCCGCCCACGCTGGCCGAAGTGCTGGCCAGCGCCGGCGCCATGCCGATCCTGGACAAGCAGGCCACGCTCACGCGTTGCGCCATCATGCGCGGCCGCGAAAAGCTGATCTGGGTCGATCTCAAATCCCTGCTCAACGGCGACCCGGCCTACAACCTGCGCATGAAAAAGGGCGACATCGTGTTCATCCCCGATTCGGCCGACACCGCCGTCTATGTGCTCGGCCAGGTGCCCAAGCCCGGCTCCTACCGCCTCACGCCGCGCATGACCCTGCTCGACGCGATCGCCCAGGCCGGCGGCCCCAACGAAGACGCCCAGCCGCGCCAGATCGGCCTGTACCGCGCGGGCGCCAACCGGGTCGAGGTGATCGCCTTCGACGACCTCATCAACCCGGCGCGCGCCATCAACTACGCACTCGAGGACGGCGACGTGGTCTTCGTGCCGCGCAGCAACCTGGCCGACCTCGGCTACTTCATGCGGCAGATCTCGCCCGGCATGTCGGTGCTGAACTTCGGCGTGGCCCTGAAAGCGGCATCCAAATGACCTCTCTTTCCCTCCCCATGGATTCAGTCGCGCCAGCTGCGCCCGCGTCCGGGCCGGCAGCTGCCCCCCGCGTGTCCGTCGTCGTCATCGGCCGCAACGAGGGTGAGCGCCTGCGCCGCTGCCTGTTGTCGGTCCACGCCGCGCACTGGCAGGGCCTGGCCTACGAGGTCATCTATGTGGACTCGCAGTCCGGCGACAACAGCCTGGACCTGGCGCGGGACGCCGGCGCGCAGTGCCTCGTGGTCGATGGCGCCTCGCCCTGCGCCGCCAAGGCGCGCAACCTCGGCTGGCGCCGCGCGCGCGGCGAGTTCATCCTGTTTCTCGATGGCGACACCGAGCTCGCACCGGACTTCGTGGGCACGG
>JAHFQI010000144.1 GCA_023259355.1 Comamonadaceae bacterium
GTTCCAGAAGCTAAACCAGTGCTACATGGACACCGACGCGTCGCTGGTGGAAATCAACCCCCTGAACCGCGACAGCAAGAACCAGCTGATGGCGCTGGACGCCAAGTTCAACTTTGACGCCAACGCCCTGTTCCGCCACCCCGAAATCGTGGCCCTGCGCGACCTGGACGAAGAAGATCCGGCCGAAGTCGAAGCGTCCAAATTCGACCTCGCCTACATCAGCCTGGATGGCAACATCGGCTGCCTGGTCAACGGCGCGGGTCTGGCCATGGCAACGATGGACACCATCAAGCTGTTTGGCGGCGAACCGGCCAACTTCCTGGACGTGGGCGGTGGCGCCACCGCCGAGAAGGTCACCGAAGCCTTCAAGATCATGCTCAAGAACCCCAAGGTCGCGGGCATTCTGGTCAACATCTTCGGCGGCATCATGAAGTGCGACACCATTGCCAGCGGCGTCATCACCGCCTGCAAGGCCGTGAACCTGTCCGTGCCGCTGGTGGTTCGCATGAAGGGCACCAACGACGAGCTGGGCAAGAAAATGCTGGCCGAATCGGGCCTGCCCATCATTTCCGCCGACACCATGGCCGAAGCCGCGACCCAGATCGTTGCCGCCGTGTCTAAATAAATCAGGAAAAGTCATGTCGATCTACATCAACAAAGACACCAAGGTCATCACCCAGGGCATCACCGGCAAGACCGGTCAGTTCCACACGGAAAAATGCCAGGAATACGCGAACGGCAAGAACTGCTTTGTCGCGGGCGTGAACCCCAAGAAGGCCGGCGAGTCGATCTTCAACATCCCGATCTACGCCTCCGTCAGGGAAGCCGCGCAGCAGACCGGCGCGACCGTGTCGGTGATCTATGTGCCGCCCGCAGGCGCCGCCGCCGCCATCTGGGAAGCCGTCGAGGCCGACCTCGATCTGGCCGTCTGCATCACCGAAGGCATTCCGGTCAAGGACATGCTCGAAGTGCGCAACCGCATGAAGGCCAAGGAAGCCGCCGGTGGCAAGCGCACCCTGCTGCTGGGCCCGAACTGCCCCGGCCTGATCACCCCCGACGAAATCAAGATCGGCATCATGCCCGGCCACATCCACCGCAAGGGCCGCATCGGTGTCGTGTCGCGTTCCGGCACGCTGACCTATGAAGCCGTGGCCATGCTGACCGAAGTCGGCCTGGGCCAGTCCAGCGCCGTGGGCATTGGTGGCGACCCGATCAACGGCTTGAAGCACATCGACGTGATGAAGGCCTTCAATGACGATCCGGACACCGACGCCGTCATCATGATCGGCGAAATCGGCGGCCCCGATGAAGCCGAAGCCGCCCGCTGGTGCAAAGCCAACATGAAAAAGCCCATCGTGGGCTTCATCGCCGGCGTGACCGCGCCCGCGGGCAAGCGCATGGGCCATGCCGGTGCGCTGATTGCCGGCGGCGCCGACACGGCCGACGCCAAGCTGGCCATCATGGAAGAGTGCGGCTTCATCGTCACGCGCAACCCGTCCGAACTGGGCAAGCTGCTCAAGGCCCAGCTGTAAGCAGAATTACGGACAGGCAGGGCGGCAACTCCCCGCTAAAATTCTGGGCTGAGCACAAGAGAAGCGCTCGCAACCTTGGTTGCGGGCGCTTCTCGCATTCATAACACTGGAGCCCGGCAATGGAACTACTGCAAAGCACCGACTTCTGGATCGGCCTGATCAAGATCGTCTGGATCAACATCATTCTGTCCGGCGACAACGCCGTGGTGATTGCGCTGGCCGCCCGGTCCCTGCCGCCCGAACAGCAGAAGAAAGCCGTCCTGTTCGGCTCCGGCGCGGCCGTGGTGCTGCGGATTCTCCTGACCATCATTGCCGCCAAGCTGCTGGCGCTGTCCTACCTGCAAATCATCGGGGGCTTGCTGCTGCTCTGGATCGGCGTGCAACTGCTGGGTGACGAGGAAGACGGCGAAGGCGACGGCAAGGAACATGGCAGTCTGATGGCCGCTGTGCGCACCATCCTGATTGCCGACCTCGTCATGAGTCTGGACAACGTGATCGCCGTGGCCGCCGCCGCCAAGGGCAGCACGACCCTGTTGATTCTGGGCCTGGCCATCAGCATCCCCCTGGTCATTTTCGGCAGCACGCTGATGATCAAGCTGATGGAACGCTTCCCCATCATTGTCATGCTGGGCGCCGCCCTGATCGGCTGGGTCGGCGGCGAAACCATCGCCAGCGATGTGGCACTCAAGGGCGTCGTCGCAGCCAACCCGTGGATTCACTACGCCGCCGCCGCCGCAGGCGCCGTCCTGGTCATTGGCCTCGGAAAATTCCTGAGCGCTCGCGCGCACAGCAAACAACCAGCATGAATCAGGCGGTGCCAGCAGGCTCATGTCCGGCTGGCACCGCTCGACGCCCCTCGCGCCAGCCCCATTCCCGCACAGCGAGCGCTGCGGCGAATACGCAACACGGGCTCGCGCGACAGTGATCGGCCGTGACCACGGGCGCCCCGCACCCGCCCGGATCCCCTGCAGACCCACCAGCGCCCGCTTATGATGCAAGTCGCGAGCTGACTCGCCCCCTGTCATCGAGAACGACCGGGGCCGAGAGCGGCACACTCTTCCATCAAATCCTCTCCGCGACGGGCTGTGAGCCTGCGGGCGCCAATGACGTACGAATTTTTTGCGCTGACAGACACCGGCCGCGTGCGCGAAAACAACGAAGACGCCGCTTCTTTCGACGCCGCGATCGGGTTGGCCATCCTGGCCGATGGCATGGGCGGCTACAACGCCGGCGAGGTTGCCAGCGCCATGGCCACGGCCGTCATCACCGCGGAACTCGGCCCCTGGTTGTCGCAGGCGGCAACACCGCCCAGCGCCAGGGACGTCCGCCTCGCCATGGAGGCCTGCGTCGACAACGCCAACCGCGCCATTCTCACCTCGGCCATCACCCATGAGCCCTACGCCGGCATGGGAACCACCCTGGTGGTGGGTGTGTTTCAGCACGAGCGACTGATCCTGGGCCACATCGGGGACTCGCGCTGTTACCGCTGGCGCCACGGCGCCTTGACCCAGCTCACGCGCGATCACTCCCTGCTGCAGGAGCAGCTGGACGCGGGCTTGATCACGGCCGAGCAGGCGGCCGGCTCCGTCAACCGGAATCTGGTGACCCGGGCCCTGGGTGTGGAAGACGCTGTGTTGCTCGAAATCCACGAACACCGCGTGGAGCCGGACGACGTCTATTTGATGTGCTCGGACGGGCTGACCGACATGGTCAGCGACGCGGCCCTCGCCGCCATCCTCTCTGGCAACGGGGAACTCGCCACCCTGGCCGCCCGCCTGGTGGATCGGGCCAACGCGAGCGGCGGGCGGGACAATATTACGGTTTTGATGATCAATGCAAGCCAAAGTACCAAAAAACGCGGCCTGATGGCTCGATTGCTGGGAAAATAGGCCCAGTTTGCGAATGCCCCGGAAAATCACGTCAAGGAACAGGAGTCGGCCATGCCGAAAATGATCGTATCGATCGACGGTGTTGTCATCAAGGAAGTGCAACTGACCAAGGACCGCACGACGCTGGGTCGCCGGCCCTACAACGACATCGTCATCGACAACCTGGCCGTCAGCGGGGAGCATGCGGTGATCCAGTTGGCCGGCGGAGAGGTGTTCCTGGAGGATCTCAACAGCACCAACGGCACCTACATCAATGGCAAGGCCGTCAAGAAGCAGCTCCTGCAGAACAACGACACGGTTGAAATCGGCAAGTACAAGATCCGTTACCAGGGTGACCAGGTCGGCACGGGCCCTGACAAAGGCGCCTCCATCAAATCCGGCACATCCGCCGCGTCGTCTCCTGCCAGCGTGCCGGTTGGCGGTGAAGGCACCGCCGGCAAGGCGGCGGCGATCCGCGTGCTCAACGGTGGTGCCGCCGGACGCGAGGTGGCGCTGGTCAAGGTGGTCACTACCATCGGCAAGCCCGGCATTGCGGTCGCGGCCATTACCCGGCGGCCCCATGGTTTCGTGGTGGCGCACGTCGATGGCGCCGAAAACCCCAAGCTGAACGGCAGCGCCATCCAGGCCGAACCCGTGATGCTGAAAAACGGCGATCTGCTTGAATTGGCCGGGATTCAAATGCAGTTTGTCCAGGCCTGAAATGCCCGCCTGAACTGGCTCACATGGGGTGGGGTCGTCAATTCCTGAATCTGGCGACCCGGTGGGCCGAACGCCTGAGAGGGCACGGACCCCGCATCGGCATCACCCTGCTCCCTGTCCTGTTCGCCTTGCTGCATGCCAGCGGCGTGCTGCCGCTGGATCTGCTGAACCGGCTTGACGCCATCATTTATGACGCACGGCTGCGGTCCACCCTGCCGCGCACGCTGGACGAGCGCATCGTCATCATCGACATCGACGAAAAAAGCCTGGCCGAGGTGGGGCGCTGGCCCTGGCCACGCAACCGGCTGGCCAGCCTGACCGACGAACTTTTTGACCGGCAGAAAATCGCCCTGCTGGGTTTCGACGAGGTGTTTGCGGAGACCGATGGCAGTTCGGGCCTGCAACAGTTGCGGCAGCTGGCGCAAGGCCCGCTGCGCGACGACGCCGGCTTTGCCAGGCGACTGCAGGAACTGGCACCCAGCCTCGATCACGATGCGCTGTTCGCCCGTTCATTGCAGGGGCGGCCGGTCGTGATGGGCTACTACTTCACCAGCGACCGCGACGGCCGGATCACGGGCGACCTGCCCGCGCCGGTGATGCAGCCGGACGACGGTCCGGGCGGAAGGCTGTCGCCGGACGTCTGGAATGGCTATGGCGCCAACATCGCGCCCCTGGCCGCGGCGGCGCCCCATGCCGGTTTTTTCAATGCGCTGGCCGATCCCGATGGTGTGGTTCGATCGATGCCGCTGGTAGCCGGTTACCAGGGGCGTTACTACGAGTCCCTGGCGCTGGCCCTGTTCAGGCGGTTGCTCAACTCGCCGCAAGTCGAGCCCGGCTTCCCCCCTGAGTCCGCCCTGTCGCGCCAGGACCGAAGGCCCAACCGCATCCTGCTGAAACAGCATGGGGGAACGCTGGCGATCCCGGTGGACGATCACCTGGCCGCACTGGTGCCGTTCCGCGGCCCCGGCGGGCCGAAGGGCGGCTCGTTCCGCTACTACCCGGCTGCGGACGTCCTGGCCGGGCGGCTTCCGGCGGGCGCGCTCAGGGGCAAGATCGTTTTGCTGGGCGCCACCGCACCGGGACTCCAGGACTTGCGCGTGACACCGGTCGGCGAGGCCTACCCGGGGGTGGAAACCCACGCCAACATGGTAGCCGGGCTTCTTGACGGCACGGTGGTGGCCAGACCAGACTACGCGGCCGGATTCGAGGTGGCCGTCGTCCTGCTGACGGGGTTGACGCTGGCCTTGGGCCTGCCGCTGCTGTCGGCAGGCTGGGCCGTGGCGCTGAGTAGCACCGTCGTGGCCGCGCTGGTGGCGCTTAATGGCGGGCTCTACCTGGGTTACGGATTGGTGCTGCCGCTGGCCTCGGCCCTGACCATGGCGGTCACCGCTTTTGCCCTGAACATGAGTTACGGCTACCTAGTCGAAAGCCGATCCCGGCGTGAACTCGCCCGGCTGTTCGGCACGTATGTGCCGCCTGAACTGGTCGAGGAGATGGTGAAGGCCCCGGACCACTACAACATGCAGGCCACGACGCGCGAGCTGACCGTCATGTTCTGCGACATGCGCGGCTTCACGCGCCTGGCCGAGGGGATGGAGCCGGCACGCTTGCAGGCCCTGCTCAACACCGTGTTCAGCCGGCTGACGCACATCATCCGCGCCCATCGCGGCACCATTGACAAGTACATGGGCGATTGCGTCATGGCGTTTTGGGGCGCGCCGGTTGACACCCCGGACCATGCCGCGCTGGCCGTCGCCACGGCACTGGACATGGTCCGGGAAGTCGACGCGATCAACCTGGCGCACCGGGCGCAGGGCCTGCCCGAAATCCGCGTGGGCATCGGGCTGCACACCGGCCGCATGTGCGTGGGCGACATGGGCTCGGACATGCGGCGCAGCTACACCGTCATCGGTGACGCCGTGAATCTGGGCGCACGGCTGGAAGGCCTGTCCAGCGTCTATGGCGTCGAGATCATTGCCAGCGAGGCGACACGCCAGCAGGCCCCCGCCTTCGCCTGGCAGGAACTGGACCGGGTGCGCGTGAAAGGCCGGGAACAGGCCGTGACCATTTACCGGCCGCTGGCAGACGGCGGACCGGCCGATCCGCCCGACGCGGCCTGGGACGCGCTGCTCACAGCCTACCGGGCCCAGGACTGGGCGCAGTGCGAGCGGCACCTGACGCAGCTGCAGCGCCTGGACGCAGAGAACCCCCTTTACCGGCGCTATGCCCAGCGTGTAGCCTCGTGCAAAGTGTCGCCGCCGGAACCGGGCTGGGACGGAACGACCCATTTTGAAACCCATTAGAAAATCAGGGACTGCCATGAAAGTGCGCGTGCTGGGATGCTCCGGCTCCATCGCGAAAGACTGTCGAACCACCTCGTTCCTGATCGACGACGACACCCTGATCGACGCCGGCACCGGGGTCGGCGATCTCACGCTGGAAGAAATGCGCAAGGTGGACCGCGTCTTCCTGACCCACGCCCATCTGGATCACATTGCGGCGCTGCCCCTGATGGCGGACGCGGTGGGCGCGCAGCGCGCAGCGCCCCTGCAGGTCCATGCGCTGGCGGGCACCCTTGATGCGCTCCGGGCGCACATCTTCAATGACGTCATCTGGCCTGATTTCAGCCGCATCCCGTCACATGAGGCGCCATTCATCAGTTTTCACGAGATCCGTCTCGGCCAGTCGCTGCAAGCCGGCGGCAAAACGATCGAGGTGCTGTCCGCGGTGCACACGGTGCCGGCAGCCGGTTTTGCCGTGTCGGCCGGGCGCGGCTGCTGGGCCTTCACCGGCGACACCGGACGAAACCCCGCGTTCTGGCAGCGCCTGAACCAGCTCGATGTGGCCATGTTGGTGATCGAGACGGCGTTCAGCCAGCGCGAGCGCGATCTGGCGCAGCGCAGCCTGCACCTGTCGCCACGGGTACTGGCGGAGGAACTCGACTGCATTGACGCGGGCAAGCACTTTCCCATCTACATCACCCACACCAAGCCCGCCGAAACCGACCTCATCATGGCCGAAATCCGGCGGCTCGACCCGCACCGGCAGCCCCCGCGGCCGACGCCGCACGACATTCGCTGGCTGCACGCGGGTCAGACGTTCGAGCTGTAAGCCGGCGCCGAACGGCCGGTGGCCGGACGCCCCTGGATCAGGTTCCCTCGAAATCCACCAGCGTGAAAAGCGGGAGCCCCGAGTCGCGCAGGCGGCGCGACCCGCCGAGTTCGGGCAGGTCCACAATCGCCGCGCCCTCCATCACCGTGGCCCCGAGCTTTTCCAGCAGCCGGCGTCCGGCCATCATGGTGCCGCCGGTGGCGATCAGGTCGTCGATCAGCAGCACCCGGTCCCCGGCTTTCACCGCATCGGTGTGCAGCTCCACCGTGGCGCTGCCGTACTCCAGCTCATAGGTTTCCTCGACGGTGGTGAAAGGCAGCTTGCCTTTCTTGCGGATGGGCACGAAGCCGACATTGAGTTCATACGCCACCACGGCGCCCAGGATGAAGCCGCGCGCGTCCAGCCCCGCCACCACGTCCGGGCGCCGCTGGCGGTCCATGTAGCGATGCACGAAGGCATCGATCAGCACCCGGAACACCTTCGGGTCCTGCAGCAGCGGGGTGATGTCACGAAACTGCACGCCCGGCGCCGGCCAGTCCGGCACGGTGCGGATGTGGTGCTTCAGGTAGTCATTGACGCTGAGGTCTTGCATGGTTCAACCCGGGTAGGTGGCAGGCCCTGATTCTGCATCCAGAACCGCCACGCCGGAGTTACCGGCGCGCATGAGGCATTCAGCCGCGCAGCAACTTGCCTTCGGCCACGGCGAGCGCCTCGGCCCGCCCGGACAGCACCAGGGTGTCGTCGTCCTCCAGCCGCGTCGAATCGTCCACCGCCACCGTCTTGCCGTTGCCGCGGCGCAGGCTGACCACCCGAACGTCCACGGCGGGCAGCGCCAGCTGTTCAACGGACTTGCCAATGGCGTCGGCCCCCGTGGGCAGCGTCAAGGTGGCCAGCCGCTCCTGCTCAAATTCACTGACCGTGTTGTCGTCGGTGCCGCGAAAATACCCTCGCAAGAGGTTGTAGCGTTCGTCACGCTGGTCCTGCACGATGCGGATCACCCGGCGCATGGGCACGCCCACCAGCGCCAGGGCGTGGCTGGCAAGCATCAGCGAACCCTCGATTGCCTCGGGCACCACTTCCGTGGCCCCGGCGGCCCGCAGTTTTTCCAGCTCCCGGTCGTCCTGGGTGCGCACGATCACCGGCACATGCGGGGCGTGGGTGCGGGCGTTGCCCAGCACCTTCATGGCGCCCGCGACATCCAGGTAGGTCACCACCACCGCGCTGGCGCGCGACAGGCCTGCGGCGATGAGCGCCTGCAGGCGGGACGCATCGCCAAACACCACGGAGTCACCCGCCGCGGCCGCCTGGCGCACCCGGTCGGGGTCCAGGTCCAGTGCCATATAGGGAATGCCCTCCCGCTCCAGCATGCGCGCCAGGTTCTGGCCGCAACGGCCATAGCCGCAGATGATGACGTGTTTGTTGACGTTGATCGACTTGCGGGCGATCGTGGTCATTTGCAGCGATTGCAGCAGCCATTCGCTGGCCACCAGTTTCATCACGATGCGGTTGGTATGCATGATGATGAAAGGCGTCGCCAGCATGGAAAGCACCATGCTGGCCAGGATCGGGTTGAGCAGCGCGGACGGCAGCAGGGCGTTTTCATCGCTGAGCGTCAGCAGCACAAAACCGAACTCGCCGGCCTGCGCCAGGTACAGGCCGGTGCGCAGCGAAACCCCCATGGTCGCGCCCAGCGCCTTGGCCAGCGCCGTCACCATCGCCAACTTGAACAGCACCGGCAAGGTCGTCAGCAGCAGCACCAGCGACCAGTTCGCCAGCACCTGGCGCCAGTCCAGCACCATGCCGATGGTGATGAAAAACAGCCCGAGGAGCACGTCGTGAAACGGCCGGATGTCGGTTTCCACCTGGTGTTTGTACTCGGTCTCCGAGATCAGCATGCCGGCGATGAAGGCCCCGAGCGCCAGGCTCAGGCCCGCCAGTTCCGTCAGCCAGGCCAGCCCCAGCGTGATGAGCAGCAGGTTCAGCACGAACAGCTCCTCGCTACGGCGCCGCGCCACCAGCGTGAGCCACCAGCGCATCACGCGCTGGCCGCCGACCAGCAGCACGAAGATCAGCAGCGTGGCCTTGAATCCCGCCAGCGCCAGCGCCGAGAACAGCTTCTCCGGGCTCGATCCCAACGCCGGGATCAACACCAGCAGCGGAACCACGGCCAGATCCTGAAACAGCAACACGCCCATGACGCGCTTGCCGTGCTCGGACTCCAACTCCAGCCGTTCGGCCATCATCTTCACCACGATGGCCGTGCTGCTCATGGCCATGGCGCCGGACAGGGCCAGCGCGGTCTGCCAGCCCATCTTCCACAAGCTCGGCGCCAGCACGGTGAGGAACAGCGAACCCAGCGTGACGATCACCATCGTCAAGCCGACCTGGAACAGGCCCAGGCCAAACACATGGCGGCGCATGGCGCGCAGCTTGGGCAGGTTGAACTCCAGCCCGATCACGAACATCAGGAACACCACGCCAAACTCGCCCAGGTGCTTGACGCCCTCGGAGTTCTGCGCCAGGGCCAGCGCATTGGGCCCGATCAGCACCCCGACCACCAGGTAACCCAGCATGGGCGGCAGCTTGAGCAGACGGCACGCCACAACCCCCAGCACCGCGGCCAGCAGGTAAAGAAGCGTCAGTTCCAGCGAGGTCATGCCCCGGATACTAGCAAGTGACATGCCCCAAGGCCCGGGCGATCTTTCGGTGGCCGCCACGGCCAGACCAGCGTCGATAGAATCGGCTCATG
>JAHFQI010000145.1 GCA_023259355.1 Comamonadaceae bacterium
AAATGGCGGAGTCGCCCCAGCAGGTTATCAGCTTCCTGCGCGACCTTGCCAAGAAGGCCCGGCCCTACGCGGAAAAGGACGTGGCCGACCTGCGTGAGTTCGCCGCGCAGCACCTGGGCCTGCCCGACCCGCAGCCCTGGGACTGGCCCTACATCAGCGAAAAGCTCAAGGAGGCGCGTTACGCCTTCAGCGAGCAGGAGGTCAAACAGTACTTCACCGCGCCCAAGGTGCTGGGCGGGCTGTTCAAGATCGTCGAAACGCTGTTCGAAGTGGCCATCCGCCGCGACGCCGCGCCGGTGTGGCACCCGGCGGTCCAGTTCTACCGCATTGAACGTGGTGGGCAACTCGTCGGCCAGTTCTACCTCGACCAGCCCGCGCGCACCGGCAAGCGCGGCGGCGCCTGGATGGACGACGTGCGCGCCCGCTGGCTGCGCCCGGACACCGGCACAGTGCAAAAGCCTGTGGCGCACCTGGTCTGCAACTTCGCCGACGAGGTGGATGGCAAACCCGCCCTGCTCACGCACGACGACGTCACGACCCTGTTCCACGAGTTCGGCCACGGCCTGCACCACATGCTGACCCAGGTCAACGAACGCGATGTCTCGGGCATCAGCGGCGTGGAATGGGACGCGGTGGAGTTGCCCAGCCAGTTCATGGAGAACTTCTGCTGGGAATGGGATGTGCTCCAGCACATGACGGCCCACGTCGAAACCGGCGAGCCGCTGCCGCGTACCCTGTTCGACAAGATGATCGCCGCCAAGAACTTCCAGAGCGGCATGCAGACGCTGCGCCAGATCGAGTTCGCCCTGTTCGACATGCTGCTGCACACCGAGCACGACCCCGCGCAGGACTTCATGCCGCTGCTGGAGCTGGTTCGCGCCGAGGTCGCCGTGCTGCAGCCGCCGGCCTTCAGCCGCACGGCCCACACCTTCAGCCACATTTTCGCGGGCGGTTACGCGGCCGGGTACTACAGCTACAAGTGGGCCGAGGTGCTGAGCGCGGACGCCTACGCCGCGTTCGAGGAAACAGCCGGTAAGGACGGCTCGCCCAACGTTGAAACTGGCCGAAAATACCGCGAGGCGATTCTGGAAGCGGGCGGCAGCCGCCCGGCGATGGAATCGTTCAAGGCATTCCGGGGCCGCGAGCCCAGCCTGGACGCCTTGCTGCGCCACCAGGGCATGGCTTGATCAATTCAGTGGAGACTTCGATGAAGAAAAACACCGTGGCGATACTGGCCGCCGGCCTGCTGCTGGCAATGGGCGCCTGCGCCGTGCACGCGCAAACCGTGTACCGCATCGTCGGGCCGGATGGCCGCGTGACCTTCTCCGATACGCCACCCATGGCGGGCGCTGGAACGGCGCAGGCCGGCAGCGCCGGCACGTCCCTTGGCGGCACCGGCCTTCCCTACGAACTGCAGCAGGTGGCCAGCCGCTATCCCGTGACGCTCTACACCGGCAACAACTGCGACCCTTGCGGAGCCGGGCGCGCCTTCTTGAGCGCACGTGGCATTCCCTTCGAGGAACGTACGGTGACCACCCCGGAAGACGGCGAGGCGTTGCAACGACTGAGTGGCAGCGCCAGCCTGCCATCCCTGACGATCGGAAGCCAGCAGCTCAAGGGTTTTTCCGACGCCGAGTGGGGTTCGTTCCTGGATGCGGCCGGCTACCCAAAGACCTCGCAACTGCCCCCGGGTTTCCGTCCCGCGGCAGCAACCCCGTTGGTCTCGGTGCAGCGCCCGGCCCAAGGCACGGCGCCAGCCACCGCCCCGGGCGAGCCGGGTGCCGAAGCCGCCGGCAGGCGGCAGCGCCCAGCACCCGCTCGCGCGCCTGACACCAATCCCGCCGGCATCCGCTTCTGAGCGGCGCCCGGACTTCAGCCGAAGTTCAGGGTCTTGACACCACCGGCCGTGCCCAACAGGCACACGCCGGCTTTCTGGTGCGCAAAAACGCCGACCGTCACCACGCCCGGCCACTGGTTCACGCGCGACTCGAAGCCCAGCGGGTCGGTGATCTGAAGGCCGGTCACGTCCAGGATGTGCTGGCCGTTATCCGTCACCAGCGGATGGCCGTCCTTCAGCCGGAGCTTCGCCGTGCCGCCGAGCGCGGCGAACTGGCGCATCACGCGGTGCGCCGCCATCGGGATCACTTCCACCGGCAGCGGGAAAGCGCCCAGCGTCGTCACCAGCTTCGACTCGTCGGCAATGCAGACGAACTGCCTGGACTGCGCGGCCACGATCTTCTCGCGCGTGAGGGCCGCGCCGCCGCCCTTGATCATGTGGCCGTGGTGGTCGATTTCGTCGGCGCCGTCGATGTAGACCGACAAGTCCTCAACCTCGTTGCTGTCGAACACCGCGATGCCCAGTGCCTTCAGGCGCGCGGTGGAGGCCTCGGAGCTGGACACCGCACCGATGATCTGGTCCTTCATCGTCGCCAGCGCATCGATGAACTTGTTGACCGTGGAGCCCGTGCCCACGCCCACGATTTCGCCGGGCACCACGTACTGCAGCGCGGCCTGGCCGACCAGTGTTTTGAGTTCGTCTTGGGTCATTTGAGACAATCCATTGAAGTTTTAAAGAATTATCCAATGTCGCTGATCCCCTACGCCCTCGCCCGCCCGTTTCTCTTTGGCCTGGACCCCGAAGCCGCCCACGAACTCACGCTCCACACCCTGGCCAAGGCGCAGGGCACGCCGCTGGCCTGGGCCTATTGCAACGGCCGCGTGGAAGACCCCGTGACGCTGGCCGGGCTCAAGTTTCCCAACCGCGTGGGCCTGGCCGCCGGCCTCGACAAAAACGCCCGCTGCATCGACGGCCTGGGCGCCATGGGCTTCGGCTTCGTGGAGGTCGGCACGGTCACGCCGCTGGCGCAGCCGGGCAACCCCAAGCCGCGCATGTTCCGCCTGCCCGAGGCCAACGCGCTGATCAACCGCCTGGGCTTCAACAACGACGGCCTGGACGCCTTCATCGCCAACGTGAAACGCGCCAGCTTCCGCACGAAAGGCGGCGGCACGCCGATGCTGCTGGGCCTGAACATCGGCAAGAACGCGGCCACGCCGATCGAGGACGCCACCAGCGACTACCTCAAGGGCCTGGATGGCGTCTACCCGCACGCCGATTACGTCACCGTCAACATTTCCAGCCCCAACACCAAGAACCTGCGCGCACTGCAAAGCGATGAGGCGCTCGACGGCCTGCTCGGCGCGGTCGCCGAACGCCGCGAAGCCCTGGCGCGCCAGCATGGCAAGCGCGTGCCCATCTTCGTCAAGATCGCTCCCGATCTCGACGAAGCGCAGGTGGACGTGATCGCTGCCACACTCCAGCGCCACGGCATGGATGGCGTGGTCGCCACCAACACCACGCTCGCCCGCGACGCGGTCAAGGGCCTGAAGCACGCCGAGGAAACGGGCGGCTTGAGCGGCGCGCCCGTGCTCGAAGCCAGCAACCGCGTTATCCGCCAGCTGCGCGCCGCGCTCGGCAAGGGTTTCCCGATCATCGGCGTGGGCGGCATCCTGAGCGCAGACGATGCCGTGAGCAAGATCAAGGCCGGTGCCGACGTGGTGCAGATCTACACGGGGCTGATCTACAAGGGCCCGGACCTGGTGAAGCAGGCCGCACAGGCCATCAAGGCCGCCTGACTCCGCGCTTCAGCCCCGCACGCGGCCGTTGAGCGGGTAGGCCGGATCGGTGTAGCCCGGCGTGGAGGGGTGGCCGGGGTGGACCAGTGAATCCACCAGCGCCTCGTCCTCATCGGTCACGGCGTAGTCCAGCGCGGGCCCATAGTCCTGCCACTGTTGCAGCGTGCGCGGCCCGGCAATCACGGCACTGACCACGGGATTGGCCAGCACCCAGGCCGTGGCGAACTGTGCCAGCGTGATGCCTTTGCCCGCCACATGCACCTTCAGCCGCTGCGCGATCTGCAGGGACTCCTCGCGGAACTCGGTTTCCACCATGCGTTTGTCCGCGCGGCCGGCGCGCGTGTCGCTCGCGGGCGCCTGACCCGGCGCGTACTTGCCGGTGAGCACGCCGCGCGCGACCGGGCTGTAGGGCGTCACGCCGATCCCGTAATGCGCGCAGGCCGGCAGGATTTCCACCTCGGGCATGCGGTTGAGCAGGTTGTAGTACGGCTGGCAGACCACCGGCGCCGGCATGCCCAGCTCACCCGCGAGCCGCATGATTTCCGCGATACGCCAGCCCCGGAAGTTGGAAACGCCCCAGTAACGGATCTTGCCCGCGCGCAGCATCGCGTCCAGCGCGCGCAACGGCTCCTCCAGGTTCATGCCGTTGTAGTCGCGGTGCAGGTAGAGGATGTCCACGAAATCCGTCTGCAGCCGCGCCAGGCTCGCCTCCACCTCGCGCAGCATCCAGGTGCGCGAGTAATGCCCCTCGTTCACCCGGCTGGACATGGCGTTGCCCAGCTTCGTGGCCAGCACCCAATCGTGGCGCTGCCCCTTGAGCAGTTCGCCCACCATGGTTTCGGACGCACCCGCCTTGTAAACATCGGCCGTGTCGATGTAGTTCACGCCGTTCGCGCGGGCATCGGCCACGATGGCGGCCGCCTCTTCGCGGCCCGTCTGGTCACCAAACATCATGGTGCCCAGGCACAGGGCGGAAACCTGCAGGTTGCTTTTGCCCAGTGATCGGTATTGCATGGAGAGTCTCCTGTGAAAAGGGTTCTGGCGCAGCATCGTGCCACACCCCGGGCCGGCGTGCCGGCCGGCTACCCGCCAGCGCGCTTGACCACCCGGCCCTGCGCCTTGAGCAAATCGACCAGGCGGTCGCAATGGTCGCCCTGCACCTCGATCACGCCGTCCTTCACGGTGCCGCCCGAGCCGCAGGCGGCCTTGAGCTGCTTGCCCAGGGCCGCCAGGGCCGGCGCGTCGAGCACAAGGCCCTTGACCACCGTCACGGCCTTGCCGCCCCGGCCCTTGGTTTCGCGCGAGACCCGCACCACGCCGTCGGATGCCGGCGGGGGCTTGTTCTGGCCGCAGACGCACTGGGCAATGGGCTGACGACAGGCCGGGCACATGCGTCCGGCATCGGTGGAGTAGACGAGGCCGCCAGCGGCTGGTTTGCTTTTCATGGTGTTTTGCGGGTTGCCGGCATTTTCCCGCAGCCGCAGAGTCCCCCGGCGGAAATCACGCCTTGAGCAGGAACCGCAGCCTGGTGCCTGCGAGGTCGATCACATCCTGGTCGGCCAGCGGCTTGGCGTCGGGGCCGATGGGTTCGTCGTTCAGCAAAGGCTGCATGTCACCTTCGACCACCGCGACGTAGTACCCGTGGAGCCGGTGGGAAATCGCCACCACAATGACGCCCGGCTTGCCGAAGGTCGTCACCGCCTTGACCACCGGCACCTCCAGACCCGCCGAAGACCCCGACAGCACCTTCAAGCTGGCGTGCAATGCCTGGGACGCGCCCGGATGGCCGAGGCCCTCCAGCGTCATGGTGGACGTCTGGCCAAAGTCCGCCGGCCTCGATGAAGTCAGAAACTGGATCCGGAAGCGCCCGACGCCGATGACATCATGGTCGCGCAGCCGCACCCGCTCGCCATGAACCATCTTGCCGTTGAGGTAGGTTCCGTTGGTGCTGCCCAGATCTTCCAGGTACACATCGGCCAGCCCTTCCATCTCGAACGCACAGTGGTCTCCGCTGACGACCATGTCGGTCAGGACAATGTCGTTATGCGGCTTGCGCCCCAGCGTCGTGCGGTCCTTTTGCAGGTGCACATGCTTGATCTCGACACCATCGATCGTCGCGATGAGTTGTGGCATGAGGTCTCCGGTCAAGAGGTTGGGCCGCGCCGGACAGCCTCGGCGGCGCAGTCTGAGTGGATGATGTTAGACGGGCGCCCGCCATCGGGCAAGAAGGCTCAGTCCGGCACGAACCGGGCGTTGAATTTCGCCACGTCAGCGGCCAGTTCCAGCGTCACCAGCTGCCCCATTTTCATGTCGGCCAGCCGGCATGCCGCAAAAAGGCTGGCCTTGCCCTGGAAGTAGAAACTTGGCAAATCGATCAGCGTGTAGGGGTAGGGCACAAAAACCTCATGGGCAAAAATTTCCCGGTGCACGTTGCGTGGCGACGGGAACAGCTTGTAGGTGGCGGTGGTGATTGTCTTTTCAGCCATGGGCGTGCGGCGTTCGCGTAAAACCTCAAGCATAGGCGCGAATCACGCGTTTGCGCACAATGCAACTTCAACCACCGAAAGGCGTGCACCATGTCGGACACCATGGCCCCCCAACCCGGCAAGCGCAGCATCTGGCTGCGCGCCCTTTTCATGGTCCTGATGGCCATCGCGTTCCAGTTCGCCGGCACCCTGCTGGGCCTGGTCGCCATCGTGCAGCTGGCGCTGGCGCTGGTGAGCGACGCGCCCAACGCCCGCCTGAGCGCTTTCGGGCAGGGCCTTGGGCGGTACCTGGGCCAGATCGCAGGCTTCGTCAGCTTCGCGACGGAAGAAGTGCCGTTTCCATTCAGTGACTGGCCCGCCTGAAGCAGGGCACTGAACGCCGCTACGGCATGGAGTGGCGAGTACAGTCGGGCTTTCAATGCGAAACGGATGAACCACATGGCGCGAACGAACGAATGGGCGGGCAAGGTGCTGGCGCTGATCAAAGGCGGCAACACATCGGCGGCGATCGCCCAGATCAAGGTCGCGCCGAGCGTGAAAGACCTCAAGGCCTTGCACTCCGAAATGGTCATGGCCCGACTCACCGGGCGCTGGCGCGACGTGGACGCGGCCATTGAAGACAACCTGGCCCTGCTGGCAGCGCCGCGGCTGCACCGGTCGCCGTAGCGCTGGCCGACGACCTGCGTTAAATTGGCAGCCCCCTCAAGCTCTCGGAGCCCGCGATGATCGTCGAACGTATCTGGACCGGCAATGCCTACCGCAACTTCAACTACCTGATCGCCTGCCCCGAAACCGGCGAAGCGCTGGCGATCGACCCGCTGGACCATGAAAAGACGCTGGCCACGGCCAAGGTGCGGGGTTGGCAGATCACGCAGGTCCTCAACACCCACGAACACCACGACCACACCGGCGGCAACGCGGCCGTGATCGCGGCCACCGGCGCCAGGCTGATCGCGCACCACAAGGCCGGCGGGCGCATCGCCGGCGTGGACCGCGGCGTGCAGGCCGGCGACGTCATCAAGGTCGGCAAAACCGTCGAGCTGGAGTGCCTGGACACGCCCGGCCACACGATGTGCCACATCTGCCTGCGCTCCCACACCGACCAGCCCGCGCTGTTCTCGGGCGACACGCTGTTCAACGCCGGCGCCGGCAACGTGCACAACGGCGGCGACGTCAGCGCGCTGTACGCCACCTTCGCCGAGCAACTGGCCCGGTTGCCGGACAACACGCAGGTCTACCCCGGCCACGACTACATCGAGAACAACCTGAAGTTCACCCTGGCGCGCGAGCCCGACAACGCCGCCGCTCAGGCCCTGCTGCCCACGGTGGCCGGCCACGACCCGGCGAAGTCGGCCGTGACCACGCTGGGCGAGGAAAAGCAGTTCAACACCTTCTTCCGCCTCACCAGTGCCAGCGTGATCGCCCGGCTGCGCGAGGCCTTTCCCGATCTGCCCGACGAACCCGACGCCAAAACCGTGTTCGTCAAGCTGCGGGAGCTGCGCAACACGTGGTGAACGCCATGGCGCCCGCCATGTCCCGCCGCCTGCCGCGCGACGAAGCGCTCAAGGCGTTGATCCAGGACCAGCTGCGTGCTTTCGGCCTGCAGGCCGCCGCCGCCAGCCAGCACCCCGACCCGCCCCATGCCGCGGCGGTGGCACTGGCCCTCGTTGACGAAGGCCACGGCGCCGATCTGCCGGGCCTGCCCCGGCACACCGCCTGGAGCACGCAGGCCGCCCTGCTGCTGACGCGCCGCGCCAGTCACCTGCGCAGGCACGCGGGCCAATGGGCGCTGCCGGGCGGGCGCATCGACGCCGGCGAGACACCCGAGCAGGCCGCCCTGCGCGAGATGGCCGAGGAGGTGAACCTGCCGCTGGACGCCAGCGCCATCCTGGGCCGGCTCGATGATTTCGTCACCCGCTCGGGGTTCGTCATCACGCCGGTGGTGGTCTGGGCCGGTGCGGCGCGGCAGCTCACGCCCAACCCGGCCGAGGTGGCCAGCATCCACCGCATTCCCGTCGCCGAGTTCCTGCGCACCGACGCGCCCCTGCTGGCACGGGAGGCGCACAGCGAACACATGGTGCTGCGCATGCCCGTCGGCAGCGGCTGGATCGCCGCACCAACGGCGGCCATCCTCTACCAGTTTCGGGAGGTCTGCATCGAGGGCCGGCCCACCCGCGTGGCGCATTTCGAACAGCCGGCGTTCGCCTGGAAATGAATGGGCCGGCGCGTCTTCATCGGCGCACCATGTAAGGAACGCCCCATCACGCCGACCAACGCCAGAGTCCAGGTTGGATTCAGTGAAAGGAAATTCGATGATGAGCCGAAGAACAACCCTGCAGGCCCTTGGCGCCTTGTCTGGCGGCATGGTCGGCCTGCTTTCCAGTGCACCGGCGCACGCGGCGCGGACCTATGAAGTCACGCACAGCGACGCCGAATGGCAAAAACTGCTCAGGCCGGACCAATACCGCGTCCTGCGCAAGGCCGGCACCGAGGCGCCGTTCACCAGCCCGCTTAACAAGGAAAAGCGCGCCGGCGTTTTCTCTTGCGCGGGCTGCGCCCTGCCCCTGTTCTCGTCCGCGACCAAGTTCGAGAGTGGCACCGGCTGGCCCAGCTTCTGGAAACCGATGGAGAACGCCGTGGTCGAGGAGACCGACACTTCCTTCTTCATGAAGCGGACCGAGGTGCTGTGCCGTCGCTGCGGCGGGCACCTGGGCCATGTGTTCGACGATGGGCCCAAGCCCACCGGCCTGCGTTATTGCATGAACGGAGTGGCGCTGAACTTCACGCCAGCAGCATCATGAACAAACCTCTGCTCATCGCGGGCGCCATCGCCCTGGGTGCTTGGGCTTTGACAGGCGGCAGCGCGGCGGCGGAAAGCGCCGTCAAGCTGCCTCCGCCGGCGCTCGACACCCCCGCGCAAGCCGGCCGCGAGACCGCCGTCTTCGCAGGCGGTTGTTTCTGGGGCGTGCAGGCGGTGTTCCAGCACACGCAGGGCGTGTTGAACGCCGTTTCGGGCTACGCTGGCGGGCGCAAGGAAACCGCCAGCTACGCGCTGATCGGTTCGGGCCTGACGGGGCACGCAGAATCGGTGCAAATCACCTACGACCCGAAGCAGATTTCCTACGGCAAGCTGCTGCAGGTCTACTTCTCGGTGGCGCACGACCCCACGCAGCTCAACCGCCAGGGCCCGGACAGCGGCACACAGTACCGCTCCGCCGTCTTCTACCAGGACGCGAACCAGAAGCAGGTGGCCGAACGCTACATCGCGCAACTGGACGCGGCCAAGGCCTTCCCCGGCAAGATCGTGACGCAGCTCGCGCCGCTGGCCGGCTTCTACCCGGCCGAGGCCTACCACCAGGACTACGCCACGCTGCACCCGCGCGAACCCTACATCGCGCGGTTCGATCTGCCCAAGATCGCCAACCTCAAAACCACGATGCCGGAGGTGTATCGCGAGCAGCCCGTGCTGGTGTTTCCGCCAAAATAAGCCCGTCGGGAATCGCGCGCCCCATCTCCAGCGCGCAGGAGGTCTTGCCATGGCGTTGCAGATTCAAGCGGGTCCGTTCGATGTCGCCCGCCGCGCCGCGCTGGCGGCGCTGCCGGGACTGGTGCTGGGCTCGGCATGGCCCGCCGCCCTGCTCCTGCCCGGTGCCTCGCGCGCGCAGGGCCAAGGCGCTTCCCGCCTGCAATCCTGGCCGCTCAACACGCCGCGCGCCACCGGCATCCACGACGTGGCACCCGCGCCCGATGGCGGCGTGTGGTTCACGGCGCAGCGCAGTGGGCACCTGGGCTGGTTCGACCCGCGCACCGGCAAGTCGGAGCTGATCGCCCTGGGCAGCGGCTCATCGCCGCACGGCGT
>JAHFQI010000146.1 GCA_023259355.1 Comamonadaceae bacterium
CCGAAGCCGGCCGCCACAGCGTGGTAGTCGGTGCGGGCCAGCACGGTGGCCACGTCGTCGTGCAGCATCTTGACCTGCTCGCGGGCAATCTGGGTCCAGCCGGCGTCGTTGCCGACGAGCGCAATCACGGGGATGCCGTGGCGCACGAAGGTGTCGAACTCCGCCAGGCCGTAGCCGCAGGCGCCGTCGCCGAAGATGATCCAGACCTCGCTGCCGGGGCGGGCCAGCGCGGCGCCCAGCGCGAAGCCAGCCCCCACGCCCAGCGTGCCGAAGGCGCCGGGGTCCAGCCAGGTGAGCGGCTCGCGCGGGTGCATCACGTACGAAGCCGTGGCCACGAAGTCGCCGCCGTCGGCCACCAGCAGGGCGTTGTCGCCAGCTTCCTTTTCCAACGCTCGGAACAGCGCAATCGGGTTGACGTGGTCGCCGCCGGCCTGGGCCTGCTGGTCGATCTCCAGCTCCCGCTCGGCGTCGCGGGCGCTCAGCGTGGCAATCCAGCCGGCCAGGCGCGAATTCGTGTTGCCATTGGCGGGTTGGGCTTGCGCCAGCGCCTGCAAGAACAGGCCGGCGTCGCCGATGGCGGCGATGTCGGGCTTGCGGTTCAGGCGCGCGTCCCTGGCGCTGCGGTTGGCGGCGATCAGCGTGGCGCTGCGGCGCACGTGTTTGCCGTAGTCGAGCCGGAAGTCGCAGGGCACGCCGGCCAGCAGCACGCAGTCGGCCTCGCGCAGGGCGTTGCGCCTCTGATGGCGCATCTGCAGTCGGTGGTCGCGCCCCAGCAGGCCGCGCGCCATGCCTGAAAGGTAAACCGGGATGCCGAGCCGGGCCACGGCCTCGGCCAGCCGCTCCGCTTCACCCGCCAGCACCAGGGCCTGGCTGCCGATGACCATCAGCGGCCGCTCGGCCTTGGCCAGCGCGGCCAGCGCCGCGCGCAGGCTGGCGTCGCCCGCGCGTGGCGGGGCGACGGCGCGCACTTGCGGCGCGATCACGTCGGCGCTGCCGTCGAACATCTTCCTCACGTGGCGGTTCAGGTAAAAGCGTAGCAGCCGGTCGGGGAGGGACGTGCCCTTGCCGGCTGCCTCGGCATACCACTGGCGGATGGACGCTTCGTCATACAGCAGGTCCACCGGGCACTCGATGAACACCGGCCCGGGCACCCCCGCCTGGGCCAGCTCGAAGGCTTTATCGACGGCGGGGCCGAGGTCGCACACGCGGGTGATCTTGCGAAACAGCTTGACGTGCGGCGCCACCAGCGGGCGCTGATCGATGTCCTGCAGCGCGCCGCGCCCCTGCAGCGCGGTGGGCGCGGCGCCGCCGAGCAGGATCACGGGGGACTGCGCCAGCTGCGCGTTTTTCAGCGCGGTGATGGTGTTGGTGATGCCCGGCCCGGCCGTCACGGCCGCCACGCCGGGGATGCCCGACAGGCGCGCGGTGGCGTCGGCGGCGAACACGGCCGTGGCTTCGTCGCGCACATCGACGATGCGGATGCCGCGCGCCTTGGCGGCGCTCAGAATCGGCGAGATATGGCCGCCGCACAGGGTGAAGACGCAGCGCACGCCATGCGCCTGCAGGGCTTCGGCGACGCGGTCGCCGCCGTGGCGGGTGGCAGGTGTCGTGGGCATGCCGTGGCTGTCCCGTTCAGGCCCACTGAACGCCGCTGCCGCCCTCGTACCAGGCTTCCACCTGCGGCGCCACGGCAGCCTCGATGCGGGTGCGCTTGATCTTCATGGTCGGCGTGAGGCAGCCGTTTTCGATGGACCAGGGTTCGCGCGCCACCACGATCATGCGCAGGCGTTCGTATTCGGGCAGTTGCTGGTTCACGTCCTTGAGCAACTGGCCGAGTTCCGCCTGCACCTGCGCGCGCACGGCCGGGTCGCCCAGTTTGGGGCGCAGGCTCTCCGACAGCACCACCATTGCGTACGCGGACGGCTGGCCGAGGCCGGAGACCAGCGACAGCTCGACCATCGGGTGCGCGTTGAGGAGGTTTTCGATGGGGGCGGGCGCCACATACTTGCCCTTGGCCGTCTTGAAGAGTTCCTTCAGCCGCCCGGTGACCTTGAGCAGGCCGTCGGCGCGCCGCTCGCCCAGGTCGCCGGTGCGGAAGAAGCCGTCCTCGGTGAAGCTCTCGGCAGTCAGTTCGGGCTGCTTGTAGTAGCCGCTGAACTGCCCGGGCGACTTGATCAGGATCTCGCCGTCCTTGCTGATGCGCACCTGCACGCCGGGCAGCGGCACACCCACATAGCCGAGGGCGCTGAACTGCTCGTTGGAGGTGTGCGAGTACGAGTTGTCCTCGGTCATCCCATAGCCCTCCCAGAGCTTGAGCCCCAGGCGCCGGTACCAGGCAATGAGCTCGGCCGGGATCGGCGCCGAACCGCTGCCGGCCATCACCACCTGGTCCAGCCCCAGGCCCTTGAGCACCTTGCGCGCAACGATCTTGCCCAGGATGGGGATGCCCAGCAGCCGATCCAGCTTCTTCGGCGGCATCTTGGTAAAGACCCCCTGCTGGAACTTGAGCCACAGCCGCGGCACCGAGATGAACATGGTCGGGCGGGCGCGCTGCAGGTCCTGCAGGAAGGTGTCCGGCGATTCGGCGAAATACACGTGTGTGTCGCCGTCGATGAACGAGGCCGCCTCGACCCAGCAGCGCTCCATGCTGTGCGCCAGCGGCAGGTACGAGAGGATGCGGGATTCACCCGTGTCGCCGACGCGCGCGCGAAGGTCCTTCGCAATGCCCTCGCCGGCGCGCGTGATCGCGCCGAAGCTGATCATCACACCCTTGGGTTGGCCGGTGGAACCCGAGGTGTAGATGAGCATGGCCAGGTCATCGGCCTTGCGCACCGGCCGGCCCGCGAGCGGCGGCGTGCGCTGGGTGATGGCGTCCCACGCCTCGAACGCGGTGCTCGGTGCCAGCGGGAACGCGATGCAGGGCAGATCGGCCGGAACGCCGGGCTGCTGCGCCGGCCAGGTGTCGAGCTTGCCGACGAACAGCAGGCTGGCGCCGCTGTGCTCCAGAACGAATTTCACGGTCTCGGCGGTTTCGGTGGGAAAGATCGCCACCGTGGTGTAACCCGCCATCCAGATCGCCAGTTCGGCCATGAAGAAATGCGCGCAGTTCTTCGACAGGATGGCGATGCGCGCGCCGGGCTCGAAGCCGCGGCTTTGCAGGTGGGCGGCCATGCGCCGCGACTGGTCCAGGGTCTGCGCCCAGGTGTAGTCCGTCACTTGCCCGCCGCCGACGGGCTGGGTCAGGTAGACCTTGTCGGGGTGGGCCGCGGCGTGCTCAAGCGCGTGGTCGAGGATCAGTTTGGTTTCCGGCATCGGGCCTCCTGGGATGTCGCACCACTGTGGGCCTCAAGTGACCTGGGGCCATAGGGGGATTTCCCGGGGGAGGGCCGAGGCGGGAGCCGCTCGAAAAGCGGCTCAAAGTCCTGGCTTGATCCGGGCCGCCTCGGCCAGCACCAGCTGGCGGAAGCGATCGACCGCCGGGTTGTCCACCTCGTCCCGGGCGCGCCAGGCCAGATGCAGTTCCGACACGGCGTCGGCCGGCAGGGCGATGGGGCGCACCACGACGCCGGGCATGCTCAGCCGCGCCGCCGAGGCCTGCACCAGGGCCAGGCCGAGGCCGCTGCCGACCAGGCCCATCAGCGAATAGGTCTGGCGCACATGCTGCACGTAGCGCGGTACGACCTGCTCGGTGTGGAAGGCGGCGGTCAGCAATTCGTACATGAGGCCGCCCTGGCCGGGCTCGTACATGATCAGGTCCTGCCGGTGCAGGTCGGCCATCGTGAGGCGTTGCCGCGCGGCCAGGGGGTGCGCCGCCGGCAGCATGGCGACGAAGGGTTCGCGCAGCACGCTGGCGCTGCGCAGGTCGGCGTGGTCCGCCGGCGCGCGCACGATGCCGGCGTCCAGGCGGCCCGAGCGCAGGGCTTCGAACTGCTCGGCCGTGCTCATGTCGCGCAACACGATGGCCAGCCCCGGCAACTGCGCCGTCGCCGCGGCCACGATGCGCGGCATGAAGCTGAAGCTGGCGCCCGATACGTAGCCCAGCGACACCGTGCCGGCCTCGCCGGCGGCGGCGCGGCGCGCCACCGAGGCGGCCGACTGGCTGACTTCCAGCAGGTACTCGGCTTCGGGCAGAAACGCCTTGCCCGCCGGCGTGAGGTGCACGCTGCGCTGCGTGCGTTCGAACAGCTGCACGTTCAGCTCGGCCTCAAGCTGCTGGATCTGTCGGCTCAGCGGGGGCTGGGTCATGTGCAGCCGCACCGCGGCGCGGCCGAAATGCAGCTCGTTGGCCAGCACGACGAAGCAACGGATCTGGCTGAGCTGGAACATGGCCGCGATGGTAGCGCAGCCGCCCGTGTCAGCCGCCGCGCCCCAGCCGCGGGTTCAAGCCCGGGCGATCAGGCGGGTGCCTGCGCCACGGGCAGCGCCACGCCGAGCTTGCCGGACCAGTCCACCAGCGCCTGCCAGGCTGCGTCGTCGTAGGACACGCCCTCTCGGTGGGCCCGCTCGATCAACTGCGAGGCCTGGTCGCCGGGCAGGCGCACGGGACGCGCAGGGTCGATGGGCCGGTTGCCGCGGCACTGCTGCGACAGGAAGTCGGTCTGTTCCACGAAGGCCTCGGCACCGGCGAAGAAGTCGGGGTTGATCACCTGCAGGAAGACGTTGCCGCCCCAGCGTTTCGGTGCGTCCTTGCGGCCGTGGCCCGACAGGCCCTGCGACAGCGCCTCGATCATCAGCGCCAGGCCGAAGCCCTTGTGGCCGTATTCCTGGCCGCCGAGGAGCTGCAGCGAACCGCGCGGCTCGCTGTGTTCGAGCACGGCCGGGTCGCGCGTCGGCTGCCCGTGGCCGTCCAGCAGCCAGGGGTGCTCGAACGACTCGCCGGCCGCGTATTTCTGCCGCGTCATCGACGTGGTGGTGATGGAGGCGCAGATGTCCACCAGCACCGGGTGCTCGGGACCGGGGTAGCCGACGGCGAAGGGATTGGGCGTGAACAGCGCCTCGGTGCCGCCATAGGGCGCCACGCGCTTGGCCGCCGGCTCGGAGTTGGCGATGATCGCCACGCAGCCGCGGTCCGCCGCCTGCTTGACCAGGGCGGCCAGGCAGCCGATGTGGTGGCTTTTCTGGATCGCCACCGTGACCACGCCCATCGTGGCGGCGCGCTGCACCGCCATGTCGATCGCGCGTTCCATGAGCCACAGGCCGGGCAGGTAGCCACCATCCCAGACCACGGCGGCACCGTGGTCCTTGAGCACCACGGGTTCGCCGCGCACCTGCAGGCCGCCCTTGGCGATGTCGGCCAGGTACAGCGGCGCCATCGCCAGGCCGTGCGTGCGCCGGCCCATGGCGTCGGTGAGGACCTGCAGCCGCGCCACGCTGCGCGCCTTGTCGGCGTCCATGCCGACGGCGCCATACAGCGCCGCGGCAAAGTCTTCGAGGCGGCTGATCGAGAAGTGGTTGGTGCTCATTCAGGCCTCCGCCGGGCCGCCCCAAGGCAGGCCTGGGCCCCCTCGGGGGGCAGCGAATACACGCAGTGATGAGCGTGGGGGCGGTTCATTTCAGACGTTCCCTTCAAGCTGCTTGCCGGCGCGCTGGATCACACT
The DNA here is from genome assembly GCA_023259355.1 of Comamonadaceae bacterium. Classification (GTDB taxonomy): domain Bacteria; phylum Pseudomonadota; class Gammaproteobacteria; order Burkholderiales; family Burkholderiaceae_C; genus JAHFQI01. Next base: position 5,598 of record JAHFQI010000146.1, read on the forward strand.
GGCCCAACGCTTGTTCTCGCGTGCGAGGAACTCCGTGGTCTCCTGCGGCGAGGAGGTCATGACCTCGGCGCCGGCCGCCGCGAGCCGGGCCCGCATCTCGGGCGCGCGGATGACGCTGACCAGCGCCGCGGCAAGCCGCTCGGCCGCGGCCTTGGGCAGGGACGCGGGAATGGCCACGCCCTGGTAGGTGCCGGATTCGAAATCCTTCACGCCCTGCTCGGCAATCGTGGGCACGTCGGCCAGCAGCGCCATGCGCGTGCGTTTGCTCACGCCGATGATCTTGAGCTTGCCGCCCTGCACCAGCGGCATCGTCGCCAGCATGCCGTTCAGGCACAGCTGGGTGTTGCCGGCCGCGGTGTCGGCCAGCGCCGCGGAGCCGCCGCGGAAGGGCACGTGCTGCCACTTGAGGCCGGTGGACAAGGCGATGTCCACCACGCCCAGGTGGTTGGCCGAGCCCGAGCCGGACGAGGCCACGTTCATGGGCGTGCGCTGCGACAACGCGGCCAGCTCCTTGATGTTCGATGCCTGCACCGAGGGATGGGCCACCAGCAGGTGCGGCGAATAGGCCAGCATGGTGACGCCCTTGAGGTCGGACTGCTTGTAGGGCATTTCCTTGGTCACGAGCGGGCTGATGGCCAGCGAGCTCATGTCCGACAGCAGCAGCGTGTGCTCGTCGGTGGCGTTGGCCGTGGCGGCCGCGCCAACCATGCCGTTGGCGCCGGTCTTGTTCTCGATGATGACGGGCACGCCCATGATGTCGGACAGCGGCTTGCTGATCAGGCGCGCGATCGCGTCGGCGGTGCCGCCGGGCGGGAACGGCACGATGATGCGCAGCGGCTGGCGCGGCCAGGCCGCCGCGAATGCGGGCGCGCCCACGGCGGCCAATGCCAGCGTGGCCGAGGACTTGAGGAAGGTGCGGCGATGGGTCATGAGGTGTCTCCTGCGTCTGGGTAGGGCGGTTCAAGGTCCGCCTGCGCGGTATTGCAACACCGCCAGCGATGCGCGTCCAATCCAAATTGAGACTGGATTGATGCACGTTTTGGATCGTTCGAAGGCGCCTGGCTCAAGCCGCCGCGTCCTTTTCCGCCGCTTGCGCAAGGTGCCCGGCGAGCAGCTTGGCCGCCGGGGAGAGCGTGTGTTCATCCTGAAAGCAGATCGCAAACCGGCGCCGAGCCCAGGTGTCCGTCAGCGGGATGATGGCCAGGTTGAACGCGCTGGCCAGGGGCTGGGCCACCTCGCGCGGCACCACGCTGATCCCCAGCTCCGATCGCACCACGCGCAATGCGGCCTCGAAGGTGGCCACTTCCGCCCGGTAACGAAGGGTCCGCCCGGTGGCGGCCGCGGCCCGTCCCAGCATCAACTGGACCGCGCTGGCGGCGGGTAACGCGACATGGTCGAAGTCGAACGACTCGACGAAGGCCATGTCCTTCCGCCCCGCCAGCGGATGGCGGTTGTGCGTCACGATGGCGAGGTGGTCGTGCCGATAGGGGTAGGTCTGCAGGCCGGAGAGGTCCGCGGCATCCCAGCACACACCCAGCGACACGCTGCCTTCGCGCAGCGCGCGCACCACGTCGCGGCTGGTCTGCTCCTGCACGTTGACCCGGATGGCCTGGTGCGCGGGCACCTTCAGGAAATCGGCAATGTCGTCGGGCAGGGACTCCGCCACCGACGAAATGGTGGCCATGAGCCGCACCAGGCCGGAGGCGCCTTTGGTGTAGGACGTCATGTCCTCGGTGACGCGCCGGGCCGCGCCCAGCAGCCCGCGCGCGTGCTCGCGCAAGGTCTCGCCGGCGGCGGTTGGCTCCACCCCGCGCCGCACGCGCTTGAGCAGCGGGGTGCCCAGGTCCTGCTCCAGCTGGGCCAGCCGCTTGCTGATCGCCGACGGAACGATGTTTTCGCGCTCGCCCACGCGCGCGATGCTGCGCGAGTCGCACACGGCCACGAACAGCCGCAAGGTCATCAGGTCGAGGTCTTTCATCGGCCCTCCAGAGGTGTCATGCCCGCCGCCATGGGATGCGTAGAGATGCCATTTGGGAACTTTAAGGCTTCCTAAATAACGCTTTTGTTAATTGTAGGAACTTTTAGACTGGGCCGGCCCGGACCCGGAAGGGCCCACCTGTTCACTTTCACGGAGATATTCATGACTTTTTCCAACGCCCGATTCACCCGCCGCCAGGGCCTGGCCGGCCTGGCCGCCGCGCTGTCCGCCCCGACGGGGTGATCTGAGCTTCCGTGTAGATAGTCGCGGTTTGAATCAAGGGTAAACCCGCATTCCGTTCGCGTGCATCTTCGCAGACCAGCAGCTCTCGGTATAGTGCCCTTACCAAACAGCACTGGGGGCATCCGTGACAGCCTTTCGCCAGCGTTTTGTCGGTGTGACCGAGCTTCCGAAGTCCTTGTCGGAGTTTGACGTCGAGCAATCCTTTCGGCTCACATCCGAAGAAATCGACGCCATACGAAAGAAATTCAACACCGCTGGCCGACTCGGAGCCGCTCTTCAACTCGTACTGATACGGACTACCGGCAGATCCCTCAGCCGAGTCACATCCATCCCAAGATCCCTGCTCCGATACCTCTCAACGGCCCTTGGCGTAGGCGAGGTTTCGATTGCAACGCTCAAATCTCTGTACGAACGTCGCGCAACCTTGTTTGCACACCAGCAATGGGCGTACGAGGCCAGCGGATTCTCAGCGCCTGACGAGGCCGTGTTTGCCGAGATTCGAGTGGCGCTTGCGGAACTGGTTGGCACTGCGGCATCTTCGGATGAGCTCGTAAAGGCGGCAGAGATTTGGCTTTTTGACCGATCCTATTCACTGCCAGGAGACCGGACTCTTCGTGACATCGCACGCGACGTCTTCAAAAGCGTGGATGAGGCTGCGGCTGCCGCCGTTACAGCCCAGATTCCGGCACCGGTGATGCGACGGATACTGGAGGCAGTCCATGCCAAGCGGCGTGGGCGCAGCGGCGACACCGTGTTGGAATGGCTCAAAGTGCCGACGGGGCGCCACAGTCCCTCCAACCTCAACGAGGTCATGGAGAAGATCGCTTTTCTCAAGTCCTTTGGCGTGCACGAGTGGGACTTGAAAGAGATCTCCAGCGTACGGTTGCGGGCGTATGGCCAGTTACTGGCAAACCGGCCGCCCTCTCAGTCCAGGCTGTTGAAGGTCGAGACACAGCAACTGGAAGTCACATGCTTCTTGCGAATGATGCTCCAGGAGTTCACCGATGTAGCACTCTTCATGGCGGGCAGGCGCGTGTGCGACCTGATCAGGCATGCCTCGGCCACCGTGCTTAAAAAGCAGGCCCGTGGTGCTGCGCACTACCGCACGCGCCAAGAGGAAATGCGCACAATCCTCTATACCTCCGACCAGACCGACAAGGAAAAAGTCGAAGCATTGAAAGCTCTGCTTCCCCAGGACGAGGACACCAGGAAGTACAGCCATGCCGCACTGGTACGCCAATCTTTGACTGATGATGGCAATCGGGTCAGTGCCTTGCTGACGGGAATGATGGGTCTGGATATCAATGGCAAAGACCATTTGCCAGCGATGCGCCAGATGGAGGCACTTCGTCGCTTCCACGAACAAGGGGCCAAGGAACTGCCCAAGGATTTCGACATCACGATGGTGGAGCCGGTCTGGCAGGAGTTGCTGATGACTCCAGACAGGACCAAGGCCATGGCCGCTCTGAAAGCATGCGCCCTGACTTCGGTTCGCAAGGGCTTGAGAGCCGGGCGGCTGTGGATCAACTACAGCCAGGAGCATCGCAACCGGGAGGAATTGTTCATCCCCGTGGACCAGTGGCAAAAGGAGCGCAGCATCATTACCAGCGCGATGAACCTTCCCACGGACCCGACGCGCTTCCTTGAGCGTCTAAAGATGCATCTCAAGGTTGGCCTGCAAGCGCTCTCCGAAGCGGTGCAGGCGGGAATGGTCGAAATCGATGACAAAGGCCTTATACACATCCCTGCCCTGGCTCCCATGGATGTGGATGATGCGGTGCGCCGCACGCGGGATGCAATGTTCAACGTGATCGGACCGTCCCAGTTCAGCGACGTGATCGTGGAGGTGGATGCACATTGCTGCTTCAGCGAGGTGCTCCTGGGGCGCCGTGCGAAGTCAGAGCCAGAACTGCTCGGCTGCTACGGCGCCTTGCTCGCCCATGGAACCGAGAACGATGCGAAAGGCGTCGCGGCCATGATCCCCGGTATCGAGGTCGCCCATGTCACCACGGCGATGCGGGCCCTGGAGGGGCATGGGCGCCTGAAAGGCGCCAATGAGCGGGTGCTGGCGCTTCAGGGGCGTTTTCCGATCGCAAAACTGTGGGACAAGGGA
>JAHFQI010000147.1 GCA_023259355.1 Comamonadaceae bacterium
ACCTGGTGGCCGCGCCCTACCGCGGCAGCGCGCCGATGATGGCCGACATGCTGGGCAACCAGATCGGCGCGGGCGTGGCGTCCGTCCCGGACTTCATCGAGAACCACAAGGCCGGCAAGGTGCGCGTGGTGGCCGTGCTGGGCGACAAGCGCCAGGCGGCCATGCCCGAGGTGCCCACGTTTGGCGAACTGGGCCTGGTGGGCTTCGAGGACATGCCTTATTACGGCGTGTTCGCCCCGGCCGGCACGCCGAAAGAGGTGATTGACCGCTTCTCGCAGGCGCTGGCCAAGGCGATCGCCGTGCCCGATGTGCGCGAAAAGCTGACGGCCATGGGCCTGACCGTGGGCTTCATGTCGCAGCAGCAGCTGGCCAGCCGTGAACACGCGTACGGCCAGACCTGGGCGCGCATCATCAAGACCAGCGGTTTCCAGCCGCAGTGACCTTCACCGGCTCCACCGCTGACGCCACCACCGGGGCCGGCACAGCCGGCGGTGTGCCGTCTGGTGTGTGCGACACCTCGGATGCGGTGGGCGCACCAGCCGCATTCAGACTGTTGTCCGCCATCCGCGAGCAGTTGCGCGCGCTTGGCGCCCGCCCGGGCCACGAGCAGCGCGTGCTGCGCCTCTGGGCCCAGGCCCTGCCGCAGGACAGCGGCCGCCGCCGGCTCGAAGATTTCGTCCCCGCTGAATTGCGCGCCGCCTTGCCGGCGCTGAGCGCCGAGCTGGCCGGTCTGGCGCGGCTGCGTTCCGAGCACCCCGGCGAGGACGGCTCGGCGCGCCTGCTGGTTGAACTGGGCGACGGCCAGACGGTGGAAAGCGTGCTGCTGCCACGCGACGGCTTGTGTGTGTCGTCCCAGGTGGGCTGTGCGGTGGGCTGCGTGTTCTGCATGACCGGCCGCGAAGGCCTGCTGCGCCAGCTCGGCAGTGCCGAGATCGTGGCGCAGGTGGCGCTGGCGCGCACGCTGCGGCCTGTGAAAAAGGTGGTCTTCATGGGCATGGGCGAGCCGGCACACAACCTGGACAACGTGATGGAGGCCATCGACTTGCTGGGCACGGTGGGCAACATCGGGCACAAGAACCTGGTGTTTTCCACGGTGGGCGACCTGCGCGTGTTCGAGCGGCTACCGCTCGGGCGCGTCAAGCCGGCGCTGGCGCTGTCATTGCACACGACGCGTGCCGACCTGCGCGCCAAGCTCCTGCCGCGCGCGCCGCGCATCGACCCTGAAGAACTGATGGCGCTGGGTGAGCGTTATGCGCGCGCCACGGGCTACCCTATTCAGGTGCAGTGGACGCTGCTGGAGGGCATCAACGACACCGACGAGGAACTGGACGGCATCGTCCGCCTGTTCGCCGGAAAGTACGCCATCCTGAACATGATTCCGTACAACGCCGTGGACGGCCTCGATTTCAGGCGCCCCTCATGGGAACGCGCCGCCGAAATCGCCCGCACGCTGCACCGCCGTGGGGTGCTGACCAAGCTGCGCCAGTCCGCCGGGCAGGACGTGGAAGGCGGTTGCGGGCAATTGCGGGCGCGGGCGGTGGCGACCGAATCGCGGGTGGTGGTCATGCCGCGGCCGATTCAAGCGTAGGTGATCCAGTCCGCGTAGTCCGGGTGGTCCAGGTGCGGCAGCGTGTTGTAGGTCTGCAGCGTGTGGCGCTTGGGGTTGAAGGCGAATTCGCTGAGTGCGCTGTTGCGGATGCGCATGTTCAGCTCGATCGTCGTTTCAGGGGTGGTGCCGAGGACGTGGCCCACGGCGGTGGCGATCGGGCCGCCGCTGGACACCAGCAGCACATTGCCGCTGTGGTTCTGGCGGATGTGGTCGAGCGCGCTGGTGATGCCGCGCACGAAGTCGTCGTATTCGGGCATGCCTTTGGGCGTCACCACGCCGGCCATCCACTGGGCCAGGCCGTCGCGCAGCAGCCGGAAATGGTGGCGGTAGCGCTCGGGCGTGTCGGGCTTTTCCAGCGGCTGCGGGTGGATGGCGCTGATCACCGCGTGGCTGTCGTATTCGTTGAGCCCGGGCCAGAGCAGGGGCTGCAGGTCGAGCCCGGCGCCCTGGGCGATGGCCTCCCAGGTCTGTGCATGGCGGCGCAGCGTGCCCGTCAGCACGGCGTCGAACACCAGCCGCCGTTCAGCGAGGTACTGGCCCAGCCGCACACTCTGGCGCTGGCCGAGTTCGCTGAGCTGGTCATAGTCATCTGCGCCAAACGAGGCCTGGCCGTGGCGCACAAGGTAGAGGGTTCCCATGGGCGCCATGTTGAACGAAGGCGGCGCGCGCCTTTGTCCCCGGCGCGACGAATCGGGTGTTTCCCCTGATTCCTGGGTGGCTTGTCAGCGCGCGGCCGCTTGTGATGGAATGGGGCCATGCCCGCCCTTGCACCTCCCACGACGCACGGCGCCATCGCATTGCCTCTTGGCGGGGGCGAGGCCGAACCACTTTCCACGCGTTATGCGCAAGTACGCACCCAATCCGTGAGGCTGGCCGCGCCGCTGAGCCCGGAGGACTGCCAGATCCAGTCCATGCCCGACGTGAGCCCGACCAAATGGCATCTGGCGCACGTGACCTGGTTTTTCGAGACCTTCGTGCTGGAGCGCTTCGAGCCCGGCTTCCAGCCCTTCAACCCGGCGTTTCGCGTGCTGTTCAACAGCTACTACAACGCGGTGGGTGAGAAGCACCCGCGGGCGCAACGGGGGCTGGTCTCGCGGCCTGGACTGGCGGAGGTGCTGGCCTACCGCGCCCAGGTGGACGCGCGCATGGAACGTCTGCTGGCGCAGCCGGCGGGTGACGAGCTGACCGCGCTGGTGGCGTTGGGGCTGCAGCACGAGCAGCAGCACCAGGAGTTGATGCTCACCGACATCAAGCATGTGCTGTCATGCAACCCGCTGGCGCCGGCCTACCATGCGGGCGGCCCGCCGCCGGTGAAGACGGGGACGCCGAAACCGTTCGGCTGGCAATCCTTTGACGGCGGGCTGACCGAGATCGGCCATGCGGGTCCCGGCTTCGCTTTTGACAACGAGATGCCCCGCCACAAAGTCTGGCTGGCCCCGTACGCGCTGGCCAGCCGGCTCGTCACGCAAGGCGATTTTGCGGCCTTCATTGCCGAGGGTGGTTACCGCGAACCGCGCTGGTGGCTGTCCGCCGGCTGGGACTGGGTGCAGGCGCGCGGGCTGCAGGCGCCGCTGTACTGGCAGCGCGGCGCCGCCGGCTGGCAGACCTTCACCCTGCATGGGCTCGTGCCCCTGGACCCCTGCACGCCGGTCGTGCACCTGAGTTATTTCGAGGCCGATGCCTACGCCCGCTGGGCCGGCGCACGGCTGCCGACCGAGACGGAATGGGAGCACGCGGCCACCGTCAGTGGCGCTGCCGCGGGGGCGCCGAATGGTTGCGGTGCCGGCGGGAACGGAGCGAATCTGGTCGATCGCGGCGTGTACCACCCGCTGCCGCCACCCGATGCGGCGGCTGGCGGACTCCAGCAGCTGTTTGGCGATGTGTGGGAGTGGACGTCAAGCAGCTATGCGCCGTACCCCGGCTACCGGCCGTGGTCGGGCGCGGTCGGTGAATACAACGGCAAGTTCATGTGCAACCAGTATGTGCTGCGTGGCGGCTCCTGCGCCACGCCGGCGAATCACCTGCGCGCGAGCTACCGCAATTTTTTCCCGACGGACGCCTGCTGGCAGTTCAGCGGGCTGCGTCTGGCGCGGGACGCGTGACGGCTACAGCGTGACTGCGCCGCTGATGCAGGTGACCGATTCCCCGCCGACCCACACTTGGCTTTCGGCGTCGCGCTCGATATGCACGCGCCCGGCGCGGCCCAGGCAGGTGCCCTGCGCGGCCAGATAGCGGTCGGGGGCGAGGCCCTCGGCGGTCAGCCACTGCGCGAGGCTGGCGTTGAGGCTGCCGGTGACCGGGTCTTCCGGGACGCCGATGGGCGCGGCAAAGGCGCGCACTTCGAGGTCGGGTTCAGCGGAAACTGGCACGTCGTGGCCGTTAAAGGCGCGTGCTTCGCGGCTGGAGCGGGCGATCAACTGAATGTCCGCTTGTGACTTCACCACGCCGGCAACGCCGACCTTGTGCCCCAGGGCCTTGAGCGCCGCGTGATCCGGCTCCAGCGCCAGCACGGTGTCGGGACTGTCCAGCAGCAGGCCGAGCCAGACCGGGCCGTTGTCGAGCAACTGGGCCGTGACGATCTGCTGCGCCGACAGGCCCAGCGCGGCCGCGATCTCTGTCACCAACGCGGGGCTGGGGGTGCTGCGCGTGAGCGGCGGCGCGGCAAAGGCCAGCAAGTGCCCGCGCCGGCGGATGCGCACGAGGCCGATGGCGCACTCCTGGACCACGAGCGCATCGCCGGACTGCGGCAATCCGCCTGCTTCGAGCCAGGCGTGGCAGCTGCCCAGCGTCGGGTGGCCGGCAAACGGCAGCTCGCCGCCGGGCGTGAAGATGCGCACGCGGTAGTCGGCGCCCGCCGCGCGGCCGGCGTCGGTGGGCGGCAACACGAAGGTGGTTTCCGACAGGTTGGTCCAGCGCGCGAAGCGCTGCATGGCCGCGTCGTCCAGGCCCGCGCCGTCGAGCACCACGGCCAGCGGATTGCCGAAATAGGGCGTGGCAGTGAAGACGTCGATCTGCCTGAACGGGCGCTGCTTCATGGCGTGGGCTCGCAGGTGGTCAGTTCACCGGGTATTCGCGGATCGCCTGCGCCAGCGCGGCGATGCCGTGGTTGATCTGGTCCACGCTGGCGGTGACGAAGGACAGGCGCAGCGTGCGTGTGTCGGCTTGGGTGGCGTAGAACGCGGCGCCGGGCACGAAGGCCACGTCCTTGTCCACGGCCCTGGGCAGCAGCTTCACCGCATCCACGCCTTCGGGCAGCCGGGCCCACAGGAACATGCCGCCGCTGGGCGTGTTCCAGGTGAAGTCGATGCCCGCCATCTCGCGCTTCAGCGCCGCCAGCATGGCCTCGCACTGGTGCTTGTAGAGCGCGCGGATGGTGGGCACATGGCGGTCGATGAAGCCGTTTTTCAGCACCTCGGCGACGATGCGCTGGTTGAAGCTGGGCGTGTGCAGGTCGGCTGCCTGCTTGGCCTGCAGCAGCTTGGGGTAGAGCGCCTTGGGCGCCACGAGGTAACCCAGGCGCAGGCCGGGCGCGAGGATCTTGGAGAACGAGCCGAGGTAGACGCTGCCGTCGGGATGGCGCGAGGCCAGCGACGCCGGCGGCGCGGCGTCGAACCACAGATCGCCGTAGGGGTTGTCCTCGATGATGGGCAGGCCGGCTTCCACCGCCACGGCGGCCACGGCGGTGCGGCGCGCCTCGTCCATGGTGCGGCCCGTGGGGTTCTGGAAGTTGGGCAGCAGGTAGACGAAGCGCGCGCCGGCGGCCTTGCGCTGGAGGTCGGCCGCGTCCACGCCGCCGTCGTCGCTGTCCACGCTGACCACCTGCGGTTCCATGGGCGTGAAGGCCTGCAGCGCGCCGAGGTAGGTGGGGGTTTCCACCAGGATGCGGCTGCCCGCGTCGATCAGGATCTTGGCCACGAGGTCCAGCCCCTGCTGCGAGCCCGTGGTGATCAGCACCTGGTCGGGGCTGACGCGCATGCCTTGTTTGGCCAGGTCGGCGGCGACCCATTCGCGCAACGGGCCGTAGCCTTCACTCGCCGCATATTGCAGCGAGGCGCGGCCATCGTGCGTGAGCACATGCTGCGTGGCTTCGAGCATGGCTTCGACCGGAAAGGTCTTGGGCGAGGGCAGGCCGCCGGCGAAGCTGATGATGCCGGGCTTTTCGGTGACCTTGAGAATCTCGCGGATCACCGAGGGGTTCATTTTTTCGGCGCGTGCGGCCAGGGTCCAGTTCATCATGGGTTTCTTTCGTTCAATGTCGTCATTGTCCTCGGAGCTTGCACCGGCATCTTTTTTACCGAGAAATACGGTGGCAATGACGGCCAGGCCAAAGCCGAGCGTCACGGCGTCCAGGGTTTCGCCAAGCAGCGGCACGGCCAGCAACATGGAGAAAAAGGGTTGTACCAGGCCAGAGGCCTTGGACCTCGGTGGCATCGGGTTTGTGGGCGCGGGGGGTCATAACGCGCTCCCGAGCATCCACAACGCGGTGCCCACCAGGGTGGCCGCCATGCCGCGGTTGAACATCAGCAGGCGCTGCCCGTGGGCCAGCCACTCGCGCAGCAGCGATCCGGTCGCGGCATAGGTCAGGTTGCTGAAAAAGCCGAATGCGAGCATGAGCGGCAGCACGTGAAGGGTGCGCTCGGTCGCGTCCGGGTGACCGGCGATCCAGCCGGCCACGACGGACAGCGCCAGCATCCAGGCCTTGATGTTGAGGAACTGCAGCATCACGCCCTGAGCGAAGCTGACGTTCAGCCGAGAGGTGTCGGCTTGCGCGAGCGATCGGCTGCCGCTGAGTTTCCAGGCCAGCCACAGCAGGTAGCTGACGCCGCCGCCGAGGATGCCCCAGCGCAGCGCCGGCACAGCCACCACCAGCCCGCCCAGTCCCAGCGCGCAGAGCGTGAACAACAGGCCCCAGCCTACCGGGACGGCGCAGACGAAACGCATCGCCCGCTTGAGGCCAAAGTTGGCGGCCAGCGCCGTGGACAGGGTGGTGTTGGGTCCTGGCGTGAAACTGGTGGCCGCAGCCAATATCAGCAGGGCGCTGAATTCGGCATGGGTCATGGCGTGGGGGCTTGCTGAGGTGATGGCACGTTGGGATCAGCGTGCCGAGAGCGTTTCCCAGCGCTCCAGTGCGGCCATCAGTTCGCTGTCAATGGCCGCGTCGCGTGCATACAGGGCGGTTGCGCGCTGCGGATCCCGGCCATACAGCGATCCGTCGGCCAGTTCGGCGCGCAGGGCTTGCTGCTCTTTCTCCAGTGCGTCGATGCGGCCAGGCAGGGTATCGAGTTCGCGCTGGTCCTTGTAGCTGAGCTTGGCCGGCGCGGCGCTGGGCGCAACGTCGGGCTTTGACGGCTTTTCGGTGGGTGCTGGACTGGGTGGGCTCTTGGCCGCTGCCGATTTTGAAGCGCTCTGGATGGCCTGGCTTCGCGCAGACTGCACCAGCCAGTCTTCCACGCCGCCTTCGTATTCGCGCCACTGGCCATCGCCTTCGAAGGCGATCGTGCTGGTGACCACGTTGTCGAGGAAGGTCCGGTCGTGGCTGACCAGGAACACCGTGCCGTCGTAGTTCTGCAGCAGGTCTTCCAGCAGTTCCAGGGTGTCGATGTCGAGGTCGTTGGTCGGTTCGTCGAGCACCAGCACGTTGGCCGGCCGGGCGAACAGCCGCGCCAGCAGCAGCCGGTTGCGCTCGCCGCCTGACAGGGACCGCACGGGCGAGTTGGCGCGAGCCGGCGAGAACAGGAAATCACCCAGGTAGCTTTTGACGTGTTGTCGCTTGTTGCCAATCTCGATCCATTCGCTGCCAGGACTGATGAAGTCTTCGAGCGTGGCGTCGAGGTCCAGTGCATTGCGCATCTGGTCGAAATAGGCGACCGAGATGTTCGCGCCCTGGCGCACGGTACCCCAGGGGCTGTGCCCGGGCTCGGGTTTGGGTGCGTTGGGCGGTGCCGGGTCGGGCTGGAGTTCGCCCAGGATCAGTTTGAGCAGGGTGGTCTTGCCCGCACCATTGGGGCCCAGCAGGCCGATCTTGTCGCCGCGCAATATCGTGGCGGAAAAGTCGCGCACGATGCAGCGCTCGCCAAAGGTCTTTGAGACGTGAGTGAGCTCGGCCACCAGCTTGCCGCTGGCCGAGCCGCTGTTCACATCCATGTTCACGCTGCCCACGACTTCGCGGCGTGCCTGGCGCTTGGCGCGCAGCTCGTCGAGCCGGACGATGCGGGCTTGAGCGCGGGTGCGCCGGGCTTCCACGCCCTTGCGGATCCAGATCTCTTCCTGCGCCAGCAGCTTGTCGGCCTTGGCCTGAATCACGGCTTCCTGTGCCAGTTGCTCCTCCTTCTGGAGCCGGTACGCGCTGAAGTTGCCTGGATAGGAGCGCAATTGCCCCCGGTCGAGTTCGACGATGCGGGTGGCGACGCGGTCCAGAAAGGATCGATCGTGGGTGATGGCGATGACGCTGCCCTTGAAGTCGATCAACAGCTGCTCCAGCCACTGGATGGAATCGAGATCCAGGTGGTTGGTGGGTTCGTCGAGCAACAGCACGTCGGGTTGGGTGACCAGCGCCTGGGCCAGAGCCACCCGCTTGCGGGTGCCGCCAGAGAGTGCGCTGACAAGGGCTTGCGGCTCCAGATGAAGCCGGTGAAGGGTCTCGTCCACCCGCTGCTCCCAGTTCCAGCCGTCTTGGGCTTCAATCGCATCTTGGAGGGTATCCAGATCGCCCTGGCTGTGCGTATATTGATCAATCAACTGGATCAAGCCGGTCAGGCCAGCGCTCACGGCGGTGAACACCGTGTCCTCAGGGTTCAGCAGCGGTTCCTGGGCGACGAACGCAAGGCGCACGCCTTGCTGGAACTGCACCATGCCGTCATCGGGCTTTTCCATACCCCCCAGTATCTTGAGCAGCGAGGATTTGCCTGCGCCGTTGCGTCCAATAAGTCCGACGCGTTCGTTGCCCTCTAATGAGAAGCCCGTCTTGTCGAGGAGTGCCACGTGGCCAAAGGCCAGTTGGGCGTCTATAAGTGTGATCAGTGCCATGTAAGAGGATTATCTGGTGGCGCCCGAGAGGTGCCGATGCTCACTTGAACAATTTTGGCGCAGCAGGCTTCCGGCACACTTTTTCCAATGCTATACTTCGCCCCCCTGCTGCAGTACGTTGCCCGGGACCCGAAAAGAAGGTTTTAAAAACTTTAAAAATTTTCGGGGAAGGTCAAAAAAGACGTGCTATAGTAGAGGGCTTCGCTGACGAAAACATGTTTTCCAGGCAGTTGCGTAAAAGCAGCAAGAAGTAAGGGTTGAGAGTCAAGTGCTTGCACTGACAATCAGTAAAAGCCCTAAAGTTTGACAGGACTTTAAAAACCATGTTATAATTCAAGGCTTCGCTGATCACAGCGAGTCGCAAAGCAAAGACGGTAAGTTGATGCGATGCAAGAGAGATCGTTAAAAATATACAGCCGATAAGCGTGGGCGTTTGAAGGCGATTGCCAAGTTCTTCGGAACTAAGTCTTAATTGACTTACAAACGCTCATGAGAATAGAAGTGAAGTTCACTTCAATTCCGTTTTTATGAGTTGCTCGAAAGAGCGAAAAAATTCAAGATCGAACTATAGAGTTTGATCCTGGCTCAGATTGAACGCTGGCGGAATGCTTTACACATGCAAGTCGAACGGCAGCACGGGGCAACCTGGTGGCGAGTGGCGAACGGGTGAGTAATGTATCGGAACGTGCCCAGTCGTGGGGGATAACGTAGTGAAAATTACGCTAATACCGCATACGATCTAAGGATGAAAGCGGGGGATCGCAAGACCTCGCGCGATTGGAGCGGCCGATATCAGATTAGGTAGTTGGTGGGGTAAAGGCCCACCAAGCCAACGATCTGTAGCTGGTCTGAGAGGACGACCAGCCACACTGGAACTGAGACACGGTCCAGACTCCTACGGGAGGCAGCAGTGGGGAATTTTGGACAATGGGCGAAAGCCTGATCCAGCCATTCCGCGTGCAGGATGAAGGCCCTCGGGTTGTAAACTGCTTTTGTACGGAACGAAACGGCCTGCTCTAATACAGCGGGCTAATGACGGTACCGTAAGAATAAGCACCGGCTAACTACGTGCCAGCAGCCGCGGTAATACGTAGGGTGCAAGCGTTAATCGGAATTACTGGGCGTAAAGCGTGCGCAGGCGGTTATGTAAGACAGATGTGAAATCCCCGGGCTCAACCTGGGAACTGCATTTGTGACTGTATAGCTAGAGTACGGCAGAGGGGGATGGAATTCCGCGTGTAGCAGTGAAATGCGTAGATATGCGGAGG
>JAHFQI010000148.1 GCA_023259355.1 Comamonadaceae bacterium
CTGCACGAAGTCCACCGCCACCTTCTTGGACGGGTGGCTGTCGGGCAGCTGCTCGGCAATCACGGCCGGGCCCGACACCACATAGGAGCCTTCCACCGCCTTGCCGCCCACGCGCATCAGGTCTTGCGTGGCCGCGGCGTGGGTCTGGTAGATCTTGCCCTTGTAGCCGCGATCGACGATGGCCATCTCGGGCATGGCGGCGCCGCTGCCGGAGGCCACGATCAGCATGGCATCGGGGTTGGCCGCGGTGAGCTTGAGGGCCTGCGGGGTCACGCTGGTGTCGGTGCGGGCAAAACGCTCGGTGGCGACGATCTTGATGCCAGCCTTGTCCAGCTGCGGCGTGATTTCCTTGAGCCACTGCTCGCCGTAGGCGTCGGTGTAGCCCAGGAAGCCGACGGTCTTGACGCCCTGCTTCTTCATCTGCTCGACCACGGCGTGGCCCATCACGGTGTTGGACTGGGGCAGGCGGAACACCCACTTGTCCTTGCCGGGCGGCAGGCCCACGGGCGAGCCGGCCAGCTGCACGGTGCCCGCTTCGGTGGCGATGTCGCTCATGGCGGCGGCGACGGCGGTGATGCACGAGCCGATGATCATGTCCACCTTGTCCTCGGTGACGAAGCGGCGGGCATTGGCCGCGCCTTTGCCCGGGTCCGTCGCGTCGTCCAGCACGATCAGCGTGACTTTTTCGCCACCAATCGTCTGCGGGAACAGCTTGAACTGGTTCTGCATCGGGATGCCCAGGCCGGAGCCGGGTCCGGTCAGGGCCAGGCTCACGCCGATTTTGATTTCGGCTTGCGCGGCACCCATGGCGAGGGTGGTCACGGCCATGGCGACGAGGGTTTTCAGATGGGTCATGCGGCGGTCTCCGGTTGTTGAAAGTTGGATGCGAGGGGGAAAGGGGCTGGCAGCGCGGCTGTCTGGTTTCAGGATTCGGCGGTGAACCCGATCGTCTTGATCAGGCGGCGCCATTCCTCGGCGTCGGCCTTGAGCCACTCGCCAAGTTTTTCGGGGGAGGACGACTGCACCTCCATGCCCACTTGCGCCAGGCTGTCGATGACATCCTTCTGTCCCAGCGCGGGTTGCAGGTAGGCGGCCGCGCGGCGCAATGCCTGCGGGCTGGCCTTGCCCGGCAGGAAGAAGCCGTACCACTCGCGCAGCGCGATCGGCAGGCCCTGCTCCTTGTAGGTCGGCACGTCGGGCGCGAACGGCGTGCGCTTGGGGCCCGAGGTGGCCAGCAGGCGCAGCTTGCCGGTCTTGAGGTAGGGCAGGTAGTCGCCCACGGGCGAGGACATGGCCGAGATCTGGCCGCCCAGCAAGTCCTGGATGCCGGGCGCGGAGCCGCGGTAGGGGATGTGCTTGAGGTCCGAGTTGGTGATCTTGGCCAGCAGCGCAGCGACCATGTGCGGCATGGAACCAGCGGCCGGCGAGCCGTAGTTGGCCTTCTCGGGGTTGGCCTTGGCCCAGGCCAGGAAGTCCTTGATGGTCTTGACGCTGGCCGGCACGGCGGGGCCGACGCCGAAGCCCATGCTGAAGAAGCAGGCCACCGACACCGGCGCCACGTCCTCGATCTTGTACGGCAGCTTGGGGTAGGTGAACGGGTAGATCGACAGCATGGACGAGGGCGTGAGCAGCATCACGCTGCCGTCGGCCGGCGCCTCCTTGAGCGTGGTGACCGCAATCTGGCCGCCGGCGCCGGGCTTGTTTTCCACCACGACGTTGTTGGCATAGCCGCCGCGCAGCTTGTCCGCGACGCGGCGCGACAGGGCGTCGGTGGTGCCGCCGGCCGGGAAGCCGACGAGGATCTTGGCCAGTTCGGGCGTGGTTTGGGCGCGGGCCGCCAGCGGCAGGCCCAGGCCGGCCAGCGCGGCAGTGCTGGCCAGGGTGCGTGTGAAGTCGCGACGTGTGGTCATGGTTTCGGTTCTCGGTTCAGCAAAGGGGAGGGGCGGGGTCGGTGGGTGGGCTCAGCTGCACTTGGCCTTGATGTCCTCGGGCACGGGAATCGCCTTGATGCGGTCGGGTTCGCCCTCGGGGTGAATCACGAAGGCGCGGGTCTCGCGGCCCTCGCACAGCACGGTGTCGCCGAGCATGACCACGTGCTTCTGCACGAAGGTCTTGGCGGCCCAGGATTCGATGCTGGTGTGGATGTGCAGCGTCTGGCCGTAGGTCGCGGGGCGCATGAACTTGGTGTGGATCTCCAGCAGCGGCGTGCCGATGATGCCGGTGGTCTTTTGCAGCTCGCGCCAGGGCGGGATGCCGCACTCCATGAAAAAGTGCAGGGACGATGCGTCCATCCACTTCGAGAAGTTCGGGAAGAACACGATGCCGGCCGGGTCGCAGTCGCCGAACTGCACCTTGACGTCGTAAACAGAGGTTTTGCTCATGAGGGGGGCCAGTTCGGTTCAGCGCGGGGCCATGCGCAGCGCGCCGTCGAGGCGGATCACCTCGCCGTTGAGGTGCGTGTTGGTCACGATGTGGGCCGCCAGCGACGCGAATTCCTCGGGCTTGCCCAGGCGCGTCGGGAACGGGATGCTCGCGGCCAGCGAGGCCTGCACCGGCTCGGGCAGCTGCTTCATGAGCGGCGTGGCGAACAGGCCCGGGGCGATGGTGCAGACGCGGATGCCGTGCTGCGCCAGATCGCGCGCCATCGGCAGCGTCATGCCGGCCACGCCGGCCTTGGAGGCGCTGTAGGCCTGCTGGCCGACCTGGCCGTCGAAGGCCGCGACCGAGGCGGTGAACACCATCACGCCGCGTTCGCCGTCTTCGAGCGGGTCGAGCTTGGCGCAGGCGGCGGCGAACAGGCGCGCTGCGTTGTAGGTGCCGATCAGGTTGACGTTGATAACGCGGGCGAAGTCTTCCAGCGGCGCGGCATTGCCGTCCTTGCCAACCACGCGCTTGGCCGCGCCGATGCCGGCGATGTGGCCCAGGATGCGCGCCGGGCCGTGCGCGGCGGCGGCCTGCTCGATGGCCGCCTGCAGGCTGGCGCTGTCGGTGATGTCGCACTGGCAGGCGACGCCGCCGATGTCGGCAGCGACCTTCTGGGCATTGGCGAGGTTCACATCGAGCACCGCAACCTTGGCGCCCAGGCGGGCGAGTTCGCGCGCGGTGGCCTCGCCGAGGCCCGATCCGCCGCCGGTCACGAGGGCGGCTTGTCCTTGAATGTTCATGTCAGCCTTTCTGGCAAAGATTTTCGGTTGATTCAGACGCCGTGGGCGTGATTTCAGGCGTTGGGGTTTTCCAGCAGCAGGGCAATGCCCTGGCCGCCGCCGATGCAGGCGCTGGAGACGCCGTAGCGCAGGCCGGAACGCTGCAGTTCGCGCGCCAGGGTGATCGTCAGGCGCACGCCGGTGGCGGCCAGCGGGTGGCCCAGGGCAATGGCGCCGCCGTTGACGTTGAGCTTGCCCAGGTCGAGACCCAGTTCGCGGCCCACGGCCAGGGTTTGCGCGCCCTGGGCCTCGTTGATTTCGAAGCGGCCGACGTCGTCCAGCTTCAGGCCGGCGCGCTCGAGCAGCAGCTGGATCGCCGGGGCCGGGCCGATGCCCATGATCTCGGGCGGCACGCCCACCACGGCCGCGGCCACCACGCGGGCCAGCGGCTTCTTGCCTTCGGTGCGGACGTAGGCGCCCGATGCCACCACGGCCGCCGCGGCCGCATCCACCAGCGCCGAGCTGTTGCCGCCGGTCTGCACGCCGCCGGGGTGCACGGCGCGCAGCTTGGCCAGCACCTCGACCGGGGAGATGCGGGCGTGTGTGTCCTGCGCCACTTCGGTGATCTTGCCCTGCAGCTTGATGCCGCGGGTGGTGTAGCCGGCCAGCTCGAAGTTTTCGGTGACCACGGGCACGATTTCACCGGCGTGGAAGCCGGCCTGCTGCGCGGCCACGGCCTTGGCAAAGGAGCTGGAGGCGAACTCGTCCACTTCCTGGCGCGTGATGCCGTATTTCTTCGCCAGGTTCTCGGCGGTCTGGATCATGTTGACCGAGGCGGCCGAGTCGTTCAGCGCTTCCCAGAGGAAATCCTTGAACTCCACCGGCGCGCCCAGCTTGAAGCCGGTGCGGTGCGTGAAGGCGGCGATCGGGTTGCGCGTCATGGACTCAGCGCCCGTGACCAGCGCCACGTCGGCGCAGCCGCTTTCAATCTGCTCGCCAGCCTGGCGGAACAGCTCGAAGCCGGTGCCGCAGATGCGCTGCGTCATCAGCGCCGGCACGGCCTGCGGTACGCCGGCGTACAGGCCGATGTGGCGCGGCAGCATGAACTGCTCATAGTCGCCGGGGGCCATGTTGCCAGTGATCACCGTGCCGATGTGGTCGCCCGGCACGCCGGCGCGCTCCAGCACGGCGCGAGCCACCTTGATGCCCAGGTCGGTGGGCGAGATGTGGCCGAGCGAACCACAGTAATCCACCATCGGGGTGCGGACGCCGTCAATGATCCAGATGTCTTTGAATGCGTTGAAAAATCCTTTGCGGGCGGAGGTGGCCATGGTGGTTCCTTGGAAATAACGTTGAATCGGGACGGGGGTAGTCAGCTGGGACAGTCAGCTCAATGCGCCACGGGCTTGATCTGGCCGGGCAAGGTGTCGGCGTGCAGGGCTTCGACGATGGCGGCGCGGTGGGTCAGCACCGCGCGCTGGTTGATGGAGCCCTTGTCGGTGATCTCGCCACGGTCGATGGTGGGCGGCTCGGCCAGCAGGCACAGCCGCGCGATGCGGTTGGCGCTGCCGGTGGCGCCTTCGGCCATCCGGTCCAGCATGCCCTGGAAACGGGCGTGCACGGCGGGGTTGGCCAGCACCTCTTCCACGGGGGTGCTGGCGGGCAGCCCGCTCAGTTCGCGGCAGGCGGTGACGTTGGGGAACACCATGGCGCCCACTTCGCGCATGTTCAGGCCGGTGATCACTACGTCCTGGATGTAGGGCGCGCCGGCGGCGATGATCTTGCCGCGCAGCGGCCCGACGCTCACGAAGGTGCCGGTGGCGAGCTTGAAGTCCTCGGCGATGCGGCCGTCGAACTTCAGGCCCAGGTGGATGTTGTTGTCGTCGATCCACTTGACCGCGTCGCCCGAGCAGAAGAAGCCTTCGTCATCGAAGTGCTCGGCGGTTTCCTTCGGGGCGCGCCAGTAGCCCGGCGTGATGTTGGGGCCGCGGTAGCGGATTTCGGACTTGCCCTGCATGTCCACCAGCTTGATCTCCAGGCCCGGCGTGGGCACGCCCAGGTCGCCGGCCTTCACGTTCGGGTTGGTCACGAAGATCGCGAAGGGACCCGACTCGGTCATGCCCAGGCCGGTGCTCATCACGATGCGCTCGCCGATCTCGCGCTCCTCGCTCTCATACAGGCTGTCCCACACCGGCTGGGCCAGCGCTGCGCCGGCGTAGAAGAACATCTTCACGCGCGACAGCAGGGTCTTGCGCAGCGCATCGTCGGTCTTCATCGCATTGGCAATCGCCTCGAAGCCGGTCGGCACGTTGAAATACACGGTCGGTGCGATCTCGCGCAGGTTGCGCAGGGTCTCATGCATGAGCGCCGGCGTCGGCTTGCCGTCGTCGATGTACATCGTGCCGCCGTGGTAGACCACCATGCCGAAGTTGTGGTTGCCGCCGAAGGTGTGGTTCCAGGGCAGCCAGTCCACCAGCACCAGCGGCTCCTCGGCCAGCACGGGCATGGACTGGGTCATCTGCTGCTGGTTGGCGCACCACATGCGCTGGGTGTTGATCACCGCCTTGGGCAGCTTGGTCGAGCCGCTGGTGAACAGGAACTTGGTGATCGTGTCCGGTCCCGTGGCAGCCATCGCGGCGTCCACGGCCGGCGTGGCGGGGGTGGTCAACAGTGCGTCGAACGAGGTGCTGGCGCGGCCCGGCAGCGTGCCCTGGGTCAGCAGCACTTCCACATCGGCGCCCACGGTCGCCTGGATGGCCTTGCCGTAGCGGGCCGCGTCGGCGGCAAACACCAGGCCCGGCGTCACGGTGTCGAGCACATGGCGCAGCTTGGCGTAGTCCTGGCTGATCAGCGAGTAGGGGGGCGAGGTCGGCACGAAGGGCACACCGGCCACCAGGCAGCCCAGCGCCAGCAGCGCGTGCTCCAGGTCGTTTTCAGAGAGGATGACCACCGGCCGTTCCGCGCTCAGGCCGCGGTTGATCAGCCCCTGGGCGATGGCGCGGGCGCTGGCCCAGGCTTCGCGGTAGCTCACATGGCGCCAGTCGCCGGTGCTGCCGTCGGCCAGCTTCACGCGGCGCGCCATGAAGCTGCGGTCGGGCGCGGTCTCGGCCCAGTGCTGCAGGCGGTCGGTCAACCGTGCCGGGTGGTCCTGCAGCGGCTGCTCGGCCTTGACATAGCGAACACCGGGCGCGCCCTCGCGCTGCACGACGCGGGTGACGCCAAAAGTCAGGGGGCGGAATTTGGGGGCGGTCATGGGTGTCTTGTCTCCGTGGCGGGTCTTGGGGAAGCGGCCTGGGCCGGATCAGGCTTTCTGCACCTTGGTGCCAGCCTTGCCTTCGAGGAAGTCGCGCACGCGCTGCTTGGCCTCGGGGGCGCTCTGGGCGATGGCGGCCATCATGGCTTCGGTGAAAAAGCCCTGGTCGGCCGGCTGCTCGGCGATGCGCGGCAGGGCGTGCATCAGGGCGTAGTTGGTCAGCGGGGCGTTGGTGGCGATGCGCTTGGCCAGCTCGAAGGCCTTGTCGAAAGCCGTTCCCTGCGGCACCAGGTACTGCGCCAGGCCGATGCGCTCGCCGTCCTGCGCGTTGTAGACGCGGCCGGTCAGCATCATGTCGGTCATGCGCGCCGCGCCGATCAGGCGGGGGATGCGCACCGCGCCGCCGCCACCGACGAAGATGCCGCGCGTGCCTTCGGGCAGGGCGTAGAAGGTGGTCTCGTCCGACACGCGGATGTGGCAGGCGCTGGCCAGTTCCAGCCCCCCGCCAACCACCGCGCCATGCAGCGCGGCGATCACCGGCACCGGGCCGTACTGCACGCGCTCCAGCGCGGCATGCCACATGCGGGAGTGGTGCAGGCCCTGGCCGGCGTCGCGCTCCTTCAGTTCGGACAGGTCGAGGCCAGCGCAGAAGTGCTCGCCTTCGCCGTCGATCACGGCGGCGCGCACGGTGGCGGGCAGGTTGTCGAAGGTGTCCCGAATGGCCAGAATGAGGCCGTCGTTGAGGGCGTTGCGCTTCTTGCCGCGCGTCAGGCGAATGACGGCCACTTCATTGTTGTTGCCGCGGATGTCGAGTTGGATGTCGGGATGGGTCATGAGGGCTCCTGTTGCACTGAATTATGGTTATAAGTAATAACTAGTTCAAGGCATTGATGCAGGAAATTTCTCAGTGTTTACCCTGATGCCTGGTGACAGTCTCCTGGCTGATTTCCCCATGACTTTGGGCGACGAGACAGGCCCTGTGGAATGCCGGCTTCTGTTGCAGGACTTGGAATGACGCGGATTCGGTCCATGTGCTGCCGAATGGGCAAAGTCGCCAAAAAAAGCGGCGATTACTCTGACAAGAAAAAGGCATTGCACGTGACCGTGCAATGCCTTGATTGATGGATCGTCTGTTCGTGCGGTCCCGTCATTGGCAAACAAAGGGGCTTGCACTTAAGGCAATGACCGAGACACCGCGCTTCATGGTGTCTCGGTGCACCGTCACTTTGTTTTGCGTCCTCGTTGCATGGACAAGGGGGATCAGTCGCCCTTGAAGCCGCTGTCTTGAACCACCCGCTCCCAGCGCACCGCCTCGGCTGCCACCATTTTGCGGACGTCCGTCTGCGTGGTACCGGAAACGCTGAAACCGGCTTCTTCCAGCTTTTTGCGGATTTCGGGCGACTGCACCGCCTTGACCACCTGGGCATTCACCGTATCCATGACCGCCTGGGACGTTCCGACAGGGACGAATATCGCGAACCAGGCGGAAAAATCAGCCTTGGGATAGCCGACTTCGGCGAAGGTCGGCACCTCGGGCAACAGCGGCGAACGCTTGGGGGATGTGATGGCCAGGGCACGCATCTTCCCGCCCTTGATCTGTGCCGCCGCGAGCGCGGTGGACATCAGCGCGGCCTGCACTTCGCCGCCGCCAATCGCGGTCACCACATCAGAGGTGGCACGGAAATGGATGCTCTCCACCTTGAAGCCACCCTGCTCGGCCAGCATGACGGCACCGAAATGACCAGGCGTGCCGGCACCGAAGGTGGCGAAGTTGACTTTGTTGGGGGTGGCCTTGGCCATCTTGACGAAATCGGCCACGCTCCTGGCAGGCGAAGATTCGGGAACGATCAGGACGAAGTCTGTGCGTGCCACCTCGGTCACGGCCACCAGCTCCTTCTTCGGGTCGTACGGCAGCTTGGAGAATGCCGCAGGGGCGATGCTGATGGCGGACACGTCGGCGATCAGAAGGTTGTACCCGTCGGGTGCGCTTTTGGCGATTGCGGCCGCCGCGATCTGGCCGCCGGCGCCAGTGCGGTTGTCGATGACGACGGACTGTTTGAGCAGGTCTGCCAGTTTCTGTCCGACCGTACGGGCAAGCACGTCAGGACCCGTTCCTGCCGCGAAACCCACGGTCAGTTTGACGGGCTTGTCAGGGTAAGCCTGGGCCAGCACAGAGGCCGGCGCCAACGAAGCCAGCGCGCCACACAGGCTGGCGGCGATCACGAAACGGCGGGGCGTGAAGTTCATGGTTTGTCTCCTGGAAATCAAGAAGTGAGAAGAAGTGAGCGAAAAAAGTGGGTGGGGCTCAGCCGGGGATGCCGAAGCTCTGCAGTTCCAGCCCGACCGAGCTGTCCCAGACGCCGGCGATGCTCTCGGGGCTCCAGCCCCCCTCGCGGTAGGCAACGCGCACCTCCTGCGGGTGCGACCAAAGCGACAGCTTGTCGCCGCCGATACCGATGCATTGGCCGGTCACCTTGCGCGCGTGCGCCGAGGCCAGGAAAACCAGCAGCGGGGCCACGTCCTCGGCCAAGCCCAGGCCCAAGCGCTGCCGCACGTCGGTCGGCAGGGGCTCGCCGCGCGCCACGAGGTCGGCCAGGTGGGCCAGCGAAGGAATCGTGGCCACCATCTGCGTGTAGGCCACCGGCACGATGGCATTGACCGTGATGTCCGACCTGGCGCACTCCAACGCCCAGGTGCGGGCGAAGGCGGCGATGCCGGCCTTGGCGGCCGCGTAGTTGGTCTGGCCGAAGTTGCCGCGCTGGCCCGACAGGGAAGAAATCAACACCAGGCTGCCGCCGTGGCCTTGCTGGCGCATCTGGCGCACCGCGGCGCGGGCGCAGGTGAAGGTGCCGCGCAGGTGGGTATGGATGACGCTGTCGAAGTCCTCGTCGCTCATGTTCCAGAGCACGCGGTCGCGCAGGATTCCCGCGTTGGCGCACATCAGGTCCAGCTTGCCGAAGGACGCAACGGCCCGCGCCACCAATCGGTCGGCCGCCTCGGCGTCGCCCACGGGCACAACTTCGCAGACCGCCCGGCCGCCTTCGTCCACGATGGCCTGCGCGGCGGCCTCGGCCGCCTGCGCATCCACGTCGTTGACGACCACCGCCGCGCCCGCGCGGGCGAGCGCTTTGGCGAAGGCCAGCCCGAGCCCGCGGCCGCTGCCGGTGACCACCGCCACCTGACCACTCAGATCGATGTCTTGCATGTTCTTTCCTGGTAATTTCTCAGCGGCCACAGAAGCGGGGCGCGCGTTTTTCCATGAAGGCCCGCGGGCCCTCTTGCGCGTCCGCGCTGGCCAGCACGACGCGCTTGCTCTCGTCCTCCAGCCGGAAGCCCTCGGCCAGTGGCCG
>JAHFQI010000149.1 GCA_023259355.1 Comamonadaceae bacterium
GCCAGAGGCGACGGCTCTTCGGCCCGTCCAACCCTGCGCAGGCAGGCTTGGAGCCGCGGGCCTCAGCCCCTCGGGGGCTGGCCTTGCTTGGGGCGGCCCGGCGCTGCGGCCCGGACGCGCAATGCCCCGGCCAATCACCTGCGTGACGCCCGTGGCGGGGCCGCGTCCTTATCATCCGAAAACCCCCAGCTGACACCGGCACCATGACCCCCACCTCCGTTCCACCTTCCGCCGCACTCCTCGCCGACTTCGGCACCATCGCCGACCTGATCCGCGCCCATGCGCGCGCCGAGCCCGCCCGCCGCGCGCTGGTGGAATGCACCGGCACGGCCACCCGCACCATCGACTACGCCAACCTCGACGCCCTGATGGACCGCATCGCCGCCGCGCTGCAGCGCGATGGCCTGCGCCCGGGCGACGCCATCGCCGTCTGCGCCACCACGTCGATCGAGTACGCCGCGGTGTTTCTGGGCGCGCTGCGCGCCGGCGTGGTGGTGGCGCCGCTCGCGCCCGGCAGCACGCCGGAGAGCCTGGCGCGCATGCTCGCCGACGCCGGGGCCCGGCTGCTGTTCACCGATGCGTCGGCTGCCGACACCGTGGGCACGGCCGGGGCGGGCAGCGTGCCGCGCATCGCGCTGGACAGCTCCAGCGCCGGCCAGCCGCTCGACGCCTGGCTCGCCCCACCCGGCACTGCGCCCGCGCCCGTGGTGGTGCAGCCCGGCTGGGCGTTCAACATCATCTATTCGTCCGGCACCACCGGCGCGCCCAAGGGCATCGTGCAGTCGCACGGCATGCGCTGGTCGCATGTGAAGCGCGGCGCCAACTATGGCTACGGCCCGCGCACCGTCACGCTGCTGTCCACGCCGCTGTACTCCAACACCACGCTGGTGGTCTTCTTCCCCACGCTGGCCTACGGCGGCACGCTGCTGCTGATGCCCAAGTTCGACGCCGCCGGCTACCTGCGGCAGGCGCAGGCGCAGCGCGTGACCCACACCATGCTGGTGCCCGTGCAGTACCAGCGCCTGATGGCACGGCCCGACTTCGACGCGCACGACCTGTCGAGCTTCCAGATGAAGTTCTGCACCAGCGCGCCCTTCAACGCGGCGCTGAAAACCGACGTGCTCAAGCGCTGGCCCGGCGGCCTGGTCGAGTTCTACGGCATGACCGAGGGCGGTGGCACCTGCATCCTCGAAGCGCACCTGCACCCCGACAAACTGCACACCGTGGGGCGCCCGGCCGAGGGCCACGACATCCGCCTGATCGACGACGCCGGCCGCGAAGTGCCGCCCGGCGAAGCCGGCGAAGTGGTCGGCCACTCCGGCGGCATGATGACCGGCTACCACGGCCAGCCCGAGAAAACGCGCGAGGCCGAATGGTTCGCCCCCGACGGCAAGCGCTTCATCCGCACCGGCGACATCGGGCGTTTCGACGCCGATGGCTTCCTCACGCTGTTCGACCGCAAGAAGGACATGATCATCTCGGGCGGCTTCAACATCTACCCGAGCGACCTTGAAGCCCTGCTGCGCGAGCACCCGGCCGTGGCCGACGTGGCGGTGGTCGGCATGCCCTCGCCGGAATGGGGCGAAACGCCCGTGGCTTTCGTCGTCGTCCACCCCGGCAGCGACATCCCGGCCGAAGCCCTGCGCGACTGGCTGAACCAGCGCGTCGGCAAAACCCAGCGCCTGGCCGCCCTGCACTACGTGGACGAACTGCCGCGCAGCCCCATCGGCAAGGTGCTCAAGCGCGAGTTGCGCGAGCGGCACGGGTCCGGCGCGTGAAGCCGGCAGCCCATTGATTCACCCCAGGAGACGCGCCATGAGACCCGCAGCAATTGAGAACTGGCACCAGTTCACCCAGACCCGCGACGTCGCAGCGCTCAAGCGTCTGTTGGCCGACGACGTGGTGTTTGAATCCCCCGTGGTCCACACCCCGCAGGTCGGCCAACCCATCACGGCCAAGTACCTGCACGCGGCGCTGCAGGTGCTGGGCAACGACAGCTTTCGCTACGTCAACGAATGGCACGGCCCCGGCTCGTCCGTGCTGGAATTCGAGAGCACCTGCGAAGGCATCCTGATCAACGGCGTGGACCTGATCAGCTGGAACCCCGAAGGCCAGATCACCCATTTCAAGGTCATGGTGCGCCCGCTCAAGGCGGTGAACAAGCTGCATGAACTGATGGGAAGGATGCTGCAGGCGGTGGCGCCGCAGTAACGTCCGGCACACTCGTTTTAGCGGGCGAAAGTCCAGTCCGGCTTCCCGAAATAAAGTGCCTTCCCGCTACTTGCCCTTGCCCAGCGCCACCCGGAATTCCTCCAGCTTGGCCTCGTAGTCATCGGCCTCGCCGTAATCCAGGAAGCGGTTGTAGCGCGAGTGCGTGCCCAGGATCTTGTGGGCGTGTTTGATGGGGCAGAAGTACTGTTCGGTCCGTGCCAGGATTTCGCTCATGTAGCCCATCAGCCCACTGCCGTATGCGCAGTAGGTGCAATGGAATTTTTCGATGAAATTGAGGTATTCGAGGTGCTGCCGGTCGAACACGATGTAGTCGCCGCGCCGCACTTTGGTGACGCCGTAGATCGGGAAGCAGGCCCACTGGTAGAAGCTCACGCACAGGTCCAGCATCATCAGCGGAACCACCATGCCGTAGATGATGGGGCCGGTGAGCAGGTTCTGGGGGCGGTTGGTCACCAGCCAGCGGAAGAAATTCTTCTTGAGCTTGCGGTGGGCGGCTTTCACCGAACTCTCGAATTCCACCCGTTTGCCCTTGATCTTGAAGAACATCTTGACTTCCTGCTCCTGCACCGCGGTGCGCAGATCGTCCTCCAGCGCCGCCATCTGGGCCAGTATCTGGCTGATTCGATCGTTCATGAAACACCCCCGGTTCGTCATGCTCCTGAAAGCCCGCCGCCCGACACTTCGGAGCCCGCGCCAGGCGGGTGCGGATGGGCCCCGAGCGTCACCGTTGCGTCTTACACTGACCCCATCATGATCACGGCCACCCATCGTTTCTACAATAGGGGCTTGCCGCGAATGAATATCTCATGGTTTGTTCGCACGCCGGCCCGCGGCAAATGGACGATGTCAGTTAGTCAGGATACCTATGAAACGTGTAGATGATTTCCGCCTGCGGTTCGGCAAACAGGAACTGGTCCCCATCGTGGTGGGTGGCATGGGGGTCGATATTTCGACCGCCGAATTGGCGCTGGAGACGGCCCGGCTGGGCGGAATCGGCCATATTTCCGATGCCATGGTGCAGGACGTGTCGGACCGGCGCTTCGACACCAGCTTCGTCAAGGAAAAGACCAAGCTCTACAAGTACAACATCGACAACTCGGACAAGTCCGGGGTCAAGTTCGATCTGGGGCAACTGGCGGAAGCCACCCGGCTGCACGTCGGCAAGACCATGGAAGCCAAGCGTGGCGACGGCATGATCTTCGTCAACTGCATGGAAAAACTCACCATGAACGGCCCGGCGGAGACGCTGCGTGTGCGCCTGGCCTCATCGCTGGACGCCGGCATCGACGGCATCACGCTGAGCGCGGGGCTGCACCTGGGTTCGTTCGGGCTGATGGCGGATCACCCCCGGTTTCGCGATGCCAAGCTCGGCATCATCGTGTCCTCGCTGCGGGCGCTGCAGCTGTTCCTGCGCAAGAACGCCCGGCTCGACCGCCTGCCCGACTTCATCGTCATCGAGGGCCCGCTGGCGGGCGGCCACCTGGGCTTCGGCATGGACTGGGCGCAATACGACCTGCAAACCATCGTCACTGAAATCGCCGCCTGGCTGAAGGCCGAGCAGCTGCCGATTCCCCTGATCGCGGCCGGCGGGATCTTCACCGGCAGCGATGCCGTCTCTTTCCTCGAAAACGGCGCCGCGGCGGTGCAGGTGGCCACGCGCTTCACGGTCACCCACGAATGCGGCCTGCCTGCCGACACGAAGCAGGAGTACTTCAAGGCCAAGGAAGACGAAATCGAGGTCAACACCGTCTCGCCAACCGGCTACCCGATGCGCATGCTCAAGAGCTCGCCCGCGATCGGCTCGGGGATTCGCCCCGGCTGCGAGTCCTACGGCTACCTGCTCGACGGCAAGGGCAATTGCGCCTACATCACGTCCTACAACCGCGAGGTGGCGGCCCACCCGGACGACAAGAACATCGTCGTCATGGACAAGACCTGCCTGTGCACCCACATGCGCAACTTCAAGTGCTGGACCTGCGGCCACTACACCTACCGACTCAAGGACACCACGCGCCAGGCGGCGGACGGCAGCTACGAAATCCTGAGCGCCGAGCACGTCTTCCGCGATTACCAGTTCAGCGTGGACAACAAAATCGCGCTGCCGGTCTGAGCCCGGCCCACGCAACGGCCCTGCCGGCCCTGCCGCCTGTTCCCAGCTTCCGGAGCTTCCATGCCACGACCGATTCTTGACGAGGCGCAGATCCACCCGGCCATCCGCGACCGGATCGCCGGGCACCAGCAGGGCATCGTGCAGGAGGTCATGGCGGCGATCAAGGCCCACGACGTGGTGGTCGTGGGCATGGGCATGAACCCGTTCCCCAGGAAGGCGTGCCGGGCGCTGGACGCCGCGAAGCAGCCCTACGAATACCTCGAATACGGCAACTACCTCAACACCTGGCGCAAGCGCGGCGCGCTCAAGATGTGGACCGGCTGGCCGACTTTCCCGATGGTGTTCGTGAAAGGCACGCTGGTGGGCGGCGCCAACGACCTGCAGGCGCTGATCGACAGCGGCGAGTTGCGCCAGCTGCTGGCACCGGCCGCCCGCGGCGCCTGAGATTCACGCCGCAAGAAGGCACCGGCCCCGCGCGCCCGCGGGTCAGTCCTCGCCCAGGTTGACCGCTTTTTCCTTGAACCGCCCCGCAAGTTCCTGCTGCGTATGGCCTGGCACCTGCGCGTAGTGCGAAAACGCGATGCTGTACGAGCCCTTGCCGCCCGTGAGCGACTTGAGCCGCCCCTGGTAGTCGTCCAGCTCGGCCAGCGGAATCTGCGCGCTGATGGCCACCGCGCCGCCGGGGCGCGGCTGCGTGCCCGTCACCTGGGCGCGCTTGGCTGACAGGTCGCCGGTGAGGTCGCCAATGGCGTTCTCGGGGGCCAGCACCTCGATGCGGACCAGCGGCTCCAGCACGATGGGCTCGGCCTTGCGCACCGCGTCCACCGTGGCCTTGCGGCCGGCCGCGATGAAGGCGACCTCCTTGCCGTCCACCGCGTGGGTCTTGCCGTCGTGCACCGTGACGCGGATGTCGTGCAGCGGAAAACCCGCCACAACGCCCTCGGTCAGCGCCTGCCGCACGCCTTTTTCCACGGCGGCCATGAACACGCCCGGAATGGCGCCGCCCTTGACGATGTCCACGAACTCGAAACCGGCCCCGCGTTGCAGCGGTTCGATGCGCAGCATCACCTCGCCGAACTGGCCCGCGCCGCCGCTCTGCTTCTTGTGGCGGCAGTGGCCCTCGGCGCCGGCGGTGATGGTCTCGCGGTAGGCGATCTGCGGCGCACTGGTGTCAAGCTCCAGCTTGTACAGCTGCTGCAGGCGCGACAGCTTGGTGCGCAGGTGCATTTCACCCAGGCCGCGCATCACGGTTTCATTGGTGCCGGGATGGCGTTCGATCTTGAAGCAGGGGTCTTCGAGTTCGAGCTTGTGCAGGATCTCAAACAGGCGCTGCTCATCGCCCTTGCGCCGGGTCTGCACCGCCAGCCCCTGCATGGGCTCGGGAAACTCCAGCGGCTTGAGGTGGATGTCGTCCTCGTCGTGCGAATCGTGCAGCACGCTGTCGAACTCGATTTCATCGACCTTGGCCACGGCCCCGATGTCGCCCGGCACCAGCGAGGGAACTTCCACGTAGTCCTTGCCCTGCAGGCGGTACAGGTGCGCCACCTTGAACGGGCGTTTGGCCGAGCCGACGAACAGTTGCGCGTCCCGGCGGACGGTGCCCTGGTGCACGCGGAACACGCCGAGCTTGCCGATGAAGGGGTCCACCACCACCTTGAACACATGCGCCAGCACGTGCAACGCATCGTCGGGCTGCGCGGCAAAGGCCTGGGGTGCATCCCCTGGCCCGCCCCGGTAGAACGGCGGCGGGTTGCCCTCGGCCGGGTTGGGCGCCAGCCTAGCGAGCGCGTCGAGCAGCTGCGGCACGCCGGCGCCGGTGCGCGAGGACACGAACAGGATCGGGATCAGGTGCCCGGCGCGCAGTGCGGCCTCGAACGGCGCGTGCAGCTCGTCGGGGCTGGGCTCGGCGCCGTCTTCGAGGTAGCGCGCCAGCAGGCTCTCGTCCTCCTCGATGATCTGGTCGATCAGGTCGCGGTGGGCGGCGGCCACGGAGGCGAAATCGCTCTCGCCGTCGTCATGGCCGAGCAGCTCCACCACGTCCTGGCCATGGTGCGCGGGCAGGTCCAGCAGCAGGCACTGCTTGCCGAAGCGCTCGCGGATGTCGGCCACCAGCGCCGGCAGGTCGACGTTCTCGGCGTCGATCTTGTTGACGACGATCATGCGGCACAGCCCGCGCTCGCCGGCCAGCGTGAACATGCGCTCGGTGGACAGTTCGACGCCGGTCTGGGCGTTGACGACCACCAGCGCGGTGTCCACCGCGGCCAGCGCCGCAATCGACGGCCCGGCAAAGTCGGGGTAGCCGGGGGTGTCGATCAGGTGGATGCGGGCGCCGCCCCAGTTGAGGCTCACCAGCGCCGACTGCAGCGAATGGCCGAGCTCTTTTTCGATGGGGTCGAAGTCGCAGACCGTGCTGCCTTTTTCCACCGCGCCCCGGCTGTTGATGGCGCCGGCCACGGCCAGCAGGCTCTCGGCCAGGGTGGTCTTGCCGGCGGCGCCATGGCCGACCAGGGCCACGGTGCGAATCTGGTTGCTGGGGTTCTGGCTCATGGAAGTCCCTCTTTGTGTGGTTGGCAACCCGCTGCCGGGGCCGATCCAGCCCGCAGCGCAAGAGACCAACGAAAACGATTCTAGTCCTGCGGCGCCACGCTGTTGACGCTGATGCACCCCTGGGTCGTTGACCATTCTTTGATCCAGGTCAGACGACCCTCTTTGCAAATGCGAATCGATCGCATTACAATTCGCACGAGTCTCCCGAATGATCACAACGTCCAGATCGGCCCCCGCACCATGAACCTGCTTCGATCCCTTGCCTTTGTCCTTGCATCCGCCGGCGTGCTTGCGGGCAACGCCATGGCCGCAGAGCCGGAGGCCTTGCTGGTCATCAAGAACCACCGTTTCGAGCCTGCCGAAGTGAAAGTTCCGTCGGGCCAACGCGTGAAGCTGGTCATTCACAACCAGGACAGCACGGCCGAGGAGTTCGACAGCCACGACCTCAACCGCGAAAAAGTGGTGCCTCCGGGCGTCAAGGCCACGGTGTTCATCGGGCCGCTGAAGCCGGGCCGCTATACCTTCATCGGCGAGTACCACGAGGCCACGGCCAAGGGCGTCGTGATCGCCGAGTAAGGCGCACCGCACCCCCATCGAAAAACTGGAGCCACCATGTTCGGCGCTGCCATCATCGTCTTTCGTGAAACGCTGGAGGCCGCGCTGTTCGTCGGCGTCATGGCCGCCGCAACGCGCGGCGTGGTGGGCCGCGGCCGCTGGCTGACGGCGGGCGTCCTGGCCGGTTGTGTCGGTGCACTCGCCCTGGCGGCGGGGGCCGAGCACATCGGCGCCCTGGCCGACGGGCTCGGGCAGGACCTGGTGAATGCGGCCATCCTGGCGGTGGCGCTGGCCATGCTGGCCTGGCATTGCGTGTGGGGCGCCAGCCATGGCGCCCAGGCGGCGGCCGACGCGCGCGCCATCGGCGCCTCGCTCAAACAGGGCCAGCGAGCGCCGTGGGCGGTGATGGTCGTGGTGGCCCTGTCGGTGCTGCGCGAGGGAGCTGAAACCGTGCTGTTCGTGGGCGGCTATGCCACCGGGTCGGGCTCCTCCGGCACCGTGGCCGGCGCCCTGGTGGGCGTGCTGGCCGGCGTAGCGCTCGGCGCGGTCATCTACCAGGGTCTTTCACACGTGCCCATGAAGCGCATGTTCGCCGTGACCAACACCCTGATCCTGCTGCTGGCCGCCTCCATCGCCAGCCAGCTGGCGCGCGCACTGGCCCAGGCCGGCCTCATCAACGCCTGGGGCCAACCCCTGTGGGACAGCTCGCCGCTGCTGCGCGTGGACTCGCCGGTCGGCACGCTGGCCCATGCCCTGGTGGGCTACGAAGCCCAGCCCACCGGCCTGCAACTGGCCTTCTACCTGCTGACCTTGCTGGTCATCAGCGTTGGTGCCCGCTGGGTTCGGGGTTCCCGGGCACCGCGACGCGCACCGCCGGCCGCGCGGGCATCCGCCCACGCCTGAGCCGCACCGCTTTTCTTCCATCCTCCAGGAGTTTCTACATGCACACCGCCATCAAGGCGGGGGCCGGCCTTTTGCTGCCCCTCGCGCTCAGCCTCGGTCTGGCCGGCGCGGCCCACGCCAGCCCCGCGGACTACGTCTACAACCCCATCGTGGAGCAGGGCGAAAAGGAGATCGACTTCAAGATGGGCTCCGCCAAGCTGCGGGACGGCACCCGCGAAAGCGCGATGTCGCTGGGCCTGGGTTACGGCGTCAATTCCTGGTGGTTCACCGAGGTCTATGCCAAATGGAACCGCCAGACCCCGGACGGCCAGCGTTTTGACGCGGTGGAATGGGAAAACAAGTTCCAGCTGACCGAGACCGGCAAGTACCCGGTGGACGTCGGCGTGATCGTCGAGCTCGAGCGTCCGCAGGACCGCTCGGAAGGATGGGAGCTGCGCTGGGGCCCGCTGTTCCAGATGGAACTCACGCCCTCGATCGTGGCCAACGCCAACCTGCTGTTCGGCCGGCACTACCGTTCGGCCACGCCGTCGTCCATGGAGCTGGACTACCAGTGGCAACTCCGCTACCGCTGGAAGCCCGAACTCGAAGTCGGTGCGCAAGGCTTCGGCAGCATGGGCCCGTGGCGCGACTGGCTGCCCAGCGCCCAGCAGGAGCACAAGGCCGGCCCGGCGGTGTTCGGGAAAATCCGCCTCGGTGGCCACCAGGCCATCAAGTACAACGCCGCCTGGCTCGTGGGCACCAACACCAACACGCCGCGCGGCACCTTCCGCATGCAGGCCGAATACGAGTTTTGAACGGACTGGCGCCGCCACGGCGCGGGGCCGCCGCAGTGCAGGCCCCCTTCCTCAGTCCTCAAGCACCCGCACCTTCACACTCTTGCCCTTGATGCGCCCGGCGTTCAGGCGCAGGACGGCGTCGCGGGCGATGGCCCGGTCCACGGCCACGTAGGTGGACCACTCATTGACGTTGATCTTGCCGACCTGCTCGCGGGTGTAGCCGAGGTCGGCGGTGAGCGCGCCCAGCACGTCGCCGGGGCGGATTTTTTCCTTGCGGCCGCCCTGGATGTAGAGCGTGACCATGGGCGGCACCAGCGGGCCGCTACCGGTGGGCGTCAGCTCGTCGAGCTTGTGCCACACGGATTCGCGGCCCTGCAGCTGCTCGATCTTGCCGACGTAGCCCATCTCCTTCATGCTGGCCAGATTCAGCACCAGGCCGGTCTCCCCCGCTCGGCCGGTGCGGCCGATGCGGTGGATG
This sequence comes from Comamonadaceae bacterium, assembly GCA_023259355.1. Taxonomy (GTDB): domain Bacteria; phylum Pseudomonadota; class Gammaproteobacteria; order Burkholderiales; family Burkholderiaceae_C; genus JAHFQI01. The sequence goes on from JAHFQI010000149.1 coordinate 9,602, forward strand.
TGGACCTCGGTGTCGGGCGTCACGTCCACGTTGATCACTGCGGCCAGATTCGCGATGTCCAGGCCGCGCGCGGCCACGTCGGTGGCCACCAGCACCGAGCAGCTGCGGTT
>JAHFQI010000150.1 GCA_023259355.1 Comamonadaceae bacterium
CCGTCGCGGATGGCCTGCGGCGTCATGGACTGCAGCCACAGGCGCTTGACGGGCTTGCCCAGCGGCTTGGCGCCGCCCGCGTACTGCTCGATCAGGCGGAAGATCAGCTCGCCCTCGCGGCCCGCGTCGCAGGCGTTCACCAGCGCCGTGACGTCCTTGCGCTTGGCCTGGCGGACCACGGCGTTCAGCCGCGTCTTGGTCTTGTCCACGGGCTTCAAGTCAAAGTACGGCGGAATCACCGGCAAATGGGCAAAGCTCCACTTGCCGCGCTTCACGTCGAATTCTTCCGGCGCCTGGATCTCGACCAGGTGGCCCACCGCGCTGGTGACCACGTACTGGTCGTTCTCGAAATGCTCTTCGTGCTTCTCGAACTTGCCGGCCACGGGCGTGAGCGCGCGGACGATGTCCTGTGCCACCGATGGCTTTTCTGCAATGACCAATGTTTTCATCTAATTACAATCCCGTTGTCTCGCGTGCGCGCAGGCGCACACCCATACGCGGGCGCCCACGCGCCCATACGAATTCACCATACCAAATTTTCAGACCGTGTCCAAAAAGCCCGCCCCCGCCCCGGCCCGCCGAATCCAGACCCGCCGCTCCGGCGTGCACGGCAAGGGCGTGTTCGCGGTGCAGGACATCGCCGAGGGTGAAACGATCATCGAGTACGTGGGCGAGATCATCAGCTGGGACGAGGCGCAGGACCGCCATCCGCACGACCCCGAGGACCCGAACCACACCTTCTACTTCCATGTGGACGCGGACCGGGTCATCGACGCGCTGCATGGCGGCAACTCCTCGCGCTGGATCAACCACAGCTGCGACCCGAACTGCGAAGCCGACGAACAGGACGGGCGCATTTTCATCAAGGCGCTGCGCGACATCCAGGCCGGGGAAGAACTCAACTACGACTACGGCCTGATCATCGACGAGCGCTACACGCCCAAACTCAAGGCCGAATACCCCTGCTGGTGCGGCAGCGCCAACTGCCGCGGCACGCTGCTCGCGCCCAAGCGGCGCCCGGCCACGCCGAAGATCCCCAGCCAGGTGAAAGCCCGGCGCTGAAAAGGCGAACCACCCATGACCCCTGTGATCCGCTGGCCCGCGGAGGCCATCTGGGAAGCCGTGGCGCCCCTGCTGCCCGGCTTCACCGTGGAAATCCTGCCCGAGATCGACTCCACCAACACCGAACTGATGCGGCGCGCCCGCGCCGGCCGGCTGGAGCCGGTGCTGCTGGTGGCCGAAGCCCAGACCGCGGGACGCGGCCGCCTGGGCCGCGACTGGCGCGGCACGCCGGGCGAGTCCCTGATGTTCTCGCTGGCCCTGCCGCTGGCGCCGGCGGACTGGTCGGGCCTGTCGCTGGCCGTGGGGGTCGGCGTGGCGGAAAGCCTGCACCCGGCGGTCGGCCTCAAGTGGCCCAACGACCTGTGGTGGCAGGACCGCAAGCTCGCCGGCATCCTGATCGAGACCGCGACCTTCGGTGCGCAGCGCCATGCGGTGATCGGCGTCGGCGTGAACATCGCGCCGTGCGAGGCGGCGGGGCTTTCCACGCCGCCTGCGGCGCTCCAGGAGCTGCTGCCGGGCATTGACGCGGCGCAGGCCCTGCTGCGGCTGGCCGCGCCGCTGGTACAGGCCGTCAAGGCCTTCGAATCCCTGGGGTTTGCGCCCTTCGCAGCCCGTTTCAACGCCCGCGACGTGCTGCGCGATCGCGCCGTGACACTCAGCGACGGCCTGCAGGGCACGGCACACGGCGTCGATGAGAGCGGCGCCTTGCTGGTGCATACGGCCGCCGGCATGAAGCAGGTCACCAGCGCCGAGGTCAGCGTGCGCCCGCAGGCCCCCGCAAAACCCTGATCCATCGATGCTGCGCCTGCTCGTCCTGATCCTGCTGCTCGCCAACGGCGTGTATTTCGCGTGGTCGCAGAGCCTGCTGCAGGTCTACGGCTGGGCGCCCATTCAGCAGACCGAGCCCCAGCGCCTGGCGCAGCAAATCCACCCCGAAAAGCTGCGCCGGCTCGGCGCCGACGAACTGCGGCGACTGGACGCCCAGGCCGCCCTGCCGGCGCCGCGCCCCGCCGAGTGCCTGCAGGCCGGCCTGTTCGACGAGCGCCAGGCGGCCGCGCTGCGCCAGGCGCTAACGACGGCCTGGCCCGCCGGGGCCTGGCTGCTTGAAAGCGGCGTGGAGCCGGCGCGCTGGATCGTCTACATGGGCAAATACGCCAATGCGGAAGCGGTCAACAAGAAACGCGGCGAGTTGCGCGGGCTGAATGTCCGCTTCGAGCCGCTGGCCAACGCCACGCTGGAACCCGGCCTCTCGCTGGGCAGCTACCCCACCGAAGCGGCGGCCAGCGAAGGCCTGCGCCAGCTGGCCGGGCGCGGCGTGCGCACCGCGCGCGTGCTCCAGGAGCACGGCGAACTGCGCGGCCAGTGGCTCAAGCTCCCGCTGGTCGATGACACCCTCAAGCCGCGCCTCGATGAATTCAAGACGGCGCTGGCCGGCAAGCCGCTTCGGCCCTGCCGCTGATGCCCCCACAACCCGGAGACCCCTCATGACCCTCAAGCTGTATTTCGCGCCCGGCGCCTGCTCCTTCGTGCCGCACACCCTGCTGGAGGCCACCGGCGAGCCGTTCGAGCCGACCATGGTCAAGCTGCACAAGGGCGCGCAACATGACCCCGAGTACAAGGCCATCAACCCGCGCAGCCAGGTGCCGGTGCTGGTGGACGGCGGCCAGGTGATCACGCAGATCCTGGCCATCATCACCTACCTGAACGACCGGTTTCCCCAGATGGCTTTCCTGCCCGCGGAGCCGCTGGCCCGGGCCCGGGTGATGGAGACGCTGGCCTGGATGAACAACACGGTGCACCCCACCTTCACCCACATCTTCATGCCGCAGAAGTTCACCGACAACGCATCGGTGCACGGCGACCTGCGCGCCTACAACACCGGGCTTTACCGCGGCATGCTGGGCGAGTTGCAGGCACTGGTGCAGCGCGCGGCGGCCGCGGGCCAGGCCTGGCTCGGCGGCGCGAATTTCGGCCCAATGGACGCCTATTCCCTGACGCTCACGCGCTGGGGCAGCATTGCCGGCATCAACCCCCTGGATTTCCCCGACCTCTGGGCCTTCGTCCAGCGGGTGGCGGCCCAGCCCGCCGTGGCCCGCGTCATCGAACGCGAGCGCCTGCAGCTCAACCTCTACAAGGCGGCCTGAGCCACATGCCCCCCGCGTTCGACACTGCGCTGGACTGAGTTCGGCGTCAGGCGCCGCTGGCAACGAGCCCGCCGGCGGCAAAACGCACGCTGAAACAGGCCCCCGGCGGGTTCTGGCCCGGGTGCGCCTCATCGACCGATACCGTGGCGCCGTGCTGCTGGGCGATTTCCAGCACGATGGGCAGCCCCAGGCCCGAGCCGTCCACGTTGGTGCCCAGCACCCGGTAGAACGGCTGGAACACCAGTTCGCGCTCGGCCTCGGGGATGCCCGGCCCGTTGTCTTCGACCTGCAGCACCAGCACCTGGCCGAAGGGGTCCGTCAGCACACGCGCCGTGATCACGCCCGGGCGTTCTTCGGTGGACGGCGTGTAGTTGATGGCGTTGTCCACCAGGTTGCGCACCAGTTCCTTGAGCAGCGTGGGATTGCCGCTGAGCATCACGCCGGTGGCGCCCGGCGTGGCGCCGTCGTAGCCGAGGTCGATGCGCTTTTCCAGCGCGCGCGGCACCGAGTCCTGGACCACGTCCATGGTCAGCCTCGCCATGTCGCAGGGCACGCGGCTCAGCGCCGCGCCCCCGGCCTCGGCGCGCGCCAGCGCCAGCAGCTGGTTCACGGTATGGGTGGCGCGCACGCTGGAGCGGCCGATCTGCTTGAGCGAGTGCTTGAGGTCTTCTTCGCTGGAGCCCTCGCGCAGCGCCAGGTCGGCCTGCATGCGAAGCCCGGCCAGCGGCGTCTTGAGCTGGTGCGCGGCATCGGCGAGGAAGCGCTTTTGCGTGGCGATCGACTCCTTCAGCCGGGTCAGGAGGTCGTTGACGGACGAGACCAGCGGCGCCACTTCCAGCGGCACGGTTTTTTCGTCGAGCGGGCTGAGATCGTCGGGCTTGCGCGCGCGGATGCGCTCTTCGAGCTGGCTCAGCGGCTTGATGCCGCGCACCAGCGCCATCCAGACCAGCAGCACCGCCAGCGGCAGGGTCACGAACTGCGGCAGCATCACGCCCTTGATGATTTCCGTAGCCAGCACCTTGCGTTTCTCGCGCGTTTCGGCCACCTGCACCAGGGCCGGCAGGGCCCCCGGCACCGGCAGCTTGACCCAGGTGTAGGCCACGCGCACTTCCAGGCCGCGCAGCTCGTCGTCGCGCATGCGAACCTCGCCCGGCGCGACGGGTTCGTCCGCCGCCGGCAGCGGCAGCTCCTTTTCGCCGCTCAGGTACTCGCCCTTGACGCCAAGCACCTGGTAGTACACGAGGTCGGCATCGTCCGCGCGCAGAATTTCACTGGCCGGCAGCGGCAGGTTGAACTGAACCCGGCTGCCGGGCCCCACGCTGACCAGTTGCGCCAGCGCCTGCACGTTGTAGACCAGGGCGCGGTCAAACGGCTTGTCGGCGATGCCCTGCGCCACCAGCCAGGTCAGCGCCAGGCTGATGGGCCAGAGCAGCAGCAGCGGCGTGAGCATCCAGTCAAGAATCTCGCCGAACAGCGAGCGCTGCTCCCGCTGGAACAGCTTGAGCGACCAGCTCTCCTTTGTCACTGCCGCTGACGCCAGCCAGCCATCCCGGAGGACCGGGACCACACGCCACGAGGGAGCCCGGCGGCCATCGGTTCAGCCCGCGATTTTTTCAAGGCAGTAGCCCAGGCCGCGCACCGTGGCAATGCGGATCGGGCCTTTCTCGATTTTCTTGCGCAGGCGGTGGATGTAGACCTCGATCGCGTTGTTGCTCACTTCCTCGCCCCACTCGCACAGGCGTTCGACCAGCTGGTCCTTGCTGACCAGGCGCCCGGCGCGCTGCAGCAGCACCTCCAGCAGGCCCAGCTCGCGGGCGGAGAGTTCGACCATCTTGCCGTCGATGGTCGCGACGCGCCCCGCCTGGTCGTAGATCAGCGGGCCGTGCTTGATGGTGGAGCTGGCGCCGCCCATGCCGCGCCGCGTGAGCGCCCGCACGCGGGCTTCGAGTTCCTGCAGGCTGAACGGCTTGGCCATGTAGTCGTCGGCGCCGTAGTCCAGGCCCTTGACGCGCTCGTCCACGCTGTCGGCGGCGGTCAGGATCAGCACCGGCAACGCGGAGCCGCGCCCGCGCAGTTTCTTGAGCACTTCCAGGCCGTGCATCTTGGGCAGGCCGAGATCCAGGATCAGCAGGTCGAACTCGGTGTTGGTCATCAAGGCGGCGTCGGCCTGGGAGCCGTCGGCGACATGGTCCACTGCCGCGCCCGAACTGCGCAGCGTGCGCAGCAGGCCATCGGCCAGCACCTGGTCGTCTTCAGCAATCAGAATTCGCATGGCGGTCTCCTTGTTGTCGTCGGGCAATGTTGCCGCGCGCTTCAGGCAAATTCTAGGCCCATGGGTGCTCAGGCCGCATAAGCTTCCAGCCCCAGGGCAACAACGGTGGCGACTTCATCGCCCACGGCGGCGCGGAATTCGTCCTCGGCCTGGGCCACGGCGTCCTTGAAAGCTTCCAGCCAGGCCAGGCCCGCGGGCGTGAAACGAACCAGCCGGGCGCGTGCATCCAGGGGGTCCACCTCGCGGGTGACGAGACCCCAGGCCTCGCACTGGTCCACGAGGTCGCCCATGGCCTGCTTGCTCATGCCCGCGGCGGCGGCCAGCGCGGTCAGGCGCGAGCCTTCCAGCGCAAGGTGGCGCGTGATGTGGATGTGCGCCGCGCTCACCTGCTCACGTGCGGCGAGGTTGGACAAGGCCAGCGGCACCGCCACGCTGCCGGCCATGAGCGCCAGCACGCGGGCGTCGAAGCGGCGCATGGCGTGGCCCAGCAGCCGGCCAAGATGGGTCTGGCGCCAGCCGTCCACCAGGCGGTCCCGGGAAGCCCCGGCCGCCATCGCCTCCCCATGGGAAAAGGCCGGAGCGAGAGGAGTCTGGGGCATGCGCAAATCGTAAGGCAAACTGACTTAAAAATCTATTTACTTGTTTTGACCGGCTGCGTTAAAGTACTGTTCAAGCATCCAGCCTGTCATAAACCACAGACCACGGACTCACCCAAAACATTGATTTTCAAGGAGATTTTCATGGACGCACCCGTCAAAGGCGCCAACACCGCCGCCAGCAGCGAAAAAGCCAAGGCCCTGCAAGTGGCCCTGGCCCAGATCGAAAAACAGTTCGGCAAGGGCACCATCATGCGCCTGGGCGAGGGCGAAGTCATCGAGGACATCCAGGTGGTTTCCACCGGCTCGCTGGGGCTGGACATCGCGCTGGGCGTGGGCGGCCTGCCACGCGGCCGGGTGATCGAGATCTACGGCCCGGAATCCTCGGGCAAGACCACGCTGACGCTGCAGGTCATTGCCGAGATGCAGAAGCAGGCCGGCACCTGCGCCTTCGTGGACGCCGAGCACGCGCTGGACATCCAGTACGCGCAAAAACTCGGCGTGAACCTGCAGGACCTGCTGATCAGCCAGCCCGACACGGGCGAGCAGGCGCTGGAAATCGTGGACAGCCTGGTGCGCTCCGGCGCGGTCGATCTGATCGTGGTGGACTCGGTGGCAGCCCTGACCCCGAAGGCCGAGCTCGAAGGCGAGATGGGTGATTCCCTGCCAGGCCTGCAGGCCCGCCTGATGAGCCAGGCGCTGCGCAAGCTCACGGCCCACATCAAGAAGACCAACTGCATGGTGATCTTCATCAACCAGATCCGCATGAAGATCGGCGTGATGTTCGGCAGCCCGGAGACCACCACCGGCGGCAACGCGCTGAAATTCTACGCCTCGGTGCGCCTCGATATCCGCCGCACCGGCACCATCAAGAAGGGCGACGACGCCATCGGCAACGAGACCAAGGTCAAGGTGGTCAAGAACAAGGTGTCGCCACCATTCAAGACGGCCGAGTTCGACATTCTGTTCGGCGAGGGCATCAGCCGCGAAGGCGAAATCATCGACATGGGCGTGAACGCGCGCATCATCGACAAGTCCGGCGCCTGGTACGCCTACAACGGCGAGAAGATCGGTCAGGGCCGCGACAACGCCCGCGAGTTCCTGCGCGAGAACCCGACCCTGTCCCACGAAATCGAGAACAAGGTGCGCGAGTCACTGGGCATTCCGCTGCTGCCGGAAGCCGTGGAAGCCGCCTGAGCGACCGTCATGGAGCGGTGCGTAACCTTCCGCTGATTTCCTTCAGAAATTTGTAGCGCATTGCATGCTGCCCCGCCCCACCCTGTCCCTCAAGGGCCGCGCACTGCGCTGCCTGGCAACACGCGAACATTCGCGCGTGGAACTGGAGCGCAAGCTCAAGTCGTTTGAAGAGGCGCCTGGTGAGCTCGTGCGCGTGCTCGACGAACTGCAGGCCAAGGGCTTCATCAACGAGCAGCGCGTGGTGGACTCGGTGGTGCACCGGCGTGCCGGCCGGCTCGGCGCCTCGCGTATCCGCCAGGAATTGCAGGCCAAGGGGCTGGACGCCCAAGCCGTGCAGCAGGCCGTGGCGCAACTGCAGGGCACGGAACTGGACCGGGCGCGCGAGGTCTGGCGCAAGAAGTTCGGCGAACCCGCAACCGATGCCGCAAGCCGGGCCAAACAGATGCGTTTTCTGGCCTCCCGCGGCTTCGGGGCCGAGGCGATCCGCCGCGTGGTTTCAGGGGCGGACGACGCCGACGACTGAGCCGGCGCGCGCCATCTTCACAAGCCCAGCATCAGCTTGAGGTTCTGCACTGCCGCGCCGCTGGCGCCCTTGCCCAGGTTGTCCAGCCGGGCAATCAGCACGGCGTGGTGAACGCTGTCGTTGCCGAAGACCCGCAACTCCATCCGGTTGGTGTCGTTGAGCGCCAGCGCGTCCAGCTTGCCGCTCTCGGGCGCCGGCTCCACGCTGACCCAGCCTTCGGGGCTGCTGCTCTTGACGTAGTGGGCCACCAATGCATCGTGCAGGTCCGCGGCCTTCGGCTTGCCGGGCAGCAGGTCCAGGTGCAGCGGCAGTTGCACCAGCATGCCCTGCTTGAAATTGCCCACGGACGGCACGAACAGCGGCCGGCGGGTCAGCCCGGTGTACGCCATGATCTCGGGCAGATGCTTGTGCTTGAGGCCGAGCGCGTAGGTTTCGAACAGGGGCGCCTCGCCTTTTTCATAGGCCTCGATCATCGTGCGCCCGCCACCCGAGTAGCCGCTGACCGAAGGCAGGGCGAGCGGGAAATCTTTCGGGATCAGGCCGGCGTCCACCAGCGGGCGGATCAGGGCAATGGCACCGGTGGCGTAACAGCCCGGATTGGCGACCCGGTCGGCGGCCTTGACGGCGTCGCGCTGGCCGGCGGCCAACTCGGGAAAGCCGAACACCCAGCCCGGCGCAGTGCGGTGCGCGGTGGAGGCGTCAATGATCTTGGGCTTCTTGCCAGGCAGGCTGTCGATCATGGCAACCGACTCGACGGCAGCGTCATCGTGCAGACACAGAATGACCAGATCCACCTGCGCCATGAGGTCGCGCTTGGCGCCGGGGTCCTTGCGAAATTCGGGCGCAATGCTGACCACCTGCACCTGTGGCAGCCCTTGCAGCCGCTCGCGAATCTGCAGGCCGGTGGTGCCGGCTTCACCGTCAATAAATACCTTGGTCATGGCGGAACACCTCTCGTCAGTTTCAGTTCAGATGGCCACCAATATAATTATGCATTATGCAAAGCCGTGCCCGGTCTCGCGATTGGTGCGCTGCAACATGATACATTTCGCGGTTGCTATGTCCAGTGCCTGCCGTCCGGCTGCTCGCCGGGGCGGTTGGGTCGAAACCATCCACTCCTGAGAGAGACCTCATGAAGATTCACGAGTACCAAGGCAAGGAAATCTTGCGCAAGTTTGGCGTGCCGGTGCCGCGTGGCATTCCGGCATTCACAGTGCAGGAGGCGGTGGAAGCCGCCCAAAAACTTGGCGGCCCGGTGTGGGTGGTCAAGGCACAGATTCACGCAGGCGGCCGCGGCAAGGGCGGCGGCGTGAAAGTGGCCAAGAGCATCGACGATGTCAAGCGGCTGGCCGGTGACATCCTGGGCATGCAGCTGGTCACGCACCAGACGGGCCCTGAAGGCCAGAAGGTGCGTCGCCTCTACATCGAAGACGGCGCCGACATCCAGAAGGAATACTACGTCTCGATCGTGACCGACCGCGCCACGCAGAAGCTGGCCTTCATCGCATCCAGCGAAGGCGGCATGGACATCGAGGAAGTGGCCCACTCCACGCCCGAGAAGATCATCACCGAATTCATCGACCCGCTGACCGGTCTGGGCGCTGAACAAGCGGCCAAGATCGCCAACGGCATCGGCCTGCCCGCCGAGTCCATCGCCCAGGCCGTGGATGTGTTCCAGAAGCTCTACCAGTGCTACATGGACACCGACGCGTCGCTGGTGGAAATCAACCCCCTGAACCGCGACAGCAAGAACCAGCTGATGGCACTGGACGCCAAGTTCAACTTTGACGCCAACGCCCTGTTCCGCCACCCCGAAATCGTGGCCCTGCGCGACCTGGACGAAGAAGATCCGGCCGAAGTCGAAGCGTCCAAGTTCGACCTGGCCTACATCAGCCTGGATGG
>JAHFQI010000151.1 GCA_023259355.1 Comamonadaceae bacterium
GGTGTCCAGCGTGGCGCGCCCCAGGCTCAGGCCCGCGTCCAGCGCCCCCTCGACCTTGACGTCGAACCAGCTTTCAATCGACCTGGAAACGAACTGGTAGGACACCACGTAAATCAGCACCCCGGGCACAAAGCCCACCAGCGCGAAGATGGCCGCGAGCTTGACCAGCAACCGGCTGCCGAACTTGCCGCGCCGCAGCCGGAGCGCCAGGCGCACCACCACCCACACGATGATGCTCACCAGCAAGGCGGCCACCACCACGTTCAGAACGAACAGGCGCGCATAGTTGCGCTCGTAGAGTTCGCGGTTGTTGGTGGCCTGGGTCAGCAGGAAAAGCAGCACAAGGCCCAGCGCCACCATGATGGCCACCCCGACCCCCACCGCCCAGCGCACCGCCCGTGAATGATGAACGCGGCCTGTCGCGGCGTTCACCCCGGGCCGGTTCATTTTGCGTTCTCCGGATTCAGGCGGATGTTGCGCGAGGCCACCAGATTCCACTCGGACTGGCCGACCACGCCGATCTGGAACGGCCGCGGCAACTGCGACATGTCGAGGCGGAAGCGGAATTCGACGTTGTGGCGCGCATCGGCGTCCAGCGCGCCGGCCTCGGCGATTTTCCAGCGCGAGATACGCTGCACCGCCTGCATGGCCTCGGGCAGGGTTTCAAAACTCTGGCTGAAACTCACGCCCAAGCCCACATTGCCGATGGGTTCGGACGACATGTTGAGCCGCCAGCGCCGCGTGAGCGGCTGGTAGGCCAATCGCATGTGCCTTGCCGCGACGGCCATCTTCTTGTCGTACCAGTACCAGCGGTCGCGCAGCAGCTCCGCCTCGGCGACGAAGAAAATCGCGATGCCCTTGTGCAAGGCATCCTCCACGATGGTGGGGAGATCGAGCTTCATCTGGGCCGTCACGAACAGGCCATCGTCGGCGCGCTCCAGCCGCAGCTGGGTAATTTCCAGGGGAGTCGCGTCGGCCAGGGCCCCCTGCGGCATGGCGGCCAGCGTCAGCACGCAGACCAGCCACGGCGCCAGGCTAAGCCGGACGTTTCTCAAGCAGCGCGTAAAAAAAGCCGTCGTGATCACCGCCCTGATTGTCCGGGACAGATTCGCCCTCCGCCCGGGAATGGGGCATTAAATGCCCCGGTGACGGCCTGACGATGGCATCGGTGTTGTTTGCAACAAACGCTTTGATCTGGTCGCTGCCTTCCTGGCGAAACACCGAGCAGGTGCAGTAGAGAAGCCGTCCGCCGGGCTTGAGCAGCGGCCAGAGCGTCTTCAGCAGCCGGGCCTGGATGGACGCCAGCTGGGCGATATCGCCTTCCCGCCGCAGCCAGCGCACGTCCGGGTGGCGGCGTACGATGCCCGAGGCGGTGCAGGGTGCATCCAGCAGGATCGCATCAAAAAGCGCGCCATCCCACCAGCCGGCCGGCTCGGCGGCATCGGCGGCGATGACCCGGGCCGCGAGCCCCAGGCGCTCCAGGTTCTGCGTGATGCGCTCGCAGCGCAGCGCGTCGATATCCAGCGCCGTGACCCGGGCGGCCGAAGCCTCCAGCAGGTGCGCGGTCTTGCCGCCGGGCGCGGCGCAGGCGTCCAGAATGTTCAACGGTCCCGAGGCCTCAAGACCTTGGAGCAACAGCGGCGCGGCCATCTGGGCGCCGGCGTCCTGAACCGACACCACACCCTCGGCGAAACCCGGAATGTCCTGCACCGGACGGGGCTGCTCCAGCACAACGCCGGCCTCCCCCACCGGCGTGGCGTGGATGCCCGTCGATTGCAGCGTCTGGAGATAAGCGGCCACGGTCGCCCGCCGGGCATTGACCCGCAGCATCATGGGCGCCGGGGTGTTGCTGGCGCGCAAAAGGGCCTCCCAATGGTTCGGGTGGTCGTTCTTCAGGCGTGCCACCCACCAGCGCGGGTGGTTCCATTTCGCGATGGGGTCGCGGTCCGTGGCGGCCACCAGGGCATCGCGTTCACGCAGGAAACGCCGCAGGCAGGCGTTGACGAAGCTGGCCTGGGGCCGCGTGGCCGGGCTGCGCTTGGCGGCTTCGACCGCCTGGTCCACCAGCGTGAAGGCCTCGTAGGGCGCGTCTTCACCACGCCAGATCATGGCCAGGGCCACGCACAGCAGCGCGTCAACCGGCTCGGGCGGCGCCCGCCGGGCGAGTTGCCCGCGCAGGGCATCGGCGCGCCCCAGCCAGCGCATGACATGGAACGAGAGGGCCTGAACGCCGGGGCGCAACTCGCGGTCCACCCGCTCCAGCACCGCCGTCAGCGAACGCCCGGCGCGCACCTCGGACAAAACATGGGCGGTGGCCTGAAGTTGCCGCCAAAGGGGAATTTGCACCGCAGTCAATCGCCTGGGCTCCTCATCAAACGTTTCAGTCATTCCAAATTTCGCGGCCAGAAGGTGCCCGCGGCCTTGAAGCCCCAGACACGCGCCAGCACCAGGGCAGGAAATTGCCGGATGGCCGCGTTGTAGGCCTGGACAGCCAGGTCGAACCCGCCCGCCGGGACCACCGCCTGGTCGGCCAGATGCGCAAGCCGCGATTGCAAGCCTTCGGGCAACACCCCGCCGACGCCCGGCTCCGCCGCAGGCGCGCCACGTTGCCACACACCGTCCAGCACGCTCTGCGCGGCGGACAACGCCGACAGGGCCTCGGGATCGAGGGGCCGGGCCCGCGCGCGGGCCAGCGAACGGGCGAACTGTTCGCCGGCGGCGTGCAGGCGCAGCCACTCCGCCGTCGCCCCGTCCATCGCATCCAGCTGCGACGGCACCGCATCGACCAACGGGATCAGGGACGCCGGAAGCGAAGCCTGGATCAGCGCCGGCTGCACCGACAGGACATTGTCGAGGGCGGAAAAAGCCTTGACCACCTCGGAGCGCAAACGCACCAGGCGGTTGAAGGCGCCGATGGCCCAGAACAGCACCACCGCGCCGCCCATGCCCACGAGGAATGAGGTGGTGGTCATGACCAAACGTCACCAGTGAGGAAAATCGTTCGCATCCGTTGACCAGCCAATGAAAAACGCCCAAAGCCGGCACCATGCGGGCTTTGGGCGCGATCACTCATGGCGCAATCCGTTTAGTCGGCTGCAGGCCCCTCACCACTTCCCGAAGAGGCCGTGGCCTCGCCGGCTTCGGCCAGTTCGGCGGCTTCCGCGTCGGCAATGGCGCGGCGCTCGGCCTCGTCCATCTGGTCCTTGGCCTTGCGCGCCTGGTGGTACGCCAGACCGGTGCCCGCGGGGATCAGGCGACCGACGATGACGTTTTCCTTCAGACCGCGCAGTTCGTCGCGCTTGCCCATGATGGCGGCTTCGGTCAGCACGCGCGTCGTTTCCTGGAACGATGCGGCACTGATGAAGCTGTCGGTGGACAGCGAGGCCTTGGTAATGCCCAGCAGCAGGTTGGTGTACGTCGCGGGGATCTTGCCCGCGGCGCGCAGCGCGTCGTTGGTGTCAAGCATTTCCGAACGCTCCACCTGCTCGCCGGCGATGTAGCTCGACTCGCCGGTGTTCTCGACCACGACGCGGCGCAGCATCTGGCGAACGATCACCTCGATGTGCTTGTCGTTGATCTTCACACCCTGCAAACGGTACACGTCCTGCACTTCATCGACGATGTAGCGGGCCAGCTCTTCCATGCCCAGGAGGCGCAGGATGTCCTGCGGATCGGCCGGGCCGTCCACGATGGACTCGCCCTTGTTGACCACCTGGCCTTCGTGCACCAGGATGTTCTTTTCCTTCGGAATCAGCTCGTCCCAGACCTTGCCTTCCGGATCGGTGATCTGCAGGCGAACCTTGCCCTTGGTCTCCTTGCCGAACGACACGGTACCGGTCATCTCGGCCAGCATGCCCTTGTCCTTCGGCGAACGCGCCTCGAACAGCTCGGCCACGCGAGGCAGACCGCCGGTAATGTCGCGGGTCTTCTGGCCTTCGACCGGAATACGCGCCAGCACTTCGCCCGGGCCCACGTCCTGGCCGTCGCGCACCTGGATCAGCGAACCGATCTGGAAGCCGATCGTCACCGAATGGTCGGTGCCCGGAATCTTGACTTCGTTGCCGGTGGCGTCGATCAGTTTGACCTGCGGACGCACGATCTTGGCGGCGCCGCGGCGCTTGGGATCGATCACGACCAGCGTGGACAGGCCGGTGACTTCGTCCACCTGCTTGGCCACCGTGAGGCCTTCCTCGACGTTCTCGAACTTCGCCTGGCCGGCGAACTCGGTGATGATCGGGCGCGTCAGCGGGTCCCAGTTGGCGAGGATCGTGCCGGCCTTGATGGTCTGGTCGGCCTTGACGGTCAGCGTCGCGCCGTAGGGCACCTTGTGGCGCTCGCGCTCGCGGCCGTGCTCGTCATGGATGATGATCTCGCCGGAGCGGGCAATCACCACCAGTTCGCCCTTGCTGTTGGTCACGTAGCGCATCGTGGCGTTGAAGCCGATGATGCCGTTGGACTTGGCTTCCACGCTGGAGGCGATGGCGGCGCGCGATGCGGCGCCACCGATGTGGAAGGTCCGCATCGTCAGCTGCGTGCCGGGTTCGCCGATCGACTGGGCAGCGATCACGCCGACAGCTTCGCCGCCGTTGATCAGGCCGCCACGGCCCAAGTCGCGTCCGTAGCACTTGGCGCAGATGCCGAAGCGGGTTTCGCAGGTCAGCGCGGTGCGCACCTTGATCTCGTCCACACCCACGGCTTCGAGTTCGTCGATGACGTCCTCGTCGAGCATGTCGCCGGCCTTGACCAGCACCGAGCGGTTCTCAGGATGGAGCACGTCGTCGGCCGTCGTGCGGCCCAGGATACGGTCGCGCAGCGACTCAATCACTTCACCGCCTTCCACGATGGAGCGCATCAGCGAGCCATTGTGGGTGCCGCAATCCTGCTCGGTCACGACCAGATCCTGCGTCACATCGACCAGACGGCGGGTCAGGTAACCCGAGTTGGCCGTCTTCAACGCCGTGTCCGCCAGACCCTTTCGGGCACCGTGGGTGGAGATGAAGTACTGCAGCACGTTCAGGCCTTCACGGAAGTTGGCCGTGATGGGGGTCTCGATGATGGAGCCGTCCGGCTTGGCCATCAGGCCCCGCATGCCAGCCAGCTGGCGGATCTGCGCGGCGGAACCGCGGGCGCCGGAGTCGGCCATCATGTAGATCGAGTTGAACGATTCCTGATCGACTTCCTTGCCGTTGCGGTCGGTGGTCTTTTGCTTGGCCAGCTGGGCCATCATGACCTTGGAGACTTCGTCGCCGGCCTTGCCCCAGATGTCCACCACCTTGTTGTAGCGCTCGCCGGAGGTGACCAGACCGGAAACGTACTGCTGTTCGATTTCCTTGACCTCTTTTTCCGAGCGCTCGATGATGCCCGGCTTTTCCTTGGGCACGAGCATGTCGTCGATGCAGATCGAGATGCCCGACTTGGTCGCGAGGCGGAAGCCGTTCTGCAGCAGCTTGTCGGCGAACACCACCGTCTCTTTCAGGCCGCACTTGCGGAACGAGACGTTGATGAGCTTGGAAATTTCCTTCTTCTTCAACGCCTTGTTGATGTTGGAGAAAGGCAGGCCCTTGGGCAGGATTTCGCTGAGCAGGGCACGGCCCACGGTGGTTTCCACCAGGCTCGTGGACGGCACGAACTCGCCGGTCGCCTTGTCCTTGTCGTACTCGGTCAGGCGCACGCTGATCTTGGCGGTCAGATCGACCTCGCCCGCGTCGAGGGCGCGCTGGACTTCACCGGTGTCGGAGAACACCAGGCCTTCGCCCTTGGCATTGATGCGGTCACGGGTGGTGTAGTACAGGCCCAGCACCACGTCCTGCGACGGCACGATCGACGGCTCGCCGTTGGCCGGGAACAGGATGTTGTTGGAGGCCAGCATCAGGGTGCGGGCTTCCATCTGGGCTTCCACCGACAGCGGCACGTGAACGGCCATCTGGTCGCCGTCGAAGTCGGCGTTGAAGGCCGCGCAAACCAGCGGGTGCAGCTGGATCGCCTTGCCTTCGATCAGGATCGGCTCGAAGGCCTGGATGCCCAGGCGGTGCAGCGTCGGTGCGCGGTTGAGCATCACCGGGTGCTCTTTGATCACCTCTTCGAGAATGTCCCACACCACCGGCGTGCCGGATTCGACTTCCTTCTTGGCGGCCTTGATGGTGGTCGCGATGCCCATGGTTTCCAGGCGCGCGAAGATGAAGGGCTTGAACAGTTCCAGCGCCATCAGTTTGGGCAGGCCACACTGGTGCAGCTTGAGCGTCGGGCCCACGGTGATCACGGAACGACCGGAGTAATCGACGCGCTTGCCCAGCAAGTTCTGGCGGAAGCGGCCGCTCTTGCCCTTGATCATGTCGGCCAGCGACTTGAGCGCGCGCTTGTTGGCGCCCGTCATGGCCTTGCCGCGGCGGCCGTTGTCCAGCAGCGAGTCCACGGCTTCCTGCAGCATGCGCTTTTCGTTGCGCGCGATGATTTCAGGGGCCTTGAGTTCCAGCAAACGGCGCAGGCGGCTGTTGCGGTTGATGACGCGGCGGTACAGGTCGTTCAGGTCGGAGGTCGCGAAGCGGCCGCCGTCCAGCGGCACCAGCGGACGCAGGTCCGGCGGCAGCACGGGCAGCACGTCGAGCACCATCCACTCGGGCTTGATGCCGGACTTCTTGAACGCTTCCAGCACCTTCAGGCGCTTGGCGTTTTTCTTGACCTTGACTTCGGAGCCGGTCAGGTCGCCGCGCAGGCGCTCGATGGACAGGTCCAGGTCGATGCCCTGCAGCAGTTCCTTGATGCCCTCGGCGCCCATCTTGGCCACGAACTCGTCGCCGTATTCCTTGCGCTTGGCGTCGTAGTCGTCCTCGGACATGATGCCGAATTTCTTCAGCGGGGTCATGCCGGGGTCGGTGACGACGTAGGCTTCAAAGTACAACACGCGTTCGATGTCGCGCAGCGTCATGTCGAGCACCAGGCCCAGACGCGACGGCAGCGACTTCAAGAACCAGATGTGGGCGCAGGGCGCGGCCAGGTCGATGTGACCCATGCGCTCGCGACGCACCTTGGTCTGGGTGACTTCAACGCCGCACTTCTCGCAGATCACGCCGCGGTGCTTGAGGCGCTTGTACTTGCCGCACAGGCATTCGTAGTCCTTGATCGGGCCGAAGATCTTGGCGCAGAACAGGCCGTCACGCTCGGGCTTGAAGGTGCGGTAGTTGATGGTTTCGGGCTTCTTCACTTCGCCGAAAGACCACGAACGGATCTTCTCGGGCGAGGCCATGCCGATGCGGATCGCATCGAAATGCTCATCGGGCGTGAATTGCTTGAACAGGTCGAGTAGTGATTTCATGTGACTCTTTCCTTTTCAATTAAGAACGTTCGAGTTCAATGTCGATGCCCAGGGAACGAATTTCCTTGACCAGCACGTTGAACGATTCCGGCATGCCGGCCTCAATGGAGTGCTCGCCCTTGACGATGCTCTCGTACACCTTGGTGCGGCCCTGCACGTCGTCGGACTTGACGGTGAGCATTTCCTGCAGCACGTAGGCGGCGCCGTAGGCTTCCAGCGCCCAGACTTCCATTTCGCCGAAACGCTGGCCGCCGAACTGGGCCTTGCCGCCCAGCGGCTGTTGCGTGACCAGCGAGTAGGGGCCGGTCGAACGGGCGTGCATCTTGTCGTCAACCAAGTGGTGCAGCTTCAGGTAGTGCATGTAGCCGATCGTCGTCGGGCGCTCGAAGGCGTCGCCGGTACGGCCGTCGTACAAGTGCGCCTGCGTGCGGGCCTCGGTCAGGCCCTTGCGCTTGACCGCCTCATCCGGGTAAGCCAGCTTGAGCATGGCGCGGATTTCGCCTTCCGACGCACCGTCGAACACCGGCGTGGCGTAGGGCAGGCCCCCTGTCAGGTTGGCCGCCATGGCCAGCAACTCGTCGTCGCTCAGCTGGCTCAGGTCTTCCTTGCGCCCCATGCTGTTGTAAAGCTCCTCCAGGAAGCTCCGCATCTCGGCCGCTTTGGTTTCAGCCTGCAGCATGTCGCCAATGCGCTGGCCAATGCCCTTGCCGGCCCAGCCCAGGTGGACTTCCAGCACCTGACCGATGTTCATCCGCGAAGGCACGCCCAAGGGGTTCAGCACGATGTCCACCGGCGTGCCGTCGGCCATGTAGGGCATGTCCTCGACCGGTGTGATCTTGGAGACCACACCCTTGTTGCCGTGACGGCCGGCCATCTTGTCGCCAGGCTGCAGGCGGCGCTTGACGGCCAGGTAGACCTTGACCATCTTCAGCACGCCGGCCGGCAGTTCGTCGCCTTGCGTGAGCTTCTTGCGCTTTTCTTCAAAAGCCAGGTCGAAGCTGTGGCGCGTCTGTTCCAGCGAGTTCTTGATGCTTTCAAGCTGGGTTGCCACTTCGTCTTCCGCCGGGCGGATATCGAACCAGTGGAACTTCTCGACGGAAGAAAGATACGCCTTGTCGATCTTGGTGCCCTTGGAAAGCTTCTGCGGGCCACCGTTGGCAACGCGGCCCGTCAGCAGCTTCTCGATACGGTCGAAGGCGTCGGCTTCCACGATGCGCAGCTGGTCGTTCAGGTCCAGGCGGAAGCGCTTGAGTTCATCGTCGATGATCTGCTGGGCGCGCTTGTCGCGCTGGATGCCTTCGCGGGTGAACACCTGCACGTCGATCACGGTGCCTTGCGAGCCCTGGTCCACGCGCAGCGAGGTGTCTTTCACGTCGGAGGCTTTTTCACCGAAGATCGCGCGAAGCAGCTTTTCTTCCGGCGTGAGCGTGGTCTCGCCCTTGGGCGTGACCTTGCCGACCAGCGTGTCGCCAGGCTGGACTTCGGCGCCGACGTAAATGATGCCGGACTCGTCGAGGCGGTTCAGTTGCTGCTCGGACAGGTTGGGGATGTCGCGCGTGATTTCCTCGGCACCCAGCTTGGTGTCGCGGGCCATGACCACGAGTTCCTCGATGTGGATCGAGGTGTAGCGGTCTTCAGCAACGACGCGTTCGGAGATCAGGATCGAGTCTTCGAAGTTGTAGCCGTTCCACGGCATGAACGCGATCAACATGTTCTGGCCGATGGCGATTTCGCCGAGATCGGTCGAGGCGCCGTCAGCGATCACATCGCCCTTGGCCAACCGGTCGCCCTTCTTGACGATGGGACGCTGGTGGATGTTGGTGTTCTGGTTGGAACGCTGGTACTTGATCAGGTTGTAAATGTCCACGCCAACTTCGCCAGCCTGCGCTTCGGCGTCGTTGACGCGGATCACGATGCGGGTGGCATCGACGTAATCCACCAGGCCGCCACGGGTGGCGGTCACCACGGTGCCGGAGTCGACCGCGGCGACGCGCTCGATGCCAGTACCGACCATCGGCTTTTCCGGGCGCAGCACGGGCACAGCCTGGCGCGACATGTTGGCGCCCATCAACGCGCGGTTCGCATCATCGTGCTCCAGGAAGGGCACGAGCGAGGCAGCGACCGAAACGATCTGCGCAGGCGACACGTCCATGTACTGCACGCGCTCGGCACCAACCAGAATCGACTCACCCTTCTCGCGGGCCGACACCAGGTCGCCGGTCAGTTTGCCGTCCTTGTCCAGGGCCGCGTTGGCCTGGGCAATCACGTACTTGCCTTCCTCGATGGCCGACAGGTAATCGATCTGCATCGTCACCTTGCTGTCCGCCACGCGGCGGTACGGGGTC
>JAHFQI010000009.1:0-31352 GCA_023259355.1 Comamonadaceae bacterium
AGGCCATGCAACGCAGCCTGCAGAATCTGCTGCACCACTGCCACGGCGACGAGCGGCCCGATTGCCCGATCCTGGACGACCTGGCCGGCACCGCGCCCGCCAGTTGCCATGGATAACGGCAGCCACAAATCCGAACTGCAATACTTGCCGCCATGACCGACCCCGCCGCCCTGTACCCCGCACTCGCCCACGTCCAGCCGGCCCTTGCGGCACTGGGTCCGGCCATCGGGCCGGTCACGGTTCCCGCCGGGACCGTGCTGTTCGACGAAAACGCACCCTGCCAGGGCTTCCCCATGGTGCTGGACGGCGAAGTCAAGGTGTCGCGCTCCTCGGGCGATGGCCGGGTGCTGGAGCTGTACCGCGTCGTGCCCGGCGAACTCTGCCTGGTGTCCAGCGCCTGCCTGTTTCGCAGCCAGCCGCTGACGGCCCACGGCGTCACCACCAAAGCCACCACGCTGCTGCTGATTCCACCTTCGGTGTTCGCGCAATGGCTGGAGGCGCCCGCCTTCCGCAACGACGTGCTGGGCCTGTTCGCCGAACGCATGGCCGATCTCACCGGCCTGATCGACGCCGTGGCCTTTCGCAAGCTCGACCAGCGGCTGGCCGCCGCGCTGCTGGGCCGCGGTTCCAACCTGGTCACCACCCACCAGGGACTGGCCGACGAACTGGGCACGGTGCGCGAAATCGTCACGCGCCTGCTGCGCCGGTTCGAGCGCGAAGGCTGGGTGGAACTGGCGCGCGAGCGCATCCACATCAGCGACAGCGCCGCGCTGCGCGCCATGGCGTCCGCCCTGACGCCTTGAGTAGCCCCGCAGGGGGCTGCGTGACTCAAGTCACAGACCTTTGGCACGGTGAGGCGTCCAATGCCCCCATCAACCACTTGTTCAAGGAAGTCACCATGAAATCCAACGTCGGCGGCATTGACCGCGTTCTGCGCATCCTCGTCGGCCTGGTCCTGATCGGCCTGGCCGCCACCGGCCAGGTGGGCGTGTGGGGCTGGATCGGCATCCTGCCACTGGCCACCGGCCTCATGGGCTGGTGCCCGCCCTACGCCCTCTTTGGCTGGAACACCTGTTCGACGAAGCGCAAAACCTGAGGCACGGCGCCCGGCCTGCGGGACGACCCGCAGCGCAGCAGGGGCTCGTGCGCTGCGGCATCATTCGCGGTATGAACGCTTCCACCGCCCCGACTTCGGTCCAGCAGCCCCGCCGCGTCGAGCGGCTCGTCACCGGCCAGCCCACGCAGGACGGCGCGGGCGTCAAGCTCACGCGCGTGCTCACGCACGACCTGCAGCAGCGGCTCGACCCCTTCCTGATGCTGGACCACTTCGCCAGCGACAACCCCGACGACTACGGCGCCGGCTTCCCGGACCACCCGCATCGCGGCTTCGAAACCGTGACCTACATGATCGCGGGCCGCATGCGCCACAAGGACAGCGCCGGCCACGAAGGCCTGCTGCAAAACGGCGGCGTGCAGTGGATGACCGCCGGACGCGGCCTGGTCCACAGCGAAATGCCCGAGCAGGAAGCCGGCGTGATGGAGGGCTTTCAGCTCTGGTTGAACCTGCCGGGCAAAGACAAGTTGTGCACGCCCTGGTACCGCGACATCCAGAGCGCGGAAATTCCCGAGCTGGTGACCGCCGCAGGCGTGACCGTGCGCGTCATTTCAGGCGAGAGCCAGGGCACGGCCGGCGCCATGCAGCGCCACGCCAGCGACTACCCAACCCAGCCGCTGTACCTCGACCTGCATTTTCCGGCCGGCGGCGCCGCGTTCAGCCAGCCGCTTGCGGCCTCGCACAACGCCTTTATTTATGTATATCGCGGCGCGGTGGACGTGGTCAACGCCCAGGGCGAGGCCACGCCGGTGCCGCTGCATCGCATGGCGATCCTGGCCAACGAAGGCGACGGCGTCAGCCTGCGCACGGCGGGCGCCGGACCGGCCCGTGCCCTGCTGATCGCCGGGCAGCCGCTCCGGGAGCCGATCGCGCAATACGGGCCGTTCGTCATGAACACGCGCGATGAACTGATGCAGGCGGTTCATGACTACCAGGCCGGGCGACTCGGCTGATTGCGATGAGAGGGGGCTTTGATGGTGAAAAAATGCCAGCCTGACTATAATTGGCGGTTCGGTTCAAACTCCGTCTTCACAGCGAAGTCTTCTTTTTCCCGTGCCTGGCATTCGAGTCCGGCGCGGCACCGTCAAAAGCCCGGATTGTCCGGTGTGAACAGCATCCCAGGCGGTGCTGAGTGGCCAGGACCGATCGCACCCCGGCCTGCCCGCAAGCTGCACCGGTTTTCCCTATTCAACCTTTGCAGGAGTATTGGCCATGGCCAAAGAAGAACTGATTGAAATGAGCGGCATGGTCAACGAAGTGCTGCCCGACTCGCGTTTCCGCGTGACGCTGGACAACGGCCATGAGCTGATTGCCTACACCGCCGGCAAGATGCGCAAGAACCACATCCGCATCCTCGCGGGCGACAAGGTGTCGCTGGAACTCTCGCCCTACGACCTGACCAAGGGCCGCATCACCTTCCGCCACATCGCCGGCCGCACCCCGTTCGTGCCGCCACAGCGCCGCCACTGAACTTTACAAACCCTTATCCTGGCGCAATGCGCCGGATACACGGCCCGCGCAAACTTGCTTTCAACCTGATGCCCGGTTCGCGGCACCAGGCTTCTTCTCACTGAAAGGAAGCTCAAATGAAACAAGTTCACAAACACCTGCTGGTCGCCGGCCTGGTCGCCACCTTCGGTCTGGCCGCTTTCGCCCAGACGCCGCCGGCACCGCCTGCCGGCACCGGACCCGCCGCGCAGGAACGCATGGGTGGCCCGATGATGGGTCACAGGGGCCACGGCGACCCCGCCAAGATGCAGGCCCGGATGGCCGAGCGCCATGCGAAACACATGGCCGAAATCAAGGCCAAACTGCAGCTCGCCCCCGCCCAGGAAGGCGCCTGGACCACCTTTGCCGCCGCCATGCAGCCGCCAGCCCGCTTGGTCGCCGACCGCGCCCAGTTCCGCGCGGAAATGGAAAAACTCACCACGCCCGAACGCATCGACAAGATGATGGCGCTGAAAGCCCGGCGTGACGCCGAGATCACCAAGCGCGCCGACGCCGCCAAAGCCTTCTACGCCACGCTCACGCCCGAGCAGAAAAAGGTGTTTGACAGCGAAGCCCTGCGCCACGGCCGGTTCGGCCATCGAGGCGGCCACCACGGGGATCACGGCATGGGCATGGGTTCCGGCATGGGCCCGGGCATGATGGGCCAGCCCCGCAACTGACCCGGTCCGGGGCGCACAGCTCCAAGACCTTGCTCCCGCCCGGGGCTTGACACAGATCAAGCCTCGGCGAAGGTGGGGCCGGTAAGCTCCGGCTTGCCGTGCCCCATCCCGTCCCACCCCCGCCCCCCTCTCTGCATCTGCCCGCGATCCGCGAAGTTGCACTCGACCAACCCCTGCGCTGGCTCGCGCTGGCCTGGCGCGACATGGCGCGGTGCGGCTGGCTGAGCTTCGCCCACGGCGGAGTGCTGGCGCTGTTTGGCGCCGCCCTGTTTGTTCTCGCGCACGACCGCTTCTGGCTGCTGGCCGGTGCCTTCTCGGGTTTTCTCGTGGTCGCCCCCGTGCTGGCCACCAGCCTCTACGCCATGAGCCGCGCGCTCGAAAAGGGCGAACCCGTCAACTTCCGCTTGCTGGTCGTCACCTGGACACGCTGGCAGCAGTCCCGCCGCGACCTTCCCGCAAGTTACTGGAGCCTGGTGCGCTTCGGCCTGCTGCTGGCACTGGCCGGCACCGGCTGGGTACTGACCTCGGCCGCCCTGATCACGCTGCTGGCGCCGCAGCCCATCCACACCCCCATGGACTTTGTGCGCCATGTGGTGCTGGCCCCGAACCACTACCTGTTCGAACTCTGGCTCGCGCTGGGTGGCCTGATGGCCGCGCCGATGTTTGCCTCCAGCGTGGTGGCCATGCCGCTGCTGCTCGACCGCCGCGCCAACGTGATGCAGGCGGTGCTGACCAGCTGGCAGACCGTGCTGGTCAACCCCCTGCCCATGGCCCTGTGGGCGGCGCTCATCATGGGCTTCACCTTGCTGGGCCTGGGCTCGCTGCTGATCGGCCTGGTCTTCGTCGTGCCCATGCTCGGCCACGCCAGCTGGCACGCCTACCGGGACCTGGTGGACGCCTCCACCCTGGTCGAACGGCTCCCGCCGAAAGAGGCCGCCTGATGTTCGGCTTCACGGAAGAACAGATCGCCGCCTTCGGCCTGACGTTCGGCGTGGGGGGCTTCATGCTCTACATGCTGTTCATCATCGGCCACCTCGCGTGGGAATCCAAGGCCGGCAAGTTCGGCACCTTCGTGATCTTTCTCGGCCTGGCCTTCGGCATGGTGGGCTTCGTGGCCAAGTACTTCATTCAGTGGTACCTGGAAAAATAAGCCGCCGGCATCCCGCGGCGGCTTGACCCGCGTCAACCCGCCCCGCCCGCTGGCCGGCTACCCTGCACGCCATGGACTTTGACCTCATCATCTGCGGCGGCGGTCCGGCCGGGCTCTGCCTGGCCCGCGCACTCTCGGGCCACGGCCTGCGCCTGGCCGTGGTGGAACAGCAGCCGCTTGCCGCGCTGGAAAACCCCGCCTTCGACGGGCGCGAGATCGCGTTGACCCAGCATTCGGCGCAGCTCATGCGCTCGCTCGACCTGTGGGAACGCATCGAACCGCACGCGCTGTCGCCGCTGCGCGACGCGCGCGTGCTCAACGGTCCTTCGCCGTTCGCCATGGTCATCGGCCACGCGCTGGGCCCGCACAGCGAACTCGGCTGGCTGGTGTCCAACAACCTGATCCGCCGCGCCGCCTTTGAAGCCGTTCAGGATTCGCAGCGCACAAACGGCGACATCACGCTGTTCACCGGCGAAACCGTCGCCCAGGCGCGCACCAGCAGCAGCGCCGGCCAGGTCACGTTGTCCAGCGGCGTCAAACTGACCGGCAAGTTGTTGATCGCCGCCGACAGCCGCTTTTCCGCCACGCGCCGCGCCATGGGCATCGCGGCCGATCTGCACGACTTCGGCCGCAGCATGCTGGTGTGCTGCATGACACACGACGCGCCGCACCACCATGCGGCGTGGGAATGGTTCGACTACGGCCAGACCCTCGCGCTGCTGCCCATGAACGACGACCCGGCCACCGGTGCGCACCGCTCGTCCGTGGTGCTGACCTTGCCCAGCCACGAGATCGAGCCGCTGCTCGCCCTTTCACCCCCCGCGTTTGGCGCCGAAATGGCACGCCGCTTCGCCCAGCGCCTGGGCGCCATGACGCTGGCCAGCACGCGCCATGCGTACCCGCTGGTCGCGGTGTACCCGCGCCGGCTGGTGGCGCAGCGTTTTGCCTGCGTAGGCGACGCCGCCGTGGGCATGCACCCGGTCACGGCGCATGGCTTCAATTTCGGCCTGCTCAGCATCGACAACCTGGCCGGCATCGTGCGCGCCGCCCAGGCCGGCGGCCGCGACATCGCCGCCGCAGACGGCCTGGCACGCTACGAGCAACGTCACCGCCGCGCGACCCGGCCGCTCTACCTCGCCACCCAGGCCATCACCCGGCTCTACACACACGACACGCCGCCGGCCCGCGCGCTGCGCGACCTGGCCCTGCACGTGGGCGAACGCTTCACGCCCTTCAAACGCATGGTTGCCGCCTCGCTGACCGGCAGCCACTGAAGCGCCTGCGGGCTTCAACTTCCCAGAAAACGCCGCACTTCGGCCACCGTGCGCGCCGGGTCTTCTTCATGCGGCACATGGCCCAGGTCGTCGAACACCACGAGCGTCGAACCCGCGATGTCTTTTGCAAAGCGCCGGGCGTTTTCCGGCGGAAGCAGCCGGTCGCGGCCACCCCAGAGAATCAGCGTCGGCAGTTTCAGCGCCTGAATCTGCGCCACGTCACCGGTGTAGCCCTGTTCGATGCGCCGTGACAACGCGCGCCGGTTGCCCGCGCGCAGCATCATGTCCGCGTAAACGTCCACCAGCGCCGGCGTGACCTTGTCCGGGTGCCCATAGACGTAGCGAACCGAGTGTTCCACCACGCCCCGGGGCAGGGTGTAGGCCATCACATCACGCAGCACGGGTGTGCCCGCGATGCGGAAACCCAGCGGCGCGTTGTTCGGGTCCACGCCGTAGCCGCTGGCATCCACCAGGATCAGCTTCGCCACCCGGACCGGCAGCGCATGCGCCGTGGCCCACGCAATCTGGCCGCCCAGTGAGTTGCCCGCCAGCACGAAACGCTGAATACCCAGGGCGTCCAGCGTGGCCGTCACGAACTTCACATAGACCTCGATCGAATAATCGTTCTGCGCATTCGGCCCGGTCAAGCCAAAACCCGGCAGGTCAAACCGCACCACCCGCCGTTGCCGGCGCAAGTCGCTGGCCCAGCCTTCCCAAGTGTGCAGGCTCGCTGACGTGCCGTGCAGCAGCACGATCGGCAGGGTGCCTTCCGGTGACCCCGGTGCCCCCTTGTCGCGCGGCCCTTCGTCACGCAAATGCACCTGCAGACCCTGCACATCGATGAACTGCGACGGCGGCTGCGCCCATCGCGCCTGAAGCGCCGCCACAGGCCGGTCCGGCGCCCAGGTTGCCACGACGCCCGCCACGCCAAAAAACACCAGCGCCCCCAAAAGCAGCAGCGCCGACCTGCAAATCAACTTCATGGGGCGGACTCTAGGCGGCCAGCGCCGCCGGGTCAAAGCACAAAGCTGTGGACAGTTCTGGCACAACCGATGACTTATCCACAGAAAAGGTACCTGCCGCCAAGTTATGCAGTTTCGTGACGCAGCGCCGGAACCCATCCACCCACATGGGCTTACAGCGTGCAAGTCCTTGAATCAAAAGAAAAAAATGACCTTGTCCACAGAAAAGTGTGACCTTTACTACTACGACTAATTAGAAGTAATACCTTTAGAAGAACAACCAAGGGCAACTTTTTGTGCCGGAAATTTTTCCCGCCGGGCCTTTGCCCCTTCGGATTCCCCTTCAAATTGCTTCAAATCAAGACTGCCGGGGTGCGCGCGGAGAACAATGGCTGTCATTGATCCAATAAAATCAAGAGGAGCCCGCCTTGCTGTCCGCCTTCATCACCCATGCCGATTGCGTGCGTCACGAAATGGGGCCGCACCATCCCGAATGCCCTGAACGCCTCGGGGCCATCAACGACCATTTGCTGGTCAAGGGCTTGCTGGACTACATGCACACCTACGACGCGCCACTGGCCACCGAAGAGCAGATTGGCCGCGCGCATTCGTCGCTGTATGTGCGGGAAATCGTCAGTTCCTCGCCGCAGGAGGGCTACCATCCGGTCGATCCGGACACCAGCATGAACCCCTGGACCGTGAAAGCCGCCCTGCGCGCGGCCGGCGCGGCGGTTCAGGCGACCGACCTGGTGTTGTCCGGCGAAGTGCCCACCGCGTTCTGCAGCGTGCGCCCGCCGGGCCACCATGCCGAACACGCGGCGGCCATGGGTTTCTGCTTTTTCAACAATGTGGCGGTCGGCATCCGCCATGCGCTCGATGTGCACGGCCTGCAGCGCGTCGCGCTGATCGATTTCGACGTGCACCACGGCAACGGCAGTGAAGACATCTTCCGCGGCGACGAGCGTGTGCTCATGTGCTCAATTTTTGAGCAGGGCCTGTACCCGTTCTCGGGCGAAAACGCGGTCGGCCCCAACATGGTCAATGTCGGCCTGCCCAGCCGCTCGGGCAGCGACAAGTTCCGTGAAGCGGTCAGGGACAAATGGCTGCCCGCGCTTGAAGCCTTTGCGCCGCAGCTGATCTACATCTCGGCCGGTTTCGATGCCCACCGCGAAGACGACATGGGCAACCTGGGCCTGGTCGAGGCCGATTACGAATGGGTCACCCAGCAACTCATGGCCGTGGCCAAACGCCACTGCCAGGGCCGCATCATTTCCTGCCTGGAGGGCGGCTATGTGCTCAGCCCGCTGGCGCGCAGCGTGGCCGCCCACGTCAAGGTGCTGATCGGCGCCGACTGATTTTTTTCTCCATGGACAAACACTACCTCACACCGCTTTTCTCCCCCGAATCCATCGTTGTCTTTGCCGGCAAGGTGGACGAGCCAGAGACCCAAACCCTCCAGGCCCGGGCGCTGGTCGCGTCCCTGCAGGGCCAGCACTTCGCCGGAACGCTCACGTTCCTCGACATCCACACCACCGGCACGCTCGCCGACCTGGCGCAGACGCGGGCCGACCTGGCCATCATCGCGCTGCCCCATGAGGACGTGGCGGCCGCGCTGGAAGTGGCCGGGCGCATCAAGTGCCGCGCGGCGCTGGTCGTCTCCAGCGGCATCAACGCCACACTGGCCGCCGAACTGCACCGGGTGGCGCGCCGCCACGGCATGCACCTGCTGGGCCCCAACTGCCTGGGTTTCCAGCGACCGCGCAGCGGCCTGAATGCCAGCGTGGCCGGCGGGCTGGCGGCCGCGGGGCCGCTGGCGCTGGTGTCGCAATCGGGCGCGCTGACCGCGTCCATCCTCGACTGGGCGAGCCAGAACGCCGTGGGGTTTTCCACCGTGGTGTCACTCGGCCCCAACACCGCGGTGGACATCGCCCAGGTGCTTGATTTCCTGGCTTCCGACCCGCAGACGCACAGCATCGTCGTGTACCTCGAAGGTATTTCCAGCGCGCGCCGTTTCATGAGCGCGCTGCGGGCCGCCGCCAACGCCAAACCCGTGGTGGTGCTCAAGGCCGGCCGCAAACCGGCGGGCAACCTCGCGGCGAAAACCCATTCGGGCGCCATCGTCGGCAGCGACGACGTGTTCGACGCGGCGCTGCGCCGCGCCGGCGCGGTGCGCGTGCGCTCCTTTGTGCAGCTTTTTTCAGCGGCCAAATGCCTGGCTTCGCGCTACCGCCCGGTGGGGCGGCGCCTGTCCATCGTCACCAATGGCGGCGGTCCGGGCGTGCTGGCGGCGGACTGGGTCAGCGAGATCCATCTGCAGCTCGGCCAGCTCACGCCTGAAAACGCCACCGCGCTGCGGCCGCTGCTGCCGCCGCTGGCTTCGCTGTGCGACCTGATCGATCTGTCCGAGGACGCCACGCCCGAGCACTACCGTGCCGCGGTCGAGGCGGCCAGCAAGGAAACCCGCATCGATGGCGTGCTGGTGATCCATTCGCCCAAGGCCGGCTGCGACGCCGCCGCCGTGGCTGGCGCACTGGCCGAATTCAAGCCGCGCATGAGCAAGCCGCTGCTGACCTGCTGGATGGGGGACGCCTCCGTGGGCGAGGCAAGAAGCGTGCTGAATGCCGCCCTCATTCCCACCTTCCGCACGCCCGAGGCGGCGGTGGGCGCCTTCGGCAACATCGCCTCGTTCTACCAGAACCAGCAGTTGCTGCAGCAGACGCCACCGCCCCTGTCCGCGCTGGCCAAGCCCGACATCGAAGGCGCGCGCCTGCTCATCGAAAGCGTGCTGGCCGAGCGCCGCAAGGTGCTCACCGAAATGGAATCGAAGGCGCTGCTCTCGGCCTTCCACATTCCCGTGACGCAGACCATCCTCGCGCGCAGCGCCAACGAGGCCATGATGATCGCCACGCAGCTGGGCTACCCGGTGGCGCTCAAGATCGACTCGCCCGACATCAGCCACAAGTCCGACGTCAATGGCGTGGCGCTGAACATCATGAACGCGGTCGGCGTGCGCGACACCTACAACGACATGATGCAGTCCGTGGCGCGCCAGCAGCCCGACGCGCGCATCAACGGCGTGACCATCCAGAACATGGCGCGCCACAAGCGCGGCCGCGAGATTTACATCGGCCTGGTGACGGACGACCCTTTCGGCCCGGTGATCGCCTTTGGCGCGGGCGGCACCATGATCGAACTCATCAACGACCGCGCCATGGAACTGCCGCCGCTCAATCAGTTCCTCGCGCGCCGGCTGATCGACCGCGCCCGCGTGGCGGAAACGCTCGGTGAATGGCGCGGCGCCAGCGCCGTGGACATGGACGCGCTCGAACACGTGCTGCTGCGCGTTTCGGAAATGGTCTGCGAACTGCCCCAGCTGCGCGAGATGGACATCAACCCCATCATCGTGGACGAATCCGGCGCTGTCGCGGTGGACGCGCGCATCGTCATCGACAACGCCCCCCAGGCGCACAGCGGCCGCAACCACGACTACAACCACCTGGCCATCCTGCCCTACCCGGCGCAGCACGAGCAGGTGTGGCCGCTGCGCGGTGGCGGCCAGTACACGGTGCGCCCGATCCACCCGGACGACGCCCAGATGCTGCAGGACCTGGTGCGCAGCCTGTCTTCCGAGAGCCGTTACTTCCGCTTCGTTTCGTCGCTGACCGAATTGCCGCCGTCGATGCTCTCGCGTTTCACGCTGATCGACTACGACCGCGAAATGGCGCTGGTCGCGGTGCTCAAGGAACGCCGGGCCGCGGCCGATGGCGAGATCACCGAGACCGAGCGCATCGTCGGCGTGTCGCGCTACATCACCAACCCCGACAGCGCCAGCTGCGAGTTTTCGCTCGTGGTGGCGGACGATTTCGGCGGCCGGGGCCTGGGCTCGCGCCTGATGCTCAGCATCATGGAAGTGGCGCGTGAAAAAGGCCTGGCCGAGATCGAAGGCCTGGTGCTGACCAACAACCCCGGCATGCTCAAACTCATGAAAAGCCTGGGTTTCTCCATCAAGGCCTTCCCCGAGGACCCAGATTTCAGGCTGGTGACCCATTCTTTGTAAAAATAAAAACCTGTGGAAACTTGCCGGCCAACCTGGCAGTTATCCACAGACGCGGCGCGAATCGCCAGGTTGTTCATGCCGCCGCGACACCTCAAAACAGACTCACCCACAGCGGATGAAGCCACACAAGCCCTTGATCCGAAAGAAAAAAGACCGCTTGTCCACATCCGGGCGCGATCCTTATCTACTACGGCTATTTAATTATTGAAGATCAAAGAAGAAACCAGCCGGACTTTTCACGCCCGAAAAACTTTCGGTGGATACCGCGCCGGCGATGCCCACCCGGCTGGTAAGATTTGCCTCTTTTCCGAGCAGTCCATTTCCCCCATGTCCGTTGTCATCGCAGGAAACGCGCCTGTCACGTTTGAAATCAAGAGCGCCAACCTCCCCCTGGTGGCGCTCCGGCTCAAGTCCACGGACCTGGCCGCGCTGTCGGACGATCTGGCGCGCCAGTACGGCGACATGCCGGATTTCTTTGACAACGACCCGCTGGTGATCGACCTGACGCCCCTGCCCGCGGACGCGGACCGGCTTGACTTTGTTTCGCTCACGGCCCTGCTGCGCCGCCACCGCCTGGCGCCCATTGCCTTCAAGGGCGGCACTGCGGACCACGCCGCCGATGCGCTGGCCGCCGGCCTGGTGGCCGCACCCGACGCCGTGCCGGTGAAGCCCGCTGCGAAGCCGGCGCCTGAAGCCGTGAAATCGGCGCCCAAGGAGCCACCCAAGGAAGTCCCTCCCGCGTCCCTGTCGGCCATGGTGGTGGACAAACCCCTGCGCTCGGGCCAGCAGGTCTATGCGCGTGGACGCGACCTGGTCGTGCTGGCCATGGTCAATGCCGGGGCCGAAGTCATTGCCGATGGCCATATCCACGTGTATGCGCCGCTGCGCGGCAAGGCGATTGCCGGCGCGCGCGGCAACACCGAGGCGCGCATCTTCGCGCTGAGCCTGGAGCCGGAATTGATTTCGATTGCCGGCATCTACCGCACCACCGAAAATGCCCTGCCGCCCGAAGTCTGGGGCCAGCCCACGCAGGTGCGGCTGGTGGCCGGGCCCGAGGGCGACCGGCTGGTGATGGAACCTCTCAAATCCTGAGCATGGCCCCCCATGCTGACGGGATCAACCCAACTCACAAGGTCATTATTCCCATGGCAAAAATCATCGTTGTGACATCCGGCAAGGGCGGGGTCGGCAAGACCACCACCAGCGCCAGTTTCGCCACCGGCCTCGCGCTGCGAGGCCACAAGACGGCCGTGATCGACTTCGACGTCGGCCTGCGCAACCTCGACCTGATCATGGGTTGCGAACGCCGCGTGGTGTACGACCTCATCAACGTCATCCACGGCGAGGCCAACCTGAACCAGGCCCTCATCAAGGACAAGCAGTGCGACAACCTGTTTGTGCTGGCCGCCTCGCAGACCCGCGACAAGGAAGCACTGACCAAGGAAGGCGTGGAAAAGGTGCTGAACGACCTGGTCGAGATGGGCTTCGAGTACATCGTCTGCGACTCGCCCGCCGGCATCGAAACCGGCGCGCTGATGGCCATGCACTTCGCCGACGAGGCGCTGGTGGTCACCAACCCCGAAGTCTCCAGCGTGCGCGATTCCGACCGCATCCTGGGCATGCTGGCCAGCAAGACCAAACGCGCCATCGAAGGCAAGGACCCCATCAAGGAACACCTGCTGATCACGCGTTACAACCCCAGCCGCGTGGACCAGGGCCAGATGTTGTCGCTGGAAGACATCCAGGACATCCTGCGCATCAAGCTCATCGGCGTCATCCCCGAAAGCGAATCGGTGCTGCAGGCCAGCAACCAGGGCGTGCCGGCGGTCCACATGAAGGGCACGGACGTGTCCGAGGCCTACAAGGACGTGATCGACCGCTTCCTCGGCGAGGAAAAACCCCTGCGCTTCATCGACGCGCAAAAGAGCGGGTTCCTGAAGCGCCTGTTCGGGGGGAAGTAAGCAGCCATGGCCATGTCATTCCTGTCCTTTCTGCTGGGTGAAAAGAAGAAGACCGCCAGCGTCGCCAAGGAGCGGCTGCAGATCATCCTGGCGCACGAGCGCAGCGGCCGCAACGCCGCCGAGCCCGACTACCTGCCCGCGTTGCAGCGCGACCTGGTCGCCGTGATCAGCAAATACATCAAGATCAACCCCGACGACATCAAAGTCAACCTCGAGCGCCAGGACAACCTGGAAGTGTTGGAGGTGAAGATCGAACTGCCGGACGCCAGGTAACACCTGGCCCGCGCCGGGGCTATCATCCGCCCATGCTGATCGAGACTCTCGGCGCGGCGCGCGACATCGGGCGCCTCCAGGAAATCGCCGGCGTGCTGGTGCGCCATGGGTTCGGCGACACCGTGCGCCGCATGGGCCTGGCCGACAAGCTCGAGCGCGCCGGCCATGCGCTCAAGCGCGAGCACGTGGCGGACCTGGCGCGCATCGAGCCGCCCGTGCAGGTGCGGCTCGCGATGGAGGAACTGGGCCCCACCTTCGTCAAACTCGGGCAAATTCTGGCCGGCCGCGCCGACCTGTTCGGCCCCGAGTGGATCACCGAATTTGAAAAACTCCACAGCCACGTGCCCCCCGTGCCGCTGGAGGCGCTGCGTCCGCAATTGCGCGAGGACCTGGGCGGCGAGCCCGAGGACGTGTTTGCCCGCTTCGACGTGGCGCCGCTGGCCGCCGCGTCGATTGCGCAGGTGCACCGCGCGCAGCTGAAGGACGGCACCGAGGTCGTCGTCAAGATCCGCCGCCCCGGCATCCGCGAAGTGCTCGAAGCCGACCTGCGCCTGCTCGGCCGGCTGGCGGCGCTGGCCGAAGCCGAATTGCCGGCCCTCAAACCCTACCGCCCGCAGCTGCTGGTGCGTGAGTTCGCCAAATCGCTGCGGCGCGAGCTGGACCTGGCCGGCGAATGCCGCCACGCCGAACGCATCAGCGGCAACATGGCCGCGCTGCCCTACATCGTCATCCCGCGCGTGCACTGGGCGCACACGGGTGAGCGCGTCAACGTGCAGGACCACATGGGCGGCGTGCCCGGCGGTCAACTCGACCGCCTCACCGCCGACGCCGGCTTCGACCGCACCCTGCTGGCGCAGCGCGGCGCACGCGCCGTGCTGAAAATGATCGTGGAGGACGGCATCTTCCACGCCGACCCACACCCCGGCAACGTGTTCTACCTGACCGGCAACCGCATTGCCTTCATCGATTTCGGCATGGTCGGCCGCCTTTCCGAGCGGCGGCGCGAGGAGCTGCTGAACCTGCTGCTGGGCCTGGTGGAACGCGAGCCGCAGGCCGTGGCCGACGTGCTGCTCGACTGGACCGGCGACGAGCGCGGCGTCAACCTCTCCCGGCTGGAAACCGAGATCGAAGCCTTTGTCGACCAGTACCACGGCGTGCCGCTGGCCAAGCTGAGCCTGGGCCAGATGCTGGCCGACGTCACCACCATCCTGCGCGAGCACCGCTTGGGCCTGCCCTCGGACCTGGCCCTGCTGATCAAGGCCTTCATCAGCCTGGAAGGCATGGGCCGCGGGCTCGACCCCGAATTCCACATGACCGCCGAGGCGCTGCCCGTGCTGCGCCAAGTGCTGCGCGCGCGCTACCGCCCCAAGGTCATCGCCACCCGCGCCTGGCAGACCCTGCGCCGCACGCTGGCCGTGGCCGAACAGCTGCCGGGCGACCTCTCGCGCCTGCTGCGCAACGCGCGCCGCGGCCGTGTGCACGTGGGGATCGAGCTGGCGCATTTGAAGCGCGTGGGCGACCAGATCAACCGCGCCGCCAACCGCCTGGCGATGGCGCTCATCATCGCCGCGCTGATCATCGGCGCGTCCATCGTCATGACCGTCAAGGGCGGTCCCACGCTGTTCGGTCTGCCGGCCTTCGGTTTCCTGGGCTTCGGCGGCGCCGCGCTTGGCGGCCTGTGGCTCATGCGCGCCATCTGGCGCAGCAACCACGGGCGGGATGGGGACGACCCGGACTGAAAATCCGCCAGGGGCTTCATCCGGCCGGGCGTCCTGATGGCCCCTCTTGCATCGCCCGGCCCGGTGGCCATAATTCGCCCTTGATGCACGTCAGGTCTGACGTACGTCGCAACAACAGCAAAGAGGGAACCCCATGACCCAGCTTTCAAAACTGGCCCTTTCGGTCCTGCTCGCCGCCCATGCCGGCGCGGCCCTGTCTCAGAAACCGGCGCTCATCGAACGCGGCAAGTACCTGATGGACGGCGTGGTGGCCTGCGGCAACTGCCACTTTGCGCGCGGCGACAAAGGCCAGCCGCTGTTTGAGAAAGGCCTCTCCGGCGGCATGCTGTTCGACGAGCCGCCGTTCAAGGCCGTCGCCGCCAACATCACGCCCGACCCGGACACCGGCATCGGCAAATGGACCGACGCGCAACTGGCCAAGGCCATCCGCGAAGGCGTTCGGCCCGACAAATCCATCATCGGCCCGCCCATGCCGATCGAGTTCTACCGCCACCTGTCCGACGCCGACCTCGCCGCCATCATCGCGTACCTGAGGGCCCAGCCCGCGGTGAAGAACGAGGTCGCCAAGTCCGTCTACAACATCCCGCTGCCGCCCAGCTATGGCCCCGCCGTCAGGAACGTCAAGGCGCCGCCCGTGACCAACAAGGTGAAATACGGCGAATACCTGGCCAACATCGGCCACTGCATGGAATGCCACACCCCGCGCAACGACAAGGGCATGCTGCAGCGCGCCAGCCTGGGCGCGGGCGGCCAGAGCTTCAAGGGCCCGTGGGGCGAAAGTGTCTCGCGCAACCTCACGCCGCACGAGAGCGGCCTGAAAAGCTGGACCGACGCCCAGATCGCCAAGGCCGTGCGTGAAGGCGTGGACCGCGATGGCAAGCCCTACAAGCCGCCCATGGGGTATGGTTTCTACAAGAACATCAGCGACGCCGACATGGGCGCGCTGATTGCTTACCTGCGCTCGTTGAAAGCCCAGCCGTGGGCGGTGAAGCCGTAGGCGGGCGGGCTGATCGGGCCTTCAATATTGGCATCGCCTTCCGGCATGACGACCCCCATTCCTTGGCGGGCCCGAGTCATCAATTTGCCGCTTTAGAACTCAAGCTTCCGGCACGGGCGTGAGCACGGTGCCTGTCGCGAAGAATGATTTCAGGTTGTCGATGACCAACTCACCCATTGCCGCCCGGGTCTCGTGCGTCGCCGTACCGATGTGGGGCAGCAACAGCACGTTGTCCAGCTTCGCGAGGGCCTCGGGGAAGCAGGGCTCAACACTGTAGACGTCGAGTGCCGCGCCGGCGATGGACTTTGCCTGCAGCGCGGTCGTCAACGCTTCTTCATCGACGGCCGATCCCCGGGCGATGTTGATGAGGTAGCCCTTCCGGCCGAGCGCCTCGATCACGCGCTTTGACACCAGATGCCTGGTGTCGCTGCCGCCGGCCACCGCCACCACCAGACAGTCCGCCCAGCGCGCCAACGCGGCGAGGTCGGGTTCGTGAACATAGGGGACGTCAGGGATCGCACCGCGATTGTGGTACCGCACATCCATCGTGAATCCGGAGGCCCGCTGCGCAATCGCCCGACCGATGCGCCCCAGCCCGACGATGCCGAGCCTCTTGGCGCTCAAGCGGTTGGTGAGCCTGAAGGCGCCCTTGAGCCAGTCGCCGCGGCGCATGAAGCGGTCGGCTTCGCTGATGCCGCGCGAGATGTCGAGCATCGCGCCCCAGGCCAGGTCGGCCACACAATCGTTGAGTACATTGGGCGTGTAGCTGACGTCGATGTCGCGGCCGCGTGCAAAGGCCACGTCCAGGTTGTCGTAGCCCACGCCGAAGCTGGCGATGGCGCGCAGCCGAGGCAGGGTGGCGATGACTTCCGCCGTCACGCCGTGGCGTGCCGAAGTGGCCATGGCGGTGATGTCGCCGGCATGTTGGCGGAGCACCGCCATCGAATCGGTTTGCTCGCCAGATCGCACGATGTCGAATTCCTCCTTCAGTCGCGCCTCGACCGAGGGACTGAGGCGACCGTGCTGGAGCACCAACTGTTTGGGCATCGAAGCGCTTGGTTTGCTCATTCGATCTTGAGGTTGGCTTCCTTGACCACGCGCGCCCACTTGTCGGTCTCCTCGCGCAGGAAGGCGCCGAACTGCTCCGGCGTGTTGGCGACCACTTCCGCGCCCTGGCTGACCATCTTGGCGTTCACCTCGGGCGAGCGCAGGATCTCAACCACGACCGCGTTGATCTTGCGCACGACTTCGGGCGGCGTACCTGCGGGTGCCAGCAGGCCCTGGAAGCTGCCGGTGACGAAATCGCGCACGCCGCCTTCCTGCACCGTGGGGATGGCCGGTTCGGCCTCCATGCGCCGCTCGCTCGCCACGCCGATCGCGCGGAGGCGGCCGTTCTTCAGGTGCGGCATGGTCGAGAGCAGGCTGTTCATCGTGACGTTGGCCTCGCCGCCCGACACCGCCGTGATTGACTGCGCGCCACCCTTGTAGGGCACGATCATCATGCCCAGGCCCGTCGCCAGGTTCAGGCGCGCGGCGGCGAGCCGCGTGGCATTGCTGGAGGAAGCGAAGTTGAGCTTGCCCGGATTGGCTTTCGACCATGCGATGAGCTCCTGCACGCCTTGAACCGGCAGGGCCGCATTGACCGTCAGCGCATGCGGCGAGAACACGATCATCGTGACGGGCGCAAAGTCCCTGCGAGGGTTGTAGGAGAGCTTCGGATACAGGCTCGGCCCCATGGTCAAGGTGCTCACGTCCAGCAGGAGCAGCGTGTAGCCGTCGGCGGGCGACTTGGCGACGTAGTCCGCCCCCACGTTGCTGTCTGCGCCCGGCTTGCTCTCCACCACCACCGGCTGGTTCCACTTCTCGTTCATCTTCTGGCCGATCTGGCGGGCCAGGATGTCGGAGGTCCCGCCCGGCGAGGCCGCGACGATGATGCGGATGGGCTTGTTCGGGAAGCTCGCCTGGGCAGTGGCGGGCGATTGCGCGAAGGCGGGGGTCAATGCCGACACGCCGGCGATGCAGGCTGCGGTCAGCGTGGCGATGAGTGCCGGGGCTTTTTTCATGGTCGTATGTCTCAGTGATTGAAAAGGAGGGGCTTCAGTCGGCGGTGGCGCCGGACTGCTTCACGATGCGGTCCCATTTCTTGATTTCCTGGCCGATGTATTGCGCGAAGGCATCGGGTCCCTTGACCGCGGGCTGGAAGCCGCGCTCCGTCAGTTTGCGCTGCATGTCCGGGGTCGACAGGCTGCGCTGGATGTCGCGGTCCAGCAGGGCAATCACTTCTTTCGGCGTACCGGCTGGCGCCAGAATGCCGAACCAGGAGCCGGCTTCAAATCCGGGAATCCCAGCTTCGACCATGGTCGGAATCGAGGGAAGGGAGGGCGAGCGTTTGAGGCTGGTCACGGCCAATGCACGCAGCTTCCCGGCTTGGATGTGGGGCAGCGAGGTCGGCAGGTTGTCGAACATCAGCTGCACCTGCCCCGCCATGAGGTCGGTGAGCGCGGGTGCACTGCCCTTGTAGGCGACATGGGTCATCTCGACCCCGGTCATGGACTTGAACATCTCGCCAGACAGGTGGATCGAGCTGCCCGCTCCCGATGATGCGAAATTGAGCTTTCCAGGGTTTTTCTTGCCGTAGGCGATCAGGTCCTGCACCGAATGGATGGGCAGTGCCGGATGCACCACCAGCACATTGGGCACGGCCGCCATCAGGGTCACCGGGGCGAAATCGCGCTGGATGTCATAGGGCATCTTGCGGTACAGGCTGGCGTTGATGGCGTGCGTGCCGACCGCGCCCAGCACGAGGGTGTAACCATCGGCGGGCGACTTGGCCACGGCATCGGCGCCGATGTTGCCGCCCGCGCCAGCCTTGTTGTCGATCAGCACCGGCTGGCCGAGCGCCGCCGTCAGGTCTTGGCCCATCAGCCGCGCGATGATGTCGCCATTGCCGCCCGCGGCCATCGGCACGATCAGCCGCACGGGCTTGGTCGGAAACGCGGGCGCCGAAGCCTGCGCGAATACATTGCCGGTGCATGCCAGCGTCAAAAGATGGGCGAGCGAATGCCGCCTTGAGATGTTCATGGCTGTCTCCTTCGAAGTGATTGAAAAGTGTCCGGCGCGGCCGGTGCGGTGTTATGAAGGCGGCGGTGCGAACAACGTCGGGACGCCGAGCCGGGCGCCCCAGGTCTCCAGCGTTTCCAGCACGGTCGGGGCGAACGCGATGCCCCGGGCCAATTGGTCCTTCTTGAGCTGCAGCGCGCGTTCGCCCGGCAGGCGGATCGTGCCGGCGTCGGCAGCCACGCGGCTGCCGCGACATTGCGCCACCAGGGCCGTGGTGGCCGCCATGAACGCGGCCTGGCCGTTGCCGAAGTGGGCAGGGTTGAGGATCTGCAGGAACACACCCTGGGCGCCGCGCAGGCGCGGCTGGTCGCGCCCGAAGCCGGAGAGGGCCAATGCGAAGGCTTCGACGATCAGGCCGAAGCCGAATCCCTTGTAGCCGAATTCCGGTCCGCCGAGCGGCATCAGCGTGCCGGCGGGCGTCGCTGTCAGCACGGCCGGATCATTGGACGGCCGGCCCTGGTTGTCCACCACCCACTGGCCCGGCAGCAGGCTGCCCTTCGCCGCGTATTGGGCGATGGCGCCATTGCTCACGAGCGTCGTGCTCTGGTCGATCAGGATCGGATCGCCATCGGTCGGGATGCAGGCGGCCATCGGGTTCGACGTGGTCACCGCGTCGACACCGCCGGGTGGCGCCACCGAGGCGACGCCGGGATCGGTCACCATCATCAGCGCCAGAAATTTCTGGCGGCCGATGTCTTCCAGGTAGGCCTGCAGCGCGCCGATGTGCGAGCAATTGGCAAGTGTGGCCGTGACCACTGCATGCTGCGACGCGCGTGCCACGGCCTGGGCAATGAGTTGCTCCATGACCCAGGCACCGGGCAGCCGTTCGGTATGCCAGCTGAAGCTGGCCCCGGTGTCGTGCAGCGTGGCGATGTTGCCGGTGAGCGCGATGCGGCCGTCGGCAAGCCGTTCGAGGTAGGTCGGCAGATTCTGCAGGCCATGGCTGCGGTGGCCGAGCAGATCGGCCTCCACCAGGCGCCGCGCCACGGCCGACGCCTTTTCCTGATCGAGGCCCGCGGCACCCAGCAGCCGCGCCGCGCCGGCAAGTGCCTCGGAGACTGAAATCGTGGTCATGGCGCTACTCCGCCTTGATCCCGATTTCGCGGATCAGTCGCCCCCACTGGGTGCTTTCGCTCGCGAGCAGTTTGCGCAGCGCGTCGGGCCCCTCACCTTCCGCCTCCGCCCCGAGTACGGCCATGCGCTCGCGCATGGCCTTGTCGTGGAGGATCTCGGCGAGGCTGGAGGAGAGCTTCTGCGTGATGTCGCGAGGCGTCTTCGCCGGCGCGAAGACCGCGAACCAGCCGATCACCTTCATGTCTGGCAGGCCGGACTCGATCACGGTCGGAACGTCCGGCAGCAGCGCCGAGCGGCGCGCGCCCGTGACTGCCAGTGGCCTCAGGGCGCCACTCTTCACGTGCGGCGTCAGCACCGCCACGTTGTCGATCCCCGCCTGGAGCGTGCCGCCAATCAGGTCAGGCATCAACGCGCCGGTACCCCGATACGGGATGTAGACCAGGTTCGTCTGCGTCGTCCGCTTGAACATCTCCCAGGCCAGTTGTTGGGCCCCCCCGGGCGCCGAGGCGGCGTAGTTCACTTTGCCCGGATTCTGCTTCGCATACGCGATCAGGTCCTGCACGGTTTTCACGGGCAACGAAGGATGGACCACCATCACGTAGGGCGTGGTGGCGACCGTTGCGACGGGTTCGAAGTCCTTGGCTGCGTCGAAGGGCACCTTCGGGTACAGCGCTTGGTACGTGGCCAGCGTGCTGCTCGAGAAGAGCAGCGTGTACCCATCCGCGGGCGCTTTCGCGACAGCGTCGCTTCCGATCATGCCGCTGGCGCCCGCCCGGTTGTCCACGACCACGGGTTGTCCGAGCTTGTCCGCCAGCTTGCTCGCCACCATGCGGGCGAGAACGTCGGTGGTCCCGCCCGGGGGGAAGCCGACGATCAGCTTCACCGGCTTGGCGGGCCAGGTTTGCGCGAAAGCGCCGCTTGCAGCCAACAAACCGGCGGCCAGCACGCCGCGCATCAGAAATTCGGAACGTTTCATGTTTCTCTCCTGGAAGGCATTCGCCGCATCGGCGCCCCATCTCGACGTTGTCTCGATGCTGGTTGCCGCATTCTTTAACTCGTACACATGGCGCTGCCGGGTGCGCGATGGGAGGGTCAGGTTTGAGGGGCCAGCATGACCGCTCGCCAGCGCGACACTTCCGATTTGACGAAACGGTCGAATTCCGCAGGTGTGCTCGTCTTGGCGGTGAGACCCCAGTCGGCAAACTTTTTCATGTTTTCGGGCGTTTCCAGGGTCTTGCGCAAGGCCTGATGAATGCGGTCGACGATCTCCTTGGGCGTCGCCGCCGGCACGAAAACGCCGCCCCAACTTGAAACTTCGTAGCCCGGCACGCCGCTTTCCGCCACGGTCGGCAGATCGGGGAATGCCTCGATGCGATGGGCCGTGGTCACAGCCAGCGCGCGCATCGCGCCGGACTTGATGTGGGTCGCAACGGCAGAAACCGGATCGATCATGACGGACAGGCGGCCGGCGATGAGGTCAGGGTGGGCCTGGCTGCTGCCTTTGTAGGGCACTTCGAGCAGTTTTTTGAGGCCGGTTTTCTGCGCCAGCAGGCGTGTGGCCAATTGCTGCGAACTGCCTTCGCCGGTATGCCCGAAGGAAAGCTTGCCGGGGTTCTCCTTGGCGTACCGGATCAGCTCGGCCATGCTCTTGATGGGCAACTTCGGATCGATGACGACGACCAGCGGCGTGAGATGGGTTTGCGACACCGCGGTGAAATCCTTGTTGACGTCGAAGCTGAGGTTGCCCACGACCAAGGGCATCGTTGCCATGCTGGAGGCTGCCTGCAGCAGTGTGTAGCCGTCAGGTGCTGCCGTGGCCACCGCCTGGGTTCCAATGACCTGCGAGGCGCCTGGCCGGTTGTCG
The DNA here is from genome assembly GCA_023259355.1 of Comamonadaceae bacterium. Classification (GTDB taxonomy): domain Bacteria; phylum Pseudomonadota; class Gammaproteobacteria; order Burkholderiales; family Burkholderiaceae_C; genus JAHFQI01. The sequence continues at coordinate 21,754 of JAHFQI010000009.1, forward strand.
ACGACGAAAGTTGCATTCCATTCACCCGCGATGGCGTGGGTCCAGGTGCGTGCGACGAGGTCGCTCGGACCGCCGGGCGCGGTCGGCACGATGACCTTGATGGGGCGAGACGGCCAGTTCGACGTCTGCGCTCGAACCATCGTCGGAATCAGACCGCCGCTACCCAGCCAGCCTGCCGTCAGCACGCTGCGCATCAGAAATTCGGAACGTTTCATGTTTCTCTCCTGGAAGGCATTCGCCGCATCGGCGCTGTGGGGAGGGCCGGCTCCGCAGCCGGTTCAGGGGCGTGGCCCAACGGCGGGGCCGCGGCTCAGCGCTTGTTCAGGTCGAACACGTGGCGCTGCACCGCGTGCTTGTTGATCCAGTCCCAGTCATAGGTCACGCCGAGGCCCGGGCCGTCCGGCACGGGCACCGTGCCGTTGCGGTCGATGCAGTCGATCTGGTCGCTGTAGCCGCAGGTGTAGACCGGCGGCACCACGTTCGGGCAGTCGGGGCCGACCAATGCCACCTCGTAGTAGTTGGAGTTGCGGATCGCGCCCATCACGTGGCGGTGCGCCGGGCCCACGGCATGGATCTCCACGTCGAGGCCGAAGGCCTCGGCCAGGCGCGCGGTCTTGATGGCGCCGGTGATGCCAGAGTCGTACTCGGGATCGACGCGCACGAAGTCGGTGCCGCCGGCCATGATGAAGTCGGCCTTGGGCTCCAGGCCGCGCACGTGCTCGCCGATGAGCAGCGGGGTCTTGAGCATCTCGCGCAGCTTCTTGTGCGCGAAGGCCGAGACACCGGTGTCGCGGTACGGATCTTCGTACCAGAAGTAGTTGGCCTCGTCGCAGGCCTTGCCCACGTAGAGCGCGTCGGCGAAGGTCTTGAGGTCGCAGGCGCCGTCGTACATCAGGTCCATGTCCGGACCGACCGCCTTGCGCGCGGCCAGGATGATGGAGGCCTCGGCCTTCTTGTCGCCGTCGAACCAGCCATGGATCTTGTAGCCCTGGTAGCCCATCTCCTTGCACTGCGCGGCGAAGTCGCCGAAGGCCTGGGGGCTGTCGAGGCCGCCGGCATGGTCGCCGTGGAAGGTGCTGGCGTAGGCCTTGAGACGTTTGCGGTAACCGCCCAGCAGGCGCTGGATGGAGGCGTTCAGGCGTTTGCCTTCCAGGTCCCACAGCGCGATGTCGATGGCGCCGTAGCCCATGTGGTCGAAGTGGTGCAGCAGGCGTTTGCAGTCGTCGAAGATGTCTTCGCGTTGCGCCGGGTCACGGCCGAGGATGTTGGGCGCGAGCATCAGACCCTGCGCCAGAGACGGCCGGGTGCCGCCCCACATGGTCACATACTCGCCGCGTGAGCCGTCGTCGGCCTCGATGACGACCGCATACTTGCGCATCTTCATCTTCGCGCCCTTCTTGTAGGCGACGTGGTTGTGGGTGTGTTCGGTATGGGCGGCGAGGTTCGTCACTTCGTATTCGAAGTCGATGAATTCGATGCGGTTGATGGCAGTCATGTGGGTCTCCAGATGGGCGCGTTGTGAGAAATGGGGTGAGAAGGGATGAGAGGGGGCGGGCTGTTCGGCTCATTCGGCGGTGATGCCGGCGGTGTCGATCACGGTTTTCCAGCGAGTGATCTCATTCGAAAGCAAGCTCGCGAATTCAGCGGGTGTGTTGTCGACGACCTCGAAGCCGGCGGTTTCCAATTGCTTCTTCACGGCCGGGTCCTTGAGGGTCTTGCCGAGTGCGGACACCAGTTTGTCGTGCACGGGCTTGGGCAGGCCCTTGGGCGCTGCGATGCCTTGCCACGAGTAAACCTCCAGGCCCTTGAGTCCGGCCTCGGCGATCGTCGGCACGTTGGGCAATGCGGGCACGCGCTTCTCGGAAGTCACCGCCAATGCTTTCAGCCGACCGCTGGCGATATGGCCGGTGAGCACGCCGAGGTTGCTGATCAGCACCTGCACATGGCCAGCGATCAGGTCGGTGATGGCCGCGCCGCCTCCCTTGTAGGTGACGTGCAAACCCTTGGTGCCTGTTTTCTGCCACAACAACAGCGAAGAAAGGTGATCGGTTGAACCGATACCGGCAGAAGCGAACGCAACCTTCTCCGGATTTTTCTTCATGTACGCGATCAATTCCTCTATCGTGTTGGGAGGAAAGTTGGCCGGTACCACCACGACATTGGGCGTGCGCACAGCCACCGTCAGTAAATCGAATTCCTTGCGTGGATCCGGCGCGGTCTTGAGCAGCAGTGGTGTGATGGCGTAAGTGCCAACCGACCCGATCAGCATGGTGTAGCCATCGGCTGGCGATTTCGCCACGAAGCCGGCACCGATGGAGCCGTTTGCGCCTGGCTTGTTCTCCAGCACCAGAGGCTGCCCCAACAATTCGCTCATCTTCGAGGACATCACCCGCATGACTGCGTCAGAGGAACCTCCGGGCGGGAATGGAACGACGGCCATGACAGGCTTTGTCGGATAGGTTTGTGCCGCAGCTGAGGCGATAAAGGCCAGGCTTAGCAGGCCCATGCCAAGGTGTCGGGTCCATCTCATGTTTGTCTCCTGGTTGATCGTTGTCGCGCGATGTGCGCCGAGCTTCGCCATGCGGTTTCAGGCCAGTTCGGCCACGGCGCGCTGAACCCGGCGCACCAGCATGTCGATCTCGCCCATGTCGACGCTGGTGAGCTTGGGGCCGGGCTGGCGCATCGTGGCGTGGCGGATGGCGCCGCGGCGGCGCAGGATTTCCTTGCGCACGGCCACGCCCCATTGGCTCTGGTTCTCGTAACTCAGCAAAGGGAGGTAGCGGTCGAAGAGGTCATTGGCCTCCTCGATGCGGCCTTCCTTGAACAGCCGGTAGACGCCCGACAACATCTCGGGATGGGAGAAGCCCGCCATGGGGCCATCGATGCCCCGGCCCAGTTCAAGCGGCAGGAACATGGCGTTGTTGCCAGTCAGGATCGCGATGCGGCGTCCTTGCGAGGCGCGCAGCTTGGTGATCTTGGTGATGCTGGGCAGGTCTTCTTCCTTCAGCAACTGGATTTGCGGATGGCGCTCGATCAAGGTCAGGATGGAAGGCACCGACATCCAGGTGCCGGTGGAGAAGGGGAAGTCCTGCAGGACGGTAGGCACGTCACCAATCTGCTCGAACACGCCGGCGAAATAGGCGAACAACTCTTCCTCGGTGCGCAGGCCGTTGGGCGGCGCGATCATCACGCCGGCCGCGCCCATGTCCATCACTTTGGCCGTGAGGTCGCGCAATTGCGCAATACCAGGGTTGCTGACCCCGACGATGACCGGCTTGCCTTCGGCGCGTTGGATGAACCGCTGAGCCACCGCGCTGGCTTCGTCGGGCGTCAGTTTCCCGGCTTCCCCGGCGACGCCGAGCACCGTGAGGCCGTCTGCGCCGTGTTCGACGTAGAAGTCGACCAGCGAATCGACGCTTGGCAAATCGATCTTGCCGCCCTCGTCAAATGGGGTTTGCGTGACGATATAAACGCCGCGTGATTGGTCAAGCATGGTCAGTCCTTCAAATGATATCGATGTCAATTCTGAATGATATCGATGTCATTTGGGGTCGGCAAGTGCTTTGAGATCGGTATTTACCCTATGTTGGATTCAGGCGCTTTCGCGGGCCATGACGGAGAAGCCGATGTCTATCACCGAAGGCACGACGTCCTCATTGGAAAGCCGGGTGATGATGCATGCGGCGGCCTGCCGTCCTATCGCCTCACCATCGACGTGAATGGTGGTCAGAGGAGGGTCCGTGTCCATTGCAAAATCCAAGTCCCCAAAGCCCATGACGGCAATTTGCTTCGGAACCTGAAGCCCACGGGACTTGGCCTCAATCAGGGCACCCACGGCCACCAGGTCAGAGGCGCAGTAAACCGCATCAAGGTCCGGATAGCGGTCCAGCAGATGAGCTAAACCTTCCCGCCCGTGCTTCATTCTGGAAGGGGCGTCCATCAAATAAGTGGGAACCTCGGCGCCTGGGGCCACCAGTCCCAGCCTTTTGGCCGCATCGCTGAACCCTTGGGCACGTTTTTCTCCCCTGGGCTCACGGTTGGTGACCATGCCGACCCGCCGGTAGCCATTTGCGTGAAGATGTTTTGCAATCTCTGCGCCGACTTGCAGATGCGAAAAACCGACCAACATATCGATCGGGGTATCCGTCATATCCCAAGTTTCCACAATGGGCATGCCGGCGTTCTTCAGACGTCGCCGGGCGGCTTCAGAGAGCATGACGCCTGTCACGACGATGCCGTCAGGCCGACGCGCGATCACAGCTTCCACCAATTGCTCTTCACGGGAATGGTCATAGCCCCGCTCCCCCAGCATGACTTGGTAGCCTGCCGCGGTGAATGATTCCGTCATCGCATGAACGGCGACAAGGAACGCCGAGCCTGAGGCAATTGTCGGAACCAGGCACGCGATCAACCGCGTGCGGTTGGACCGCATGCTGCCCGCAATCAAGTTGGGCACGTAGCCGACGGACGCGGCGGCCTCGCGCACCCGGCGCTGAGTTTCGGTGGTCACCAAACTGGGGTTGTTCAGCGCTCGTGAAGCCGTGATGGTGGAAATGCCAGCGACGCGCGCCACGTCTGCAAGTGTGATGTTGACGCGACCGCGCGCCGATAGACCTTCGCCCGCGGTGCCGGCTTGGACAGGCTTGATGGCGTGAACACTCTTTTTGGTCATGATCACCGAACATTTAGGAGGCTGAGAAGGCGAGACTGCACGTTAACCGGCGTGGACAGCAGCAGCAACGGTCCGGTCGTCAAGTTTACGATGGCGTCGTTCTGCAAGGGTTCGATCGCCACGGGCTTCACTGCGCCGCGGTCAAATGCCGTTTGAAACCGGGATTGGGCCAGAGTGTGCATGTCCGCACGCATGCACATGCGTTGAGGAAACCTTATTGGTTGCGGGAGCCCGAGGCAAGGATGGAGCCGTCCCTGCATCACACCGGACGGCCGGCGCCTGTCCGCGCTTGGCCCGCTTTTCGGGGGTTGTGCGCCAGCGTCCGACACGTTTGTTGTATCTGTGCTACATTCCCCCATCGCTTTTGGCGACTGGCCGCTTTGCTGCAACTCGCAGTGACGCAAACGCCCCGGCAGAGGGCCCGCCAGTCCAGCCCTTCAACTGCGAGCCGCCTTACCCCTCTCACGGCGTAGCGGCTCTTTCTCCCTTCTGATCACGTTGCCCCTGCTGTGGCGCGTGCCCTGGCCCCGGCCCCTTGCGGGGTCGCCAGGTGGTTCAGGCGGGCACCCCGGCGCTTTGGGCTGCCAATTTCCTGCTTTCGGGCATTTTCGGGTCCGGCACTTTGTGTGTGCCGCGCCTCGCGCCCTGGACTTTTCCCATGATTCATAACTACAACAATTCTTCTTCGACTTCGCCCATCAGCATGGGCAAATACCGTATCGCGGCCTGCCCCCGTCCGCTGGAGGGCGGGCGTTTCGCCGCGCAGGTGTCGATTGCCAGTGGCAGCGGCCGCGGCACGACCGACCGCGTGATGCGCTTTCATGACCATTTCCCCACGCGCGACGCGGCGGCGCATTACGCGCTGGCGCAGGGCATCGTGTGGGTGCATGAAACCACGCGTCCGCAATAAGCCAACCCCATTCACCCCCTGAAAGGACCACACCATGGCCAAGGAAGAACTGATCGAAATGATGGGCGTCGCCAACGAGGTGCTGCCCGACTCGCGCTTTCGCGTGACGTTGGACAACGGTCACCAGTTGATCGCCTACACCGGCGGCAAGATGCGCAAGAACCACATCCGCATCCTCGCCGGCGACCGCGTGTCGCTGGAGCTGTCGCCCTACGACCTGACCAAGGGCCGCATCACCTTCCGCCACATCGAAGGCCGCGGCCCGATGGTGCCGCGCCGCCCGCGCTGAGTCAGTAAAACAGCTCCCCCAGGTTCACGCTGCTGCGCCGGCCGATGTCGCCGTGGTTGGCCTGCAGCCAGGCCTGTGCGCGTTCGCGGCCCAGGTTCTTCAGCATGTCGAAAAACTGCATGTTGGCGGCGAGCTTGGATTCGGTGCTCAACTCGCTCATCAGCTCCGCGGCTTCGATCACGTGGAAGTGCGTGCCGGCCAGGCGCCGCTCGAACGATCCGAGCCGCAGCCACTTGCGGCTGACGTGCTCGCGCAGGTGGGCGAACATGCGCATCTCGCGCAGGAAGGTGGAGTTGAAGGCCAGCTCCAGCACGCGGTTCTTGATGTCGCCAGCCGATTGCGGCGTGGCCTTGTGTTTGAGCGGCGTGAGCATCACCAGCATGATGTCGTGCGCTGTGCATTCCTCGAACAGCGGAAAGACCGCCGGGTTGGCCGCGTAGCCGCCGTCCCAATACGGTTCGCCGTCGATCACCACGCTGCGGTGCATGGTGGGCAGGCAGGCCGAGGCCAGGATGGCGTCGGCCGTGAGTTCGTGGCCCCGGAACAGCCGCAGCTTGCCGGTGTTGGCGTTGGTCGCGGCAATGAAAAGCTTGACCGGGCTGTGTTCTCGCAGCCGCTCGAAGTCGATCTGCGCCGAGACGATGTCGCGCAGCGGGTTCAGGTCAAACGGGTTGAGCTGTTCGGGCGAGAAGTAGTGCGCCCATTGCAGCATCAGCCGCATGCCCGGCGCCAGCACCATGTTCTTGCCGTCGTCCACGGGCACGGCCACTTCGAACGGTGCGCTGCCGGCCACGGCCGTCCAGAAGGTCTGCAAGGCGGCCCGCGCGCCGTCAGGCCCGCCGGCCATCAGCCCCTGCGCCAGCGCCACGGCGTTCATGGCGCCCGCGCTGGTGCCGCTCACCCCGTCAAAGCGCAGCCGGCCGTCTTCCAGCAAGGCGTCCAGCACGCCCCAGGTGAACGCACCGTGCGCGCCGCCGCCTTGCAAGGCGAGGTTGATGGCGGGGGCGCCGCTGTGGAACAGGTTCATCACAGGCTCATCGTAGCCGCGTTTCGTGACACGCGGCGGGCCGGATGCCCGTCCGGGTGGCTACAGGCCTCGCCGCGTCCGTACCGCGGCGGCCAGCCCCTGCAGCACCGGCACGGTCTGCGCCATGCTGATGCAGGCGTCCGTCACGGAAACGCCATGCTGGAGCGGCTGGCCGGGCACGATGTCCTGCCGGCCTTCGTTGAGGTGGCTTTCGATCATCAGGCCGGTGATGCGGGGGTCGCCTGCGGCGACCTGGCGCGCCACGTCGGCGGCCACCTCGATCTGCTTGCGGTGCTGCTTGCTGCTGTTGGCGTGCGAGACGTCGACCATCACCTGCTCGCGCAGGCCGGCGGCCTTGAGCCCTGCGCAGGCGGCGTCCACGTCGGCGGCGCTGTAGTTCGGTACCTTGCCGCCGCGCAGGATGACGTGGCAGTCGTCGTTGCCGCGCGTCTCGAAAATCGCGGCCTGGCCCATCTTGGTCATGCCCATGAAGGCGTGCGTGGCCTGCGCCGCCTGGATCGCGTCGGAGGCCACCTTCACGCCGCCGTCGGTGCCATTCTTGAAGCCGACCGGGCACGACAGGCCGCTGGCGAGCTGGCGGTGGCTCTGGCTTTCCGTGGTGCGCGCGCCGATCGCGCCCCAGCTCACCAGGTCGCTGATGAACTGCGGGGACAGCAGGTCGAGAAATTCCGTGCCCACCGGCAGGCCCAGCGCCAGCACATCCAGCAGCAGCTGGCGCGCCAGCTCCAGCCCTTCGTTGATGGCGAAGCTGCCGTCCAGATGCGGGTCGTTGATGTAGCCCTTCCAGCCGACGGTGGTGCGGGGCTTCTCGAAGTACACGCGCATCACGATCAGCAGGTCGTCCTTCAGCGCGTCGGCCTGCGCCTTCAGCGCGCGCGCGTACTCCATGGCCTGGTCGTGGTCGTGGATGGAGCAAGGCCCCACCACCACGATCAGCCGGTCGTCCTGCCCGTGCAGCACGCGCGAGATGGCGGCGCGGCTTTGCTCCACCAGCGCCTGCGCGGCGTCGGGCGTGGGCAGCCATTCCTGCAGCAGCGCCGGCGTGATCAGCGGGCGCACCGCGCCAATGCGCGTGTCGTCGATGCGGGTGGTGTCGCGGGTGGAAAGCGGAGTGGCCGGGGTGTGGACATGCGTGTTCATGCCCGGATTATCGCGACGCGGCATGTCCCGCAACCACGTCAGGGCGACTCTGCGGCCTTGCGCCGCCGCACGGGCGCCTTTTTCGCCGCGAGGGGCTTCTTGACGGCCGCCTTCCGTGCCGGTCCTTTCTTCGGCAGGGCCTGGCGGATCACGTCTTCGCAGACTTCCTCCGACATGTAGCGCGGCACCGGGTAGTTGGTGTCGGCCTCGCGGCACGCGGCGCGGGCCAGCGCGGGCACGTCTTCCTCGCGCAGCGCATCGAGCTGGCGCGGAATGCCCAGGCGCGCGTTCATCGCGTCGATGGCGTCGAGGAATTTTTGCGCCAGCTCGGCTTCGGGCTCGCCCGCCTTGCCAACCCGGGCCCGCACCGCGAGCACCGCCAGCTGGGGCTGGATCGCGGGTCTCAGGAACTGCAGCACATGCGGCAGCATGATGGCGTTGGCTAGGCCGTGGGGCGTGTGGTACAGGCCGCCGAGCTGGTGCGCGATGGCGTGCACATAACCCACGTTGGCGCGCGTGAACGCCAGGCCGGCGTAGGTGGAGGCCAGCGCCATCTTCTCGCGCGCGGCCAGGTCCCGGCCGTTGTCGTAGGCGACCGGCAGGTTCTCGAAGATCATGCCCACGGCCGACAGCGCCATGCGGTCGGTGAAGGCCGTGCCCCAGTGGCCGATGTAGGCTTCGATGGCATGGGTCAGCGCGTCCATGCCGGTGGCCGCGGTGGTGGCCGGCGGCAGGCCCACCATGAGGTCGGGGTCCAGCGCGGCCATTTTGGGCACGATGCGCGTGTCGGCGATGACCAGCTTGCGATTGTGGGCCGGGTCCGACACCACGGCCGCCACCGTCACTTCGGAGCCCGTGCCCGCCGTGGTCGGCACCGCGTAGATCGGCGCCGGCCCGCGCAGGCCCCTGAAGTAACCGACGAGCTGGCGCGGGGGCTTGTCGTTGGCGGCGCACAGGCCGATGGCCTTGGCCGCGTCCATCACCGAGCCGCCGCCGAAGGCGACGATGGCGTCGCAGCCCTCGGCCTTGAACACTTCGATGCCTTGCTCGATCACCGGGATCGGCGCATCGGGCGTGATCGCGTCAAACACCACATGGTCGGTGCCGCCGGCTTTCAGTGCGGCAATCATCGGCGCCATCAGACCCAGCTTCGTGATGATGGCGTCGGTGACGATGAAGATCTTGCGGTGGCCGAAGTCGTTGATCGCCTGCCCCAGGCGCGCGCTCGCGCCGGGGCCGACCATCATCGTGGGCTGCGGGATCGGCATCAGCCGGGTCACGACGCCGGCGGCGCGCATGACGGTCGAAAGCCCGACGGACCGCGCGAGGCCGGTCATGAAACTGGGAATCATGGGGGTGCTCCTTGGAAACAGATCGATTGTGGTTTGCGCCAATCGGGGTTGCCATGATGAATCCCATGGAACAATTCTTTTAGACCCCTGACTCCAGATTCAAGAGGTGCACCATGAAACACGTTGTCGGCATCAGCCTGGGCGCCAGCGACCAGGACTTCGAGTTCACCACCCCGTTTCTCGGCGAG
>JAHFQI010000009.1:31452-41633 GCA_023259355.1 Comamonadaceae bacterium
TGGACGCGCTTCGTGCTGCGCAAGGCGCTGCAGAAGGCGACCGTGGTCGTGGCGCCGGTGCACGAGCTGGACGGCTTCGGCCTGGAAGAACTGGCGGGCAAGACCGTCATCACCGCCGGCGTCAGCGACGCGCGCATCGCGCAACTCAGGGACAAGGGCGTGCACATGGTGATCGACGGCTCGCCCTGCCTGGCCGGCCACGTGCTGGGCCCGCACCTGCTCGACGCCATGATCATCGCGGCCACCGGCAAGAACCCGGACGACATCCTCGAAGACGATTACCTGGAGATCATCACCGACCTGCAGCTGGCGCCGCGCATCATCTACCCCAACGGCTTCAAGCGCGTGAACCGCTTCGCCTTCGTGATCCACCCACTGTCGCAGGAATATTTCAAGAAGGTCAAGCCGATCGAACTGCTCTCGCATGTGTCGCCGCCGGTGTTCATGAACTCGCTGGAAAAGATCATGGCCTACGCGCCGCCGTTTGTGTATTCGACCGTCACGGGCATCCAGTCGCCCACGGGCGTGGAAACCGAGGGCTGGCTGATTTCGGTGGGCGGCACGCCCCGGGAAATCATGGCGCACAGCCCCGAGTTCACCTACCGCCGCCTGCTCGACGCCGCGGCCATGGCCAAACGCCTGGGCGCGCAGATCATGGGCCTGGGCGCCTTCACCAAGGTGGTGGGCGACGCGGGGCTCACGGTGGCCAAGCGCGCGCCCCTGCCCATCACCACGGGCAACAGCTACAGCGCCTCGGGCGCGCTCTGGGCCGCGCACGACGCGCTGCTGCGCATGCGCCTGCTGCCGCGTCCCAAGGGCAAGGCACGTGTGAAGTTCAAGGCCATGGTGGTGGGCGCCACCGGGGCGATCGGTTCGGTCTGTGCCCGGCTCATGGCGCGGGCCGCGGAAGAGGTCTACATGGTTTCGCCCGAAACGGCCAAGCTGCTGGCCCTCAAGGAGTCGATCCTGCAGGAGACGCCGGACGCGAAGCTGTTCCTGTCGGCCCACGCCGACAAGGACATCGCCGGCATGGACATGATCGTCACGGCCACCTCCGGCGCCGGCAAGAAGGTGCTGGACATCATGAAGGTCAAGCCCGGCTGCGTGATCACCGACGTGGCGCGTCCGCTCGACCTGCCGCCCGAGGAGGTCGCCAAGCGTCCCGACGTGCTGGTCATCGAATCCGGCGAAATCCAGCTGCCCGGCGACGTGCAGATGAAGAACATCGGCCTGCCCAAGGGCGTGGCCTATGCGTGCCTGGCCGAAACCATCGTGCTGGCGCTGGAAGGGCGCTTCGAGAACTTCACCGTGGGCCGCGGCATCGAGTGGGAGAAGGTGCGCGAGATCTACAAGCTCGGCCTCAAACACGGCATGAAACTCGCGGCGATCTCGGGTGTCAACGGCCCGTTCAGCGACGAAGACATCGCGCGCGTGCGCGAACTGGCGCTGACGGCGCGCGCTGGAAAAACCGTGCCGGCCAGGAACAAGGCGGTCGTGAAAACAGCGGCCGTGAAAAAAGCACCTGCGGCGAAGAAAGCGGCCCCCGCGAAAAAGGCCGCGCCGCGCCGGCGCGCCGCGACCGCGAAGGTGGCTCCCGGCGCCTGACGGCGCCGGCTCAACCGGCGCTGCTGGCGCCCAGGTACTGCCGGATGCGCGCCGGCACCGCATGGCGGCTGCAGGTCTGCACCGCCATCAGCAGCTCGTGCGTGGGCGCGGGCACGCCAAACTGGGCCCGCAGGTCGTGCTGGATCTGCCCCAGCAGCGCGGCGGCCATTTCCGCATCGGCGAGTGCCCGGTGCGCCTGCCCTGTGCGCGGCAGGCGGTGGAAGTCCACCAGCGAGCCCAGCTTGTGGTTCGGCGCCTGCGGGTACAGCCGGCGCGACAGCAGCACCGTGCAGGCAAAGGGTTGCGGCGCGGCCAGCCCGGCGCGGGCCAGCTCGGCCTGCCAGAACTTGCGGTCGAACGCGGCGTTGTGCGCCACCATCGGCGCATCACCCACAAAACGGCTGGCCTCGGCCATCACCGTTTCCGCTTCGGGTGCGGTGGCGATCATGGCGTTGGTGATGCCGGTGAGCTGGGTGATGAAGGGCGGAATGCGCACGCCGGTGTTCATCAGGCTCTGGAAACGGTCCACCACCCGCCCACCTTCAAGCATCACGATGGCCACCTCGGTGGCGCGGTCGCCCATCGCGGGCGAGATGCCGGTGGTTTCGAAGTCGATGACGGCGATGCGGGGCATGGGCGTGGTCGGCACCTGCGCGGGTGCCAGCGTCACGAGGGAAGGTCCAGCGCCGGCTCGGCCTGGATCTGCCGGTAAAGCGCGTTGGCCCGCAGCAGGTGGTCCCGCATCGCCTGGGCCGCCTCGGCCGGCTGGTGGGCGGCGATGGCTTCGATGATGCGTTCGTGTTCCGCCAGGGTCAGCTCCTCGGCCCCGGGCGCGCGCACGATGGACTGGTAGTACTCGCTGGCCCAGTTGAACATCGCCTCGACGATGGCCGGAAAAATCGGATTGCCGCTGACCGTGGCGATCTCGCGGTGAAACGCCATGTCCCGGTCCAGGAAAACATCCAGCTCGACCATCGCCGCGCGCTGTTCGGCCAGCCGCGCCCGCAGCCGGGCCACATCCTGGGGTGTCGCGCGTTCGGCCGCCAGGCTGGCCAGCCCCGCCTCCAGGAACACACGGGCCTCCTTCAGGTGATCGAGCATGCCGGGCTGGGCGGACAGCAGGTGGCGGGCACCGCCGGCGATCTGGTTGATCAGCAGGTGGGCCGTGGGCACCACCACGCGCGCACGCTCGCCGTGGCTGATCTCGATGATGCCCGAGCGCGCCAGCTCCTGGAGCGCCTCGCGCACGGCCACCCGGCCCACCCCGTATTGCTCCATCAGCTCCCGCTCGGAGGGCAGGTGGTGCCCCGGAGGCAATTCCCCGCTGCGGATTCGAAGCAACAGGCGGTCCAGGACTTCCTGGTAGAGCTTGCGACGCTGGATTTGTTCGGTGCTCATGAGAGGGGTTTGGACGCTTTTTGCCCGACACCGGTGCGGCCGTGGGCGCGGTGGTGAGGGGTGCTGATTATGTTAGCACGCCAGTTTCGGACCACAGCTCCGCGCCTGCCTGGCGCTTTGAACGCTTCGCTGTGACTCGCGCTCCGGGTTTTCCCGGGTAAAACATCACATAAGCGATCATATACTCATCATACCAGTTGGCCGGAGATAGCCCGGAAGGGGTTCCCGCCCGCCGACGTCCTGTTTGATTGACCTGTGGAGATTCTGATGAACGAAAAAATTGCCTTGTTCGGCGCCGGCGGCAAGATGGGCGTGCGCCTGTCGAAGAACCTGATGAACTCAAGCTACCGCGTGAGCCACGTCGAGCCCGGCCCGGCGGGCCAGCAGCGGCTCAAGGACGAACTGGGCCTGCAGTGCGTGGGCGTGGACGAGGCGCTGGACGGCGCCGATGTGGTGATCCTGGCGGTTCCCGACACCCTGATCGGCAAGCTCGCGGCCGAGATCGCGCCCCGCCTGCGCCCCGGCACCATGGTCATGACGCTGGACGCGGCGGCCCCCTTTGCCGGCCACCTGCCCGACCGCAAAGACCTGGTGTACTTCGTGGCGCACCCCTGCCACCCCAGCATCTTCAACAACGACGACGATCCCGCCTCGCGCGGCGACCGGTTCGGCGGCGCCGCCGCGAAGCAGTCGATCACCAGCGCGCTGATGCAGGGCCCGGAAGCGGCCTTCGATCTGGGTGAGGCGGTGGCGAAGGTGATTTACGCGCCCATCCTGCGCTCCTACCGCCTCACGGTGGAGCAGATGGCGCTGTTGGAGCCGGGGCTGTCGGAAACCGTCTGCGCGACCTTGCTCGACGTCATGCGCGAGGCCATGGACGAGGTCGTGCGCCGCGGCGTGCCGGCCGAATGCGCGCGCGACTTCCTGCTGGGCCACATGAACATCCTGTCGGCGGTCATCTTCAAGGAAATCCCGGGCGCCTTCTCCGACGCCTGCAACAAGGCCATCACCTTCGGCAAACCGCGCCTGATGCGCGACGACTGGCTCCAGGTCTTCGAACACGGCGAAATCGCCGAAAGCATCCGCCGCATCACCTGAGCGGACGCACGAGCTATCCCACATCCGTCATCCACCACCCAGGAACACGTTGTGAGCGAACGCATCCATGCGAGCTACTGGCTCGAAACGGGCGACGATCCGGCCCGCACGGCCGAGGTCATCGCCGGTGAACAATCGAGTGGCACCTTTGTCGCGCTGCCGAACGAAACCCCCGAGCTGAAGGCCCGTTCGGGCGCACGCGTCGAGCGCCTGGACGTGCTGGACACGGTCGCCAGCCCCAGCCTGCCCGGCCCTTACCCGGCCACAGGGCGCTACACGCGCTGCGCGCTGGAGTTGTCGTGGCCCATCGAAAACATCGGCCCCTCCCTGCCGATGCTGATGGCGACTGTGGCGGGCAACCTGTTCGAGCTGCGCGGGGTCTCGGGCCTGCGCCTGACGGACCTGCAGCTTCCCCCTTCATTTGCCGAACGTTACCCCGGCCCGGCCTTCGGCATCGCGGGCACGCGCCAGCTGACCGGGGTGGCCAGCGGCCCCCTGATCGGCACCATCATCAAGCCGAGCGTGGGCCTGTCGGCCCAGGAGACGGCCGAGCAGGTCCGGCAGCTGGTCGAGGGCGGCATTGACTTCATCAAGGACGACGAGCTGCAGGCCGATGGCGCCTACTGCCCGTTCGAGGACCGCGTGCGCGCGGTGATGCGCGTGGTCAACGACGCCGCCGGGCGCACCGGCCGCAAAGCCATGGTGGCCTTCAACCTGACCGGCGACCTCGACGAGATGCGGCGCCGCCACGACTTCGTGCTGGCCGAGGGCGGCACCTGCGTGATGGTGTGCCTGAACTCGGTGGGTATCCTGGGCCTGCACGAGCTGCGCCGCCATGCGCAACTGCCGATCCACGCGCACCGCGCCGGCTGGGGCTACCTGACGCGCTGCCCCCAACTGGGGTGGGACTACGCGCCGTGGCAGAAGATCTGGCGCCTGGCCGGGGCCGACCACTTGCACGTCAACGGCCTGCGCAACAAGTTCAGCGAACCGGACGACAGCGTGATCGCCGCCGCGCGGGCCGTGCTCGCGCCGGTGATGCCCGGCGTGCCCATGGCCGCCATGCCGGTGTTCAGCTCGGGCCAGACCGGCCTGCAGGCCGCCGACACCCATGCGGCGATCGGCTGCACCGACCTGATCCACACCGTGGGCGGCGGCATCTTCGGCCACCCGGATGGCGTCGCGGCGGGTGTCGAGGCCTTGCGTGCCTCCTGGGACGCCGCCGTCGCGGGGGTTCCGCTGGCGCTGCAGGCCGAGCGCAGCCCGGCCCTGCGCAGCGCCCTGGGATTCTGGCGATGACGGCCGAACCGTCCACCACCGGGCCCGAAGGCCTGCTGCTGGCGTACTACGGCGACGACTTCACCGGTTCCACCGACGCCATGGAGGCAATGAGCGCCGCCGGCGTGCCGACCGTGCTGTTTCTGGCGCCGCCGACGCCCGGGATGCTGCGGCATTTCCCCGGCGTCCGCTGCGTGGGCCTGGCGGGCTCCTCGCGCGGGCGCAGCCCGGCGTGGATGGACGCCGAGCTGCCCGGGGCCTTTGCCAGCCTGAAGGCGCTGGGCGCGCCCATCCTGCACTACAAGATCTGCTCGACTTTCGATTCGTCGCCGGCAACCGGCTCGATCGGCCGGGCCATCGACCTGGGCGTGCGGCAGATGCCCGCGCGCTGGTCGCCGATGATCGTCGGCGCGCCCCGGCTTGGGCGCTACCAGGTCTTCGGCAACCTGTTTGCCGCCGTGGACGGCGTCGGGTACCGGCTGGACCGGCATCCGACCATGTCGCGCCACCCGGTCACCCCCATGCACGAGGCCGACTTGCGGCTGCACCTGTCGGCGCAGACCCCGCGCCGTACCGAGCTGATCGACATGTTGCAGCTGCGGCAACGCCAGGGCGGCGCGCGGCTGGACGGGCTGCTGTCCGATGACCCGCCCGTGGTCCTGCTGGACGTGCTCGACGAGGACACCCTGCTGGAAGCCGGACGCCTGCTGTGGGAGCGCCGCGGCGAGGGCGTTTTCAGCGCCTCGTCGTCGGGGCTGCAGTACGCGCTGGCGGCTTACTGGCGCTCGCTCGGCTGGCTGCCGTCGGCCGCGCCGCTGCCCGCCGCCGGCGCGGTCCCGGTGATCGCGGCCGTGAGCGGCAGCTGCTCGCCCGTCACAGCCGGGCAGATCCGATGGGCGCGCGCCAACGGCTTTCACACGGAACGGCTGCAGCTGGCGCCGGCGCTGCGGCCCGACACCGCGGAGGCGGAAATCGAGCGCTGTGTGCGCGCGGCCGCGCAGGCGCTGGGCAACGGCCGCAGCGCCCTGGTCTACAGCGCCGAGGGGCCCGACGATCCTTCGGTCACCGGTTTCGACACCATGGCCGCCGCGGCTGGGCTGGACCGCGCGCCGGCCGCGCGCCGCGTGGGCGCCACGCTGGCGGATGTCATGCGGCGCCTGCTGGACCGGGTGGACCTGCAACGCGTGGTGGTGGCCGGCGGGGACAGCTCGGGCGAGGTCGCCAGCGCGCTGGACATCGCCGCCCTGCAGGTCATGGCGGGCATTGCGCCGGGCGCGCCCCTGTGCCGCGCCTGGTCGAGCCAGGCACGCCGCAACGGGCTGGAAATCGTCCTCAAGGGCGGGCAGATCGGCAGCGCCTCCTTTTTCGGCGCGGTGCGCGAGGGGCGGCCACTGGAAGGCAGCGCCGGCCGGGGCTGAGGCCCGATCCGGCACGGCTTGCCACCGATTCACGATTCTCACAGGCGGCTGCGGGGCCCGGTCTCCGCACGCTCGATATCACCGCCTGTGTCGCCTTTTTTTACGTCGGGCAACTTAAGGAGACTCACCATGAAACTGAAGACATCGCTGGTCGCGACCCTGATGACCACCACGCTGCTGGCCCTGGGCGGCGGTTCGGCGGCCGCCGAGGTACGGCCCCAGACCATCAAGTTCGCCACGGTGCTCAACGCCGACCATCCCCAGGGGATGTCGATGAACCGCTTTGCCCAGCTCGTTGCCGACAAGAGCGGGGGCAAGATGAAGGTGAACACCTTTTTTGGCGGCACGCTGGGCAACGACGTCACCTTCGTGTCCCAGCTGCAGGGCGGCGTGCTGGAAATGGCCGTGCCCGAGAGCTCCACTTTGGTCGGGGTCAAGGGGCTCAAGGAGTTTGGGCTGGTCAACCTGCCCCTGCTGTTCAAGGACGGCCAGGAGGCCGACGCCGTGCTGGACGGCCCCTTCGGCAAGAAGCTGATTTCGAAGCTGCCCGACGCCGGCCTCATCGGCCTGGGTTTCTGGGAGAACGGCTTCCGCCACGTCACGAACAGCCGCCGGCCGATCAACAAGCTCGAAGACATCGCAGGGCTCAAGCTGCGCGTGATCCAGAACCCGCTGTTCCTCGACACCTTCAACAACCTGGGGGCCAACGCCGTGCCCATGCCCTGGCCGGAGGTCTACCCCGGGCTGGAGAGCGGGGCCATCGACGGTCAGGAGAACCCGCTGCCCACCTTGCTGTCGTCGAAGCTCTACGAAGTCCAGGCGCATGCGGTGCTGTCGAGCCACGTCTACAGCTCCTGGATGCTGTTGATGGGCAAGAAGTTCTGGGACCGCCTCAATCCCGACGAGCAGAAGATCATCAGCGACGCCGCACGGGAAGCACAGGTCTACGAACGCAAGGCCATTCGTGATTACGAGGCCAAGGCTTTCGAGGAACTCAAGAGCCACGGCATGAAGATCACCGCGCTGCCGGCGACGGAGCGGGCCCGCATGCAGGACAAGCTCAAGCCGGTGTGGGCGCGGTTCAGGGCGGAGTTCGGCGAGGAAGGCGCGGCCCAGTTGACGGCCGAGCTGGCCAAGGTTCGCGCGAAGTAAGTGGCGCCGCCAGTCCGGACGTCCGGGCTGGCTTCAGGCGAGCTTGTAGAAGCCCTTCTCGCCTTCCCGCAAGGTGCCCGAGTCCGTCAAGCGCCGCACGGACACGGCGATCGATCCGTTCGGAATACCGGCGCCGTCGGCCATCTCGGACTGGGTCAAGCGCTTCCAGCTCTTGCGGTTCAAGGTGGTCTTCAGGAAGTTGAGCACCTTGGCGTCGTTGCCGCCGCGCGAACGGGGGGCGGATTGGCGCCTGGCGGCTTTCCCGGCTTTGGCGCTTCGGGGGCCTTTGGCCGCGGGGGCCGGTTTGACTTGCACGTCTTCGGCGGCCGAGGTGTCCATGGCGTAGGTGCCTTGGGGGCCGGTCGCGCGGGTCCGGGCGGCGTGGGGCAAGGCCTTGAGCACCTGGGCCTCGGGCTCCGCCATGTCGGAGGCGGTCTGGTAGAGGGCCTTGAACTGCTCCTCGATGGCCTGCACTTCCTGGGCCAGCCGGGCGACGGTTTTCCACTGGGAGAACAGCTTGTCGTTGCCCACGCTGAAGGGCTGATCAGCGACCGCCATCATGACGCGCTGGGCATGCTCCTGGACGGCCTCGGCCAGGGATTGCCTGGCCACGTCGATGGCTTGGCCGGCTTGCTGGATGGCGGACAGGGTGGCGGCGGTGACGGACATGCGATGGATCTCCGGGGTAGGGGTCGTGGGCTCGCTCCGCTTCGCGGACGCAGTCGGAGCAGCGTGGATTATCGGTCGAGGGGCGAGGGGCCGGCGAAACCGGACTTGGGATCGGCCACGCCAGGCCGCGCGGCGGGGATCACCCGCGACGCGACTTCATTTCTTTTTCCGGCTTCGCCGCGCCGGTTTCGCTTCCATCGGCGTGGCTTTCTGGGCCGCTTGATCGAGCCACAGCAAGGCATCCACATGGGACAGGAAGCGCCGCAGGTAGCTGGGCGACAGCTTGCGCATCATTTCGAGGGAGCGCAGCACCAGCATGTGCGAATTCAGTGGGCCGGCGTTGACAGGCCCTCGCCCGACGGCCTGATCCACCTGGTCTTCGGCGGCCATCCTGGACCACGCCTGCCTGAACCGACGGACGCTCGCCATTTCCGAACGGGCCTCCGCGTCGCTGAGCAGACCGCTCGCCGAACCGGGATGGAGGCCTGCCGGCCTCACGTTCTGGATGTACTGGTTCAGCTCGGCCAGCGGCGCGCGGGCGCTTGAGCGGGTCACCCCGTCGCCGGCCGTTGTCTGCACCTGCCTGAAGCGTTCGCCGTAGTCCGCGAGGGCCACTTTCAGCTTGCCTTCCAGGATGCGCCGCACCGGCTCCGGCTGGGCCTGCAGGCGCTGTGACAGCACCGCCAGGTAATGAAAACGCGCGGGATCGAGGCGTTCGGCGCCCATCTCGCGCAAGGACGCCAGCGACGGCGGCATGGCGAAGAGACCCGGCTCACTCATGGGCGGCGGGTTTCACAGGGGCGGACTTGGGCACCGGCGCCATTTCCACGCGCCGGTTCAGCGCGCGCCCCTTTTCATCCGTGTTGGCGGCCACCGGCTGCTCGGCGCCGAAGGCCGCGGCAAAGGCCCGGGACGAGGGCATGCCTTCCTCGATCAGGGCGCGTGTCACCGTCAGGGCGCGCTGGGCCGACAGTTCCAGGTTGTCCGCGAAGCGCTGGTTGCCGTCCTGGATCGGCTTGTCGTCGGTAAAGCCGCTCACCATCAGCATTTCATCGCGCTCGCCCAGGTACACCTGCAATGGCGGCACCAGGCTTTTCAGCAGCTGCCGGCCGTCGGGCCGCAACTGGTCCGAGTTCACGGGGAACAAGACGCTGCCGCTGATGCCGATACGCCCGTTGGCCAGCGTGACCCGGCCCGAGGCCAGCGGAATGGCCAGGGCCTTTTCCAGGGCGATGCGGCGCTGCTCTTCCACGCGGCGCTTGGCCACTTCGGATTCCAGGTTGGCCATCAGGTCCATCTGGACCACCAGCACCCCGACCAGGATCAGCACGAACGCGCCCAGCAGGCCCGACATCAGGTCCCCGAAGACGGCCCACACCGGCGCGGTCTGCTCCATGCCGTCGCTGCCTTCGTCCAGGTCCATCATCCGGCGACCCCCTCGGACAGCGCGGCTTGCCGGCTGTGGAGCCGGCGCAGGTCTTCGACCACGCCCTGCTGCGAGCTGATGCTGAGGTCGATCACCTCGCGTGCCTGCGCCACGTAGTAGGCCAGCTGCTCGTCGCT
>JAHFQI010000010.1 GCA_023259355.1 Comamonadaceae bacterium
AACAGCGCGTCGTACATGCGGTCAGCGCCGGCCAGCGCGCCGGTGTGGGACACGGCGGCCTTGGCACCCGCTTCGGAGCGACCGATCTTGAATGCCACCACCGGTTTGCCCGCTCGTGCAGCCTTCAGGGCCGCCGCGCGGAACTTCTCGGGATTGCGCACGCTTTCGATGTACAGCGCGATGACCTTGGTGGCCTCGTCATCGGCCAGGTGGTCGACGAAGTCGGCCAGGTCGAGATCGACCTCGTTGCTGGTCGAGATCAGCTTCGAGAGGCCGATGCCGCGCGGCGCCGCACGCGACAGCAGCGCGCCCAGGATGCCGCCGCTTTGTGAAACCACCCCGATGGAGCCGACGGGGAAGTGCTCCATCTCCAGCGCGCCGCTGGCCGACAGCACAATGTTGTCGGTCAGGTTGACCAGCCCGATGGTGTTGGGTCCGAGGATGCGCATGCTGCCCGCGGCTTCAATCAGCTGAGCCTGGCGTCGCGCCCCCTCTTCGCCGGTTTCGGTGTAGCCGCTGGCCAGCACGATGGCCGCCGCGGTGCCGCGCGCAGCGAGCTCGCGCACCGCCAGGTGGGCGCGCTCGGCGCCGAGCAACACGATGCCCACGTCAGGCACCGAAGGCAGCGACGCGATATCGGGGTAGCAGCGCAGGCCGTCGATGTTGTCGGCGCGCGGGTTCACCGGATAGATGTCGCCGGTAAAGCCGTGTTTGCGCAAGTAGGCCACCGGCCGGCCGGCGGTCTTGTTGGCATCGGCCGAGGCGCCAATGACGGCCACGCTGCGGGGCTGAAGGAGGCGTGAGATGGCGTCCATGGCTTTATTCCTTGTTCGTGCGCGGGGCACTTTTCTCGGCGGTCTTGGCGAGGAAGGCCATCACCGACTCGCGATGCTCGGTACTGGTGTAACAAATGCCCTGGGCCTGGCTGCCCTGGGCGAACACCTGCTGCGCGGAGAGTTCGAAGCTCTGGTTGAGGATGGTCTTGCCGAGCGCCAGAGCGGTGCTGGACCCCTTGCTCAGCTCGGCGGCCCAGGCTTGGGCATCGGCCACCAGGGTCTCGGCAGCGGTCTTGCGATCGACGATGCCCAATTGCAGCGCCTCGTCCAACTCGACCTTGCGACCGGTGAAGATGAGTTCCTTGGCCTTGGGCAGACCGACGCGGCGTGGCAGGAAGTACATGCCGCCGCCGTCGGGAATGATGCCCCGGTTGATGTACGACCAGGTGAAGCTGGCCGGGTCGCTGGCGATGATGAAGTCGCAGGCCAGTGCCGTGTCCGCGCCCAAACCCGAGGCCGCGCCGTTCACAGCGGCGATGGTGGGTTTGGGCATGGTGTGCAGCAGGGTCTGGGTGTGGTGCACGCGCTGCTGGCGGCTCCAGCCATTGAAGGCGATTTCACCGGCTGGCGCCTGCATGCGCCGCTCCATGCCGGCAACGTCGCCGCCAGCGCAAAAGCCCTTGCCGTTGCCGGTGAGCACCAGGGCGCGGATGGCCTTGGTGCTGGCGACATGTTCGAGCGCGGCAATGAATTCGGTGCGCATGTCGTCGCTCATGGCGTTGCGCTTTTCCGGCCGGTTGAAGTGGATGGTGGCGATCCCGGACTGAACCTGCAGATCGATCAATGGGGTGGTCATGGGGTGTTTCCTCTGGAAGATTCGGGTTCAATCGGCGGTGATGTTGGCGGCCTTGACGACCTTGCGCCAGCGCACTTCCTCGGCTTTGACGTAGCGGTCAAACTCCTCGGGTGTGCCGGCGCTGATGACCAGGCCCTCGCTTTCCACGCGCTTTTTGAAGGCGTCCGACTGCGCCGCCTTCTTGGCTGCAGCGTTCAGGCGGGCGATGACGGCGGGCGGTGTGCCCGCAGGGACAAACAGGCCGTACCAGCTGTCCGCGACATAGCCGGGCACACCACCCTCCGCCACGGTGGGGACCTTCGCGAGCACAGGGGCAATGGAGCGATCTGCGGTTGTGACTGCGAGCGCCCGCAGTTTTCCGCTTTCGATGAATGAGCCGACTGCGGCAGCCGTTGCAAACATCATGTCCACCTGGCCGCCCAGCAAATCCGTGATGGCTGGACCTGCGCCTCTGTAGGGGATATGGGTGATGTAGGTATGGGTCAGATTTTTGAACAGCTCGCCCGCGAGGTGCGCGGAAGTTCCCGCGCCTTGCGACGCGAACGAGAGCCTGCCGGGCTTGGCCTTGGCATCTGTAATGATGTCGCGAACCGATTTGTAGGGGCTGTTGGCTCTGACTACCAGGACATTGGGCGAACGTCCGACGAGCATGACCGGCGCAAATGCCTTTTCATGGACATACGGCAATTTCGGCTGGATGCTCGGATTGACCACATGGGCCAATGTCGCCATGACCATGGTGTAGCCGTCGGGAGGACTCTTGGCGACGGCGTCCGTGCCGATGATGGTTCCACCACCCGGCTTGTTGTCGATGATGACCGGTTGCCCCAGCTCCTGCGCCATGACGATCCCCATGGTTCGTGCGACCAGATCGGTGCCACCACCGGGTGCGAATGGCACCACGATGCGCACCGGTTTTTCCGGGAACGCGGCGTGGGCCGGCAATGCCGTCAGGCCCAGGAGTGCGGTGGCCATGGCCAGGCAGGCGCCCCATTTTCGGACCGACGAGAGAAAGATGACTTGCATGGAATATCTCCTGATGGGCAGTGTCTTGATGCGGCTTGCCTGATGGGGAAAACCGGGTTCATTGGGTTAACCGGCCTGTTCGTCCGGTAGCAGAAGTCTAGGCATTAGACTGGCTGTGCACCATGGCCCAATTCCACTGAATGGAATTGCTCTTCCCTGACAAGGAGCGACCAATGAACACCCACTCTGAACCCCGCCAGCAAGGCGCGCGGCTGTCGCAACCGCCCCAGAACCGCTCGCTGGAGCGGGGCGTCGAGATCCTGCGGGCTTTCCGGCCCGGTGCCGACCTGCTGGGCAATGGCGAGCTGGCCGATCGCACGGGCCTGTCCCGCGCGACCGTGAGCCGCCTGACGCAGACGCTGGTTGGCACGGGTCTGCTCGAACACGACCGCCGCCAGCGCGCGTACCGGCTCGCCGCGCCCGTGCTGAGCCTGGCGCATGCCATGCGCTCCGGTTCACCCGTGCTGCAAGTGGCCGCGCCCATGATGCGCAAGGTCGCCGAGCGGTTGAAGATCAATGTCGGACTGGCGGTGGCCGACCGGGATGAAATGGTTTACCTGGAATCCGTGCGCTACAACCGCAAGGTCTCCCTGCGCAACGTGGTGGCGGGGCAGCGCGTCCCGATCGAGCTGACGTCCCTGGGCCGGGCCTGGCTGGCCGTGGCGCCGGACGCCAGTCGTGAGGCGCTCCTCGCGCAGTTCAAGGGTCGCCGTGCATCAGGATGGGCGGCCATGGAGCGCGAGATTGCACAAGCCATTGAAAGCGTCCGGCGCCATGGCTACTGCGCAGCCTCCTGGCAAGCCGAGGTCGTTGCCCTGGCAACCCCGGTCGTCGTGGAAAGCCATCCCATCTATGCGCTGAACATGAGCGTGACGACCCAGGCGGCCGCCGACGTCGTGACCGGTGAGTTGGGGGCGCCGTTGATGGATCTCGCTGCCCGAATCCGCGACGCGCTGGCCGCCTCCCTGTGAAGGCGAAACGAGCTCAGTCCGGCTTGATGCGTGCCCTGAAAACAATGTCCTTCCACAAGCGTTGCTGCTGTGAAATGAAGGCTGCAAATTCTGCCGGGGAACCGCCTCCGGTGGTGGCGTCCTCGCTCGCAAATCGCTCCGCGATGGCCTGCGACCGGAGTGCTTTCTGGCATTCCTCCTGAATGCGCCGGACGGTATCCGGTGGTGTGCCCCCAGGCGCCAGCACGCCGTACCATTGAACTGACTCAAAGCCCTTGTAACCCGCTTCGGCAACGGTAGGCACGTCGGGCAGCGAGGGCAGGCGCGCCGGCGTGCCGGTGGCGATGGCGCGCAGTTTCCCGCTCTTGATGTACGGCAGCAGTGCCGGTGTTCCCGCTGAAAAGGCCTGCGTCCGGCCTGCCAGCAGGTCCGTGAGGGCCGGGCCGGTGCCCCGGTAGGGGATGTGGGTCATGAACATGCCGGTCACCAGCTTGAGGTACTCCATGGCCAGGTGACCTGCGCTCGCGTTGCCGGCGGAGCCGTAGTTGAGCTTGCCCGGGTTGCGGTGCACGTAGGCGACGAACTCCTTGAAGTTCCTTGCGGGCACATCGGGGTGGATCACGAACAGGCTGGGCACTTTCGCCAGCAATGTGACGGGCGCGAAATCCCGGTTCACGTCATACCCGGTGTTGGTGAAGATGTAGGGGTTGACGGCCAGGGAGCCCACGTGCCCCAGGATGATCGTGTGGCCGTCCGCGGGTGCCCGCGCCACCTCCTGCATGGCTGGCACCCCGCCGCCGCCGGCCTTGTTGTCGATGAGCACCGGGCTGCCCAGTTGCCGGGTCAACTCGTGGGCCACCGTCCGCGCGACGATGTCGGACGTGCCGCCGGGCACGAAGGGCACGACAAAGCGGACCGCTCGCGTGGGCCAGGCGGGCTGTGCCCGCGCAAGCGACGGCAGGGTGGCCAGGCCCGCCGCCAGGGACGTGTGGAGCCATTGCCGGCGATGGGGGTTGCAAGGTGAGGTCACGCTGTCTCCTGGGTCGGGGCCAAGTCTGTTCCGTCATCTCATTCCGGCTTCACGCCGAGTTTCGTCACGATCCGGCGCCACAGATCGATTTCCCTTGTCACGATGGCCTGGAACTGCGCTGGCGTGCCGCCCGCGGTCGATGCGCCATCGACCTCCAGCTTGGCTGGGGTTTCCTTCCTCGCCAGCACCTTGTTCACTTCGGTGTTGAGGCGGTTCACGACGTCGGCGGGCATGCCCTTGGGACCGATCAGCCCGTACCAGAGCGTGACGTCATAGCCGGGGAAGCCGGATTCAGCGACCGTGGGTGTATCGGGCAAGGCAGCGATCCGCCTGATGCCGGTGACGGCCAGTGGCCGCAGCTTGCCCGCCTTGACAAGGGGCAGTGCACTGGCGGTGGCGGCAAAGTACAGGTCCACCTGCCCTCCCACGAGGTCGTTGAGTGCCGCGCCGCCACCCTTGTAGGGCACATGGTTCATCTTGAAGCCCGCTGCGTCGGCGAACAGGGCGGCACCCAGGTGCAGGGCGCTTCCCTGGCCTGACGACGCGTAGTTGAGCTGGCCGGGCCGGGATTTTCCGAGGCTCACCAGCTCCTGAATCGATTTCGCCGGAAAAGCAGGATGGACCACCACGAGCAACGGCCCCTGGGAGACCTGCACGATGGGCGTGATGTCATTGACCGCGTCAAACTTCAGCTTGTACAGGCTCGGATTGACCGTGTAGCTCGATGAAATCAGGGTCAGCGTGTAGCCGTCTGCTGGTGCGGCCAGCCCGGCCTCAACGCCGAGAACGCCGCCCGCTCCGGGTTTGTTCTCGACGATGACCGGCTGACCCAGTGCCGTCGTCAGGTGTTGCGCGAGATAGCGGCCGATGATGTCGGCCCCGCCACCGGGCACGAAGGTGACGATGAGCTTGATCGGGCGGGCCGGGTACGTCTGCGCCAGACCGGTTGCAGGCAGCAGACTCAGTACCCATGCCGCCGCCATCAGGCCGGCCTGTGTCAATTGGCGACGTCGTTTCATGGCGTTTTCCTTGTGATCTCAGGCGATGACGTCGAACATCGTCCGCTTGGTGTGGGTGAAATGAGGCCGGGTGATGTCGCTCCAGGCGGTGCCCCGCACCGCGAGCCAGGGAGGCGAATCCAGCGTCTGCCGGGTTGTCAGGTCATAACACGCCAGCGACAGCGGGCCATGGTCATGGTTGAGCATCCGCAGGGCATGGACGCAGCCGGGCACGGCCGCCAGACCGGGCATGTGTTCGGTGTCGTACCAGCGCGCAATTTCCGGCATCCAGCCGGTGTCGGGATCCATCTCCACCACGTAGTGGCAAGCCGGGGTCTCGGCGCTGGAGTGGCCTTTGATATCGAAGACCTTCTCCAGGCGCGAGACGCGGATGTCGCGCGCCCCTGCGCAAACGCGGGCCCATGCTGCGGCCCAGGGCGGAAGGACGCTGTCGTCGAGGTGGGCGCGGGTCGGCAGGCGCCCATACCAATAGGCAGTGCGGTTCTGTGGCGACCAGGCCAGGCGGTGCAGCCGGATCGGCACTTCGCTTTCCGCGCAGAACCTGGCACTCGCTTCGGCCAGGTCGGTAGCGGCCGGGGCGTCCAGCGCGAACTGGATCAAAATGAAATCGGTCGGGTGCCGCACGCTCAATGGCCGATCTGCAGCGCGACCAGGAAGCGCGACACCATGTTGTACGCGGCGATCGTGGCCACCAGGTCGATCTGCGCCTGCGCATCAAAGTGGGCCCGCACGTCGGCATACAGGGCGTCCGGCACTTCAATGTCGCGCGTCATGGTATCGGTCAGCTGGAGTGCCAGCCGCTCGACGGGGGGGAGCGGTGCGTCGGTTGCCAGTGGCACCACGCGGGTGGCGTCGATGGCAGCTTGTGGCACACCGGCCGACAGCGCATGTGGCACATGGGCGTCAAACTCATACGGCGCCCTGTTCAGCACGGCGACCCGAAGGATGACCAACTCCCGCAAACCCGCCGGCAGGCTGCTGCGGTTGCGCACGGCCGACAGCATCTGCTCCCAGCCCTGGGTGATCGGCGGGCTGTTGAGCAGGACTTGGTACAGGGGTGAAATCCGGCCGCGCTCGGCAAGGATGCGGGCTTCGAGTCCGGCAAGCTCCGGCCGCGTGCCCGGTGCGATGGGTTCAATGCGCATGGTCGTTCAATCCGGTTTGATGTTCTTGGCTCGTACCACCCGCGTCCATTTGGCGGCATCGTTTTTCATGAGCGCAGCCAATTCGGGCGGCGTGGACGGCGCCGGCACCGCGCCGGACGCCAGGAGCTTCGCCCTGACGGCCTCGGTGCCGAGCGTGCGGCGCACCGCCTGGTTCACGCGGTCGATCTCGGCTGCGGGTGTGCCCTTGGCTGCAAACAACGCGTACCAATTGTCGGAGTCCACGCCCGGCATGCCCATCTCGTTGAAGGTCTTCACGTCAGGCAGCAAGGGATGCCGCTTGGACGCAGCGATGCCGATCGGCTTGAGTTTGCCGCCCCTGATGTGCCCGATCAGGCCCGGAATGTCGCCGAAAAAGCCGTTGACATGGCCGGCGATCACATCGGTGATGGCCGGTGCAGCGCCTTTGTAGGGCACATGCAGCAAGTTGATTTTCGCGGCGTCGTTGAGCAGTTCCATCGCCAGGTGAGGCACGCTGCCCGTGCCTGACGATGCCATGGTCAGCGGGGCGTTTTTCTGCTGGCGGCTGGCGGCCACGAATTCGGCGCCGGTGTTGTAGGGTGCGTTGGCGCCCACCACGAGCACCTCGACGTTGTTGACGACCAGGGAGACTGGCGTCAGGTCGCGCTGCGGATCGTAGGCCAGCTTTTCATAAAGTGCCGGGTTGATCGCCACGGCGCCCACGCTAGTTAGCCACAACGTGTTGCCGTCGGGCGCCGCGCGGG
Organism: Comamonadaceae bacterium; assembly: GCA_023259355.1. Classification (GTDB taxonomy): domain Bacteria; phylum Pseudomonadota; class Gammaproteobacteria; order Burkholderiales; family Burkholderiaceae_C; genus JAHFQI01. The sequence goes on from JAHFQI010000010.1 coordinate 7,546, forward strand.
AGACCAGCTCCGCTGCGATGGCGCCATTGGCGCCCGCCTTGTTTTCGATGATGACCTGCTGCCCCAGCTCCTTGCCGAGCTGGTCCGCCATCGTCCGGGCGACAAAATCCACCGGGCCGCCGGGAGGAAAGGCCACGACCAGGCGCGTGATTTTTGTTTGGGCGAGGGCGGCCGATGACAGGGCCATCGCCCCGCAGGCCAGGCCCAGCGCCAAGGCGCGACGGGCAAGTTGCAGACGTTTCATGCGGGTGTACTCCAGGGGATTTCAGGAATTTCAGTCGCAGCGCACGGACATGCCGCCGTCGACCACGATTTCAGTGCCGGTGACGAAGCGGGATTCCTCACAGGCCAGGTAAAGGGCTGCGTTCGCCGTGTCCCGGCCGTCGCCCATAAAGGGCAGGGGAATACGCGACTGACGCTGGCGCAGCAATGCCTCGACATCGCCTCCCGCCCGCTGGCCTGCCAGCCGCACTTCCACCATGGGGGTGTGCAGCTGGCCGGGCACCACCGTGTTGACCCGGATGCCCTGCTTGGCGTATTGCACGGCCAGCACGCGGGAGAACTGGATGACGCCCGCCTTGGTTGCCGCATAGGCGATCTGCGCCGCGCCGGTCCAGCGCATGCCCGAGGTGGACGAGATGTTCACGATAGCGCCGCTGCCCTGGGCCAGCATGTGGGGCAGCACGTGCTTGCACGTCAGGAAAACGCTCTTGAGGTTGTGGTCGATCTGCGCGTCCCAGACTTCCTCGCTCATCTCCACGGGGCCGCCTTTTGCCGAGCCGCCCACGTTGTTGACGAGCACGTCGATGCGGCCGAACTCGCTTGTGCAGCGGGCCACCATGTCGGCGATGGAGGCGCTGCTCGTGACATCGCAGGTGCCGCCCACGAACCTGCCGCCCGCTTCAGTGACCAGCCGCGCAGTTTCCGTCAACCGGTCCGGGTCACGGTCCACGCCAAAAATATGCGCGCCTTCCTCGGCGAAACGCACGGCGATGGCGCGGCCATTGCCCCAGCCCGGTCCCACCGAGCCGGCCCCGGTGACCAGCGCCACCTTGCCGGCAAGCCGGCCGCGGGAGGAGGAAGATACAGAAGTAGAGGGTGTGTTCATGGGTGAATCATTCGGTTGTTGGTGGGGATGCCGTTATTCCGCAAAGCGGTACAGGCGCTGGGGGTTGTGTACGAGCAGTTGTTCAAGCAACGTGGGGCTCGGCGCAATGCGGGCCAGCGCGTCCACCAGAATGCCGTCGTCCGGAATGTGGGTGTGGTTGGGATGCGGCCAGTCCGTGCCCCAGAGGCAACGGTCGGGATAGCTTTCCACCAGTTTGCGGGCCAGCGCCACGCCCCGCCTGTAGGGCGGCGTTCCGTGGGGATCGGCGTCGATACGGTCGATGCCGCTGACTTTTACATGAAACAGGGGGTTCGCCAGCAGCGCGTGCAACGCCGAGAAATCGGCGTGGTCGGCGCCCAGCGCGGCATCCACGCGGCCCATGTGGTCGATGACCACCGGCACGGCGCTGCGGGACAGCGGGCCACCCAGGCTGTGCACCAGGCTGCTCTCGAAATGCACTTGCAGGTGCAGGCCGGCGGCTTTGAGCCTGTGGGTGAGGTCGATGATCTCGTCCACGCTGGCCGCCGCCGCCAGGTGTTTCATGAAATTGAACCGAACCCCCCGAAAGCCGGCGGCGGCCAGGCGCTGGAGTTCCGCATCAGGGACGTTCGCGGGCACCAGCGCCACGCCGAGATAGCGGCCCCGGCCTGTTGCAATGGCGTCTTCCACCACGCGGTTGTCAAAGCCATGGACGGCCGACTGCACGATCACGCAGCGGCCGATGCCAAGCTGGCGATGCAGTGCGAACAGGGCTTCCTTCGGGGCGTCCACCGGCGTGAAGTTGCGGCTTTCCGCGTAGGGGAAGCATGCGCCGGGGCCGAACACGTGCACATGGCTGTCACAGGCCAGCGCAGGCAGCTTCAATGCGGGCGCCGCCGGATGCGGGTTGTAGGTGAGGACAGGGGGCGTGGCGTCGGGTTTCATCGCGGCATGAGGTCTTTCATGCACTGGATTGTGGGCATGATCGGCCCCTTTGTGTCCTGCTTTTTGTCGATAGCAGTTATTCGTAAAATGCATCAAATATGGATCTGATGCGCTTGCAATATTTCGTCGCTGTTGCCGAAGCCGGCAGCTTCAGCCGCGCGGCCGCCACGCTGCACATGTCACAGCCCGCGCTGAGCCGGCAGGTCTTGTTGCTGGAGGAAGAGGTGGGGCAGCGATTGCTGGATCGCACCGGCCGCGGCGCGCAGCCGACCGAATCCGGCTTGGCCCTGTTGGCGCACGCACGCGGCATTTTCGATCTGGCCGAGCGTGCCAGGGTGGACATGCGGGAGCGCCAACTGAGCCCCCGCGGCCGGCTGACGGTGGGCCTGCCGCCACGGGTGGCACATGTGCTGACGGCCGATCTGGTCGAACGGTTTCACGACCAGTTTCCCGACGCCGCCGTCACGGTGGTCGAGGGACTGAGTATCCGGCTGCGCGAATGGCTGGTGGCCGGGCGGGTTGACGTGGCCATCCTGTTTGATCCGCCGCACTCGCCGCAGCTTCAGCAGGAGACGCTGGTGCGCGAACCCCTGGTGCTGATCAGTGTGCAGCCGTTGCCGAAAAAAATGCGTCTTGCGGAAGTGGCGCAGCGTGCGCTGGTGATGCCCAGCGGACCGAATGCATTGCGCCAGTTGCTGGAGCAGCACACCCGTCCAAAGGGCCTGCCCTTGAAGCTGGTGGCGGAGGTTGATTCGGTGCAGACGGTGCTTTCACTGGTGGCGCGCGGCGTGGCCGATACGGTGCTGCCGGTCAGTGCGACCCGAGCATGGAATTACCCGCAACCGCTGCATGTGGCCGCCATTCACGCACCGGCCATGCGCAACCGGCTGACATTGGCGGCGCCTACGGCGCGCCCTGCGACAAGGCTCACGCGGTTCGCCAGTCAGGTGCTGCGCGAACTGGTGGCCGCGCATTTCAATGGAATGAGCCCGCCGGACCCCTGACCGGCGGCGCGGGTTGCGGCTCGTCAGGGCCGGAGCACCAGTTTGCCGACCGTCTGGCCGGCGTCGAGCAGGTCGTGGGCGCGACGCACCTCGGCCAGCGGGATGATGGTGGTGCGTGGCGCGTGGATGTGGCCCGCCGCCATCAGGTCCATGGCGCTTTGCATCAGGCCGCGGCGCTGGGCGCGGTCCTGATCGAACGTGTGGATCGAGAAGGTGCGGACCGCCAGGCTGCGGCCCAGCAACGCCCGCAACTCCATGAACACATCCCCGGCCGGCGGGCCGCTGACGATGTTGTAGGAGATGGCCGTGCCGAGCGGTGCCAGGCAGCGGATGCAGGCGATGAACAGCGCACCGCCCACGTGGTCGAACGCCAGGTCCACGCCACGGCCGTCGGTCAATTTCTTCACCTTGTCGGGCAGCGAGGCCGCGTCGGATTCGGTGACCGCGTTGGCGCCGTTCGCCAGCGCATAGGCCCGTTTTTCGGCGGATGAAGCTGTCCCGATGACATGGATGCCGTGATGGCGCGCCAGTTGCACCAGCGCCGTTGCGACCCCGCCGGCCGCGCCGGGGACCAGGATGCTCTTGACCGGAAGGCCGCCGTTGCAGCCCAGCAGCAGGGCCTGTGCGAGTTGGAAATTGCCCAGGCTGACGGCATCGTCGAACGAGATGCGATCGGGCAGGGCGAACGGTGCGTCGCCGGGGACGCAGATGGATTCGGCATAGCAGCCCCCGCGTTCGGGCAGCTCCCTGGAGCTCACCAGCACGCGCTGCCCGACCGCCAGGTGGGTAACGGCCGAGCCCATGGCCTCGACCACGCCGGCCATTTCGTTGCCCGGCACGGCGGGCAGGGGCGGCATCCATTTGTAGGTGCCCTTGCGGATCAGCACGTCGGGGCCGCCGACGCCGATCGCCTGGGCCCTGACCCGCACCTCCAGCGGACCGGGCTGCGGTGTGGGCCGCTCGGTCAGTTCAAGGGCATCCGGTCCGCCCGGAATACGGACCTGGACGACTTTCATGCTCAGCGCTGCCCGTCGTGCACGGACACTTGCTCTTTGGTCAGACCGCCGAGGCGCGAGTGGATGCGCCCGCCCGTGCCCATGACGAGCGCGAACAGGATTTCCTTGGGGCGCGGCGCGTCCTGGATGCCGATTTCCATGCTGTTGTAGTGGCTGCGCACGTAGGACGCATGGATGTAGTGCAGCGGCACCATCAGCCGGTAGCCGGTGCCGGCCACGGCCTTGGCGGCGGGCACCATGGCCTTGGGCTCGCCCAGCAGCGCGCGCATGGCCCAGCCGCCGGCCTCGTGCCAGACGGCGCCGTGCTCCAGCTCGCCGTCCACGCCGACGATGGCGGCCTTGCTGTAGACCTCGACGTTCTCCTTGCCGAGCGTGTCCACCAGCTCCTGCGCCAGCAGCGTGCCCAGGGAGCGCAGCTCGGCCATGAAGGGCATCAGATCGGGCTCGTAGCGGCCCGCGTAGGGGTTGCGGATCACCGCGCAGGCGGCCGCCAGGCGCAGCGGTGTTGCGGCCACCGGCCCGCCCTCGTGGTAAATCGTTTCGATGTTCAGGCTGCGCTTGCGGATTTCGATCAATGACATGGGGTTTTCTTTCACTGTTTGGGAATGTTGGCGTCGGCCACGACTTGCGTCCATTTCTGCAATTCGGACGTCACCATGGCCTTCATCTCTTCGGGGGTGCTGCCACGGGCCTCGCCACCCATGTCTTCCAGTCGGGACTTGACGGCGGGCAGTTGCAGGGCCTTGAGCGTTTCGGCATTGAGCCGCTCCACCACGGCGCGCGGCGTGCCGGCCGGCGCCAGCAGGCCCGCCCAGGAGCGCACGTCATAACCCGGTACGCCCTGCTCGGCCACGGTGGGCACGTCGGGCAGGCCCGGCCAGCGCTGCGGTCCGGTCGCGGCGATCGCGCGGATCTTGCCCGCCTTGATGTTGGCCATCACGGCGGTGGGCGGCGCGATGATGAACGGCACGTCGCCGGCCAGCAGCGCGGTCAGGGCTGCGGCGTCACCGCGGTAGGGCACATGCAGCAGCGGGGCCTTGGCCATCTTGGCCAGCAGTTCGCCCGCCAGATGGTGGGTGGAGCCGATGCCGGCCGTGCCATAGGCCAGGCCGCCGGGTGTGGCGCGGGCGGCGGCCAGCAGGTCGGTGAAGCTGCGGTATTTCGAATCCGCTCCGGTCACCACCAGGAACGGGAAATACGTGATGGTCGAAACCATCTCGAAATCCGCGACCGTCTTGTAGGGCAGGCTGTTGTACAAGGCGCCCGCCACCGCATGGCCGCCGGTGGCCAGCAGCAGCGTGTAGCCGTCTGGCTTGGCGCGGGCGACCGTGGCGGAGGCGATGGTGCCGCCCGCGCCGGTCTGCGCTTCCACCACGAAGGACTGGCCCAGTGTTTTGGCCATTTCGGTGCTGACCACCCGCGCGATGGTGTCGGCGTTGCCGCCGGGGGCAAAGCCCTGGTAGATCTTGATGGCCCGCTCCGGGTAGCCCTGGCTCCAGGCCGGAAGGGCGGCCAGTGCCGCACCGGCCGCGATGAAATGTCTGCGTTGCATGCTTTGTCTCCTCGATGAGGGATGAAGGGCCGGGCGCGGCAGTCCGTGCCGCCGCGTCTCCGGCGCGATGGCGAATGCCGGCAATCAGCCTTGCGCGACGATCGGGTTGCGCAAGGTGCCGATGCCTTCGATCTCCACCTCGCAGACGTCGCCCGGCTTCATGAACTTCGGCGGCTTGCGGCTCCAGCCCACGCCGGCCGGGGTGCCCGTGGCGATCACGTCGCCGGGCACCAGCGTGAAGATGGTCGAGGCGTAGTTGATGAGCTTGGGGATGCTGAAAATCATGTGGCCGGTGTGGCTGGACTGCACCACCTCGCCGTTGAGCCGCACTTCCAGCTTGAGCTGGCGGTCGGGCGCGATTTCGTCGGCGGTGACCATCCAGGGGCCGAAGCCGCCGGTGGACTCGAAGTTCTTGCCCGAGGCGATCTGCTTGGCGTGGAACTGCCACTCGCGCACGCTGCCGTCGTTGTAGCAGGCGTAGCCGGCCACGTGGTCGAAGGCCTGGTCCTCGGGAATGTCGCGCCCGCCCTTGCCGATGATCACGGCCAGTTCACCTTCCCAGTCCAGCGATTCGGAGACATTCGGGCGAACGATGGGCTGGTTGTGGGCGCACTGCGAACGCCACACGCGCAGGAAGATCGGCGGTTGCTCCGACAGCTCGCGGTGCATGCCGGCGGCCAGCACCTCCTGGTGGTGGTCCATGTAGTTGCGCACGGCGCAGATGATTTTCTCGGGGCGGGGGATCACCGGCAGGAAGGTGAGATCGGCCAGCTTCGCGTCAATGGCACGGCCTTTCACGTCGTCGGCCGCCTGGAGGTAGGCGCCCGTGGCGATGTAGTCGGCCAGGGTGGCGTATTGCGGCAGGGCGCGGCCGAGATCGACCACGCCGTCGCCGACCACGGCGCCCCAGGTTTCACGGCCTTGGTGGACAAAAGACAAAAGTTTCATGGGAAGGGTCTCCAGTAAATGACAGGGTTGTGATCGGGGGGTCAGGCGTGCGCCGCCGGGGCTGCGGCCGTGAATTCAAGCTCCCACTGCGCGACGGGCTTGAACGTGGGGTCGCTTCGGCAGATGGCTTCGGTTTCGCGCAGCAGGGCTTCGTCGCTCTTCGTCAGGTCCAGCGGGTCGCCATGGGGCTGGGCCACGTAGAAGGGCGTGTCCACGTAAATCTCGACGGTGTTGCCTTCCGGGTCCAGCATGTACACGGACAGGGCATTGCCGTGGTTGAGGCCGCGGATGTCCGTGGCGCCGTGCGCTTCGGCTTTTTTCCAGATGTCGCGCAAGTGCTGGATGCTGGGCACGAGGAATGAAATCTGCATCACCGTGCTGAAGGTCGCTTCCGCCGGCCGGCCGGAGGCCAGCACGAGCTGGTGGTGCTGGTCGGGGCTGGCGCTGGTGAACACCAGGGTGTTCTTGAACGTCTTGCCTTCACCCCGGTCCGTCACGGTCAGGTCGAACACCTCGGTGTAGAAGGCCACCATCCGTTCCAGGTCGGTCACGAAGATGCCGAAATGAGAGGGCGTGGGGCGAGTGACTTGCAGCATGGGTTGTCTCCTGGTTTTTTTGCGGGTGGATTCGGGGTGCCCGTCAGCCGGGTGCGGAAGCGTTCAGCCGCTGCAGGGCGGCTTCGACGTTGCGCTGGGTGCTGCGGATGTGTTCGGCGAGCAGGGCACATGCGGTCTCGCTGTCGCGGCGCAAGGTGGCTTCCATCAGCTTTTGATGTTCGTCCGACTTGCGCCGGCCCGTCTGGCGGTGCCGTGCGGAAAAACGCCGGTAGCGCTCGGCCTGGTCGAACAGGCTGGCGCTCCACAGGCGCTGGCGCTCGGAGGCGCATGCGGCGATCAGGGCCAGGTGAAAGTTGCGGTGGAGTTCACTCCACTCGTCGTCCAGGACCACCGGCCCGTCGCTGAAGCGCGACTCGACTTTTTCGAGCCGGTGGTGGGCCGCGACGATGGCGGCCTCCCAGGCATCGTCGCCGAGGGCAATGGCATCGGCCAGGGCCTGCACATCGAGCATCAGGCGCATGTGGGTGATGTCCTGCAGGTCTTCCGGCGAGATCGGGGCCACGCGGAAGCCGCGCCGCTCGTCCGCGCGCACCAGTCCCTCCTGGGCCAGCCGGCTGAGCGCTTCGCGCAGGGGGCTGCTGGAAAAACCATAGTGGCTTTGCAACTCGTCCAGCTTGAGCTTGGTACCGGCTGCGAAGGTGCCGCACAGCACATCCTTGCGCAGGCGATGAAAGGCCTGTTCCGTCAGGGGGGGCTGCGGTTCGGTAGGGGATGTGTTGGCGTTGTGCATTTGTTTAATTTTATGCATAAAAATAGTATTCGTGCAATATGAAGAGTGCCAACGGCAGAAAAATGGGCTGATCGGGTCCCATGACAATGCGCTACGGCGCTGTCTGGATTGCGGGGTGCAGAAACTCTTCTGCCTTCTGCCCGGTTGACAGATTGGCCTGCAACCAGCGCAACAAAGCCTGCACCCGGTCAACCTGAATGCGGCTTTGCGGCACGAGGGCTTTGAGCCACAGGTCCGTGATCGGGTAGTCACTCAACACCGGGACCAAGGCCCCTGTGCGCAGGGCCGAGGCGGCGAGATACCCCCCCAGAATCGCAATGCCATTGCCAGCGAGGGCGGCAGACAGCAGCAGTTGCGCCTCGTTGGTGCTGAGCCGGGGCTGCAAATCCACCCGCACGGGACCACTGTGGCTGCTGAACTCCCATGTGCTGCCGGTAGGCAAAAAAATCAGCGTGTCGTGCTGGGGCAGCTCACGGGGGTGCATGGGGGTGCCTTTGCGCGCCAGGTAAGCCGGTGATGCACAGAGTTGGCGTGGCATGGCGCACAGCGGCACATCAACGACGCCACCGAAGGCGGAAGGCATCAGGGTCAAGGCCAGGTCAAAGCCCTCGTCCACCGGATTGACGGCGCGGTCCAGTGCAATCACCTCCAGGCAAATCAGCGGAAACGCCTGCGCAAAACCATCGAGCAGGGGACCGATCAACACGGCAGCCACCGTGCTTGGCACTTTGATCCGGATGTTGCCTTGCAGGCTCTGAGCGGCGCCTTGCACTTCGCTGAACAGGTCGTCCAGGTCGGCCAACAGGCGTTGCACCGTGGGCAGATAGCGCTGGCCGGTGGGCGTCAGGCTGACGCGGCGGGTGCTGCGCTCGAACAGCGGGCTCTTCAGTCGCCACTCGATCTGGCGGATGCGCTTGGTGACGACCGACGGGGCCACGTTCAACTCGCGTGCAGCGCCGGAAAAGCTGCCGGTGCGTGACACCGCCAGGAAGGCTTTGAGATTGGCCAGCGTATCCATAATTATTCTCAATAAGAAAATTCACTGTGCTTATTTTGATCTATTGTTCTCAAAAACTATTGAAATTAGCATCGACAACTCATCAACAAGGCCCGACAGGGCAGGAGATCCCCGCATGCAGACCCCTGGCAAATCGATGACCTTGACCGAACCCAGTCGCCAAACCCCGGTTTGGGGGCGCTATGACGTGGTGGTGCTGGGGGGCGGTCCAGCCGGCATCGCGGCCGCCGCGGCTGCAGCACAAGCCGGGCAATCCACCTTGCTGATCGAGGGCTATGGCTTCCTGGGCGGCATGGGCACGGCGGCGGGTGTGACTAATTTTTGCGGCTTGCATGCCAATGTTCATGGCCGCATTCAACAAGTGGTGCATGGCGTGGCGGACGACCTGCTGGCCCGTATGCGGGCACTGGGCGGCCTGAACGAGCCGCATGTGATTTTTGGCAACAGAATTGCCGCCCAGGCCTATGACAACGCGGCCTTCAAGGTCGCGGCCGATGCCCTGGTGCTGGCCAGCGGCGCGCAACTGCTGTTTCACGCCAAGGCGGTCGGGGTCATCATGGACAACCCCAGCGACATTGGCGCCGTGCTGATCGAGACCAAATCGGGCCGGTACGCCGTCGTGGCCAAAACCTTCATTGACTGCTCGGGCGATGGCGACCTGGCCGCCCACGCGGGTGTCCCGTTCGAGAAAGGCAAGGGGCCGGGTAGTCAGGGCCACGACATGATGTACCCGTCCACCATGTTCCGTGTCAACGGCGTGGACCCGGTGCTCGCGGGCGACGCCTTCAACCGCTTTGGCGACCTGATGGACGAGGCGGAAAAACGTGGCCGCAAGTTCCCGCGCAAGACCCCCATCATCCGCCCGCAGAAGAATCCCACCGAGTGGCGTGCCAACGTGACGCAACTGGCCAACGCCGACGGGGGGCCCGTGGACGGCACCAATGCGGCGCAACTGAGCGACGCCGAGGTGCAGGGGCGCCGCCAGATTGTGGATTTCTTCCAGTTCCTGCGTGAATCCGCGCCAGGTTTCGAGCAGGCCTACATCCTGGAGATCGCGCCCCAGGTGGGCGTGCGCGAAACCCGCCGCGTCGTGGGCGAATACCAGCTGACTGAAAGCGACGTGTTGCAGTGCGCCAGCTTTGACGACACCGTGGGTGTGAATGGCTGGATGATTGAAGAGCACGTGGCGGGCAACATCGCCTTCAAATGGCAGGACATCCCCCACTGCAGGGGGTTCAATCACTTGCCCTACCGCATGCTGCTGCCGCTGCAGGTGGACAACCTGCTGGTGGCGGGCCGTTGCGCGTCCATGACGCACATGGGCCAGTCGGCTGCGCGTGTGTCGGGGGGCTGCTTTGTCATGGGTCAGGCGGCAGGCACCGCCGCGGCACTGGCGATCCAGGCGAATGTGCGTCCGCGGGACTTGAACGTCACCACCCTGCAAGCCAGGCTCGAAGCCGATGGGGCCTACCTGGGGCGGGACAAGTCCTGAGCGTTGCCCCTGCCTGTCAACCCCTCGGAGATTTTCATGAAAAAACGCAGTCTGAATATCGCGGCATTGGCTGCCGCCCTGATCGCCGTGGCGCCGCTGGCGCAAGCCCAAACGACGGCCCCCGCCACGCCCTCATGGCCCACCAGACCGGTCCGCATCCTGGTCGGATTTCCGGGCGGCTCGACGCCCGACGCCGCGGCCCGGGCCCTGGCGGAACCCCTTGCCCGTGCGCTCGGGCAGCCGGTGATTGTGGAGAACAAGGCCGGCGCCTCCGGCAATATCGCCGCCGACCAGGTGGCCAAGGCCGTTGACGATCACACGCTGGGTGTGGTCATCAACGGCAACCTGACCTCCGCCAGGATGCTCAACCCCAGGCTGCCCTATGACCCGGCCAGGGATTTCAGCTACCTCTCGCTGCTGGCCACTGCGCCGCTGGTGCTGGTGGCCCCCGCCAGCGCGCCCGATGGCGCTGCCTTCTTTGCAGCGGCCCGACAGAACGGTGACAAGTGGAATTACGGCTCGGTGGGGAATGGGTCGGTGGCCCATCTGGGTATGGAATTGCTCAAGTCCAGAATCCAGGGATTGATGCCCATGCATGTGCCCTTTCAAGGTAACCCAGCCGTTATCACCGGTCTGCTGGGAGGCCAGATTCAGTTGGCCCTGGTGCCGCCGGGCATTGCCATGCCGCAGGTCAAGGCAGGCAAGCTCAAAGCCATCGGCCTGACCAGCGGGCGCAGTGCCATGGTGTCTGAAGTGCCGCCTTTGGCCGATGCCGGTGTGCAGGGGTTCAATCTGGAGGTGTGGGCGGCCCTCGTCGGACCGGCCAGGCTTTCAAAAGCCGCACAGGATCGGCTCAATGCCGAGGTGCCCAACATCATCCGCAGCGTCGATACGCGACAAAAGCTGTTCAATCAAGGCTGGCAAGCCGTGGGTACGTCCCCGGATGGCCTGAAGAGTCGGGTGAAAGAAGAGGCCCGCATCATGAACAGCATCATTTCGGCCCGGGGGATCAGGCTGGAATGAGGGCGGTTGCTCAAGGCGGCTGGTGATGCGCCATCCCGGGAACATCCATCGCGATGCGCAGGATGTCTCCTTTTGTGGAGTCGGTCACGTACAGCATTGTGCGAGTTTCACCACCAAAGGCGAGATTGGTCAATGAATGGCCCGATGGGCCGCGCAGCACCTGCACGGGTTCGGCGCGGTGGTTCAACACCCAGACATAGGCCAGCCCCGGGTTGGCGATCAGAAGCCGGCCCGATTCGTCCATCGCCAGGCCATCGGGGCCGCTCGGGCCGTACGAGGTGAAGAACTGCCCGGCCTTGGAGACCCCGCCATCGGCCAGCAGCGGCATGCGCCACACGCAGTTGCCACGCGTGACGGCGACGAACAGGAATTTTTCATCGGGCGACAGCACGATGCCGTTGGGGCTGGGCACGTTGGACAGCAGCAGGTCGAGCCGGCCCGCGCGGCTGAGCCGGTACACGCGGCCCGTGGGGTCGTGCAGGCCGGTCTGGCCCTGGTCGGTGAAATAGAGATTGCCCTGCGAGTCGAACGTCAGGTCGTTGACGCCCTTGAAGCTCTCCGTGTTGCGGCGGGCGAGATAGGGCCGCACCGCGCCGCTGCGGATGTCCACCACCATCAGGCCGTTGAGGTAGTCGGTGACCAGCAGCTCGGCCGGGTTGAGCAACTTCATGCCGTTGGGCTCGCCGTCCCATTGCGCGACCAGGTCCCATTCGCCTTTGGGGTCGATGCGGAACACCCGGCCGAAGGGAATGTCGGTGACATACAGGTTGCCGGCATCGTCGAACACCGGGCCTTCGAGGAAGGAATCGGCTTCGCGCCCGCCCTGGTTGGCGTCGCCCCAGACCGTGCGCCGGGCCTGGCGGTAGCGGTCGGGCAGGCGCGTCCAGACATCGAGTTCGCGGACCTGAGGGGATTGCAGCAGGAACATGGTCATTTCTCCAGGGCGAGGGTCAGTCGATCGACACCTTGGCATCACGAATGATGCGGCCCCATTTTTCAGTGTCGCGGCGGGTCCAGGCCTGCACTTCGTCGGGCGAGCCGGTGTGCAGTTCGATGCCGGCCGGCTCGATCTTGGCCGCCAGCGCCGGGTTTTGCAGGACCTTGCGCAGGGCGGCATTCATGCGCTCGACCAGCGGTGTGGGCGTGCCCAGCGGGGCGTACATGGCGTACCAGGTGGTGTAGTCAAAGCCCGGCAGGGCCGCCGAGAGCAGGGGCAGCGGGCGCGTTGCCGCCGAAGTGCTGGCCGCGGTGGCGCCGACCACGCGCACATAGCCTTTGTCCGCCACGCCCTGAAGCGACGGCAGGCTGCTGAACATGGCGCTGACCTGGCCCGAGACCAGGTCATTGACGGCCGCCGAGCTGCCTTTGTAGGGCACGTGCAGCACCTCAGTTTTCGACAACGCCTTGAACATCTCCATGCCAAGGTGCGCCGTGCCGCCCGTGCCGGCGGACGCAAAGCTGACTTTGCCGGGGTTGGCGCGGGCGTAGTCCACCAGTTCCTGGACGGTTTTCACCGGCAATTTGGCCGACACCACCAGCACATGCGGGCTGGTGGACACGGTGCCCACCGGCCTCAGCCGGGCCAGCAGGTCCGCGCCGCCGTTCTTGCTCAGCATGGGCTGCAGCACCACATTGCCGAAGGCGGCCAGCAGCAGGGTATGGCCATCGGGTTCGGCCCGCGCAACGACGCTCAGGGCCGGCACGCCCATGGCACCCCCCAGGTTCTCGATCAGCACGGGTTGCCGGATGTCCGCCGCAAGGGCCTGCGCCACTTCGCGCGCCACCACGTCGGCCGGCCCGCCGGCCGCATAGGGCACCACGAGTTTGACGGGTTTGGTGGGCCAGTTGACGGCGGGCTGCGCGAAGGCGGGTTGAATGGCCGCCAGCAGAGCGGCCAGAGCACCGGCCCCGGCTGCCAGGGCCAGCCGGCGATGGCGCTGAATAGATGGCGGCATTACACGTCTCCAGAAGAATCAGAAGCCATACAGGACAGCCGGATTGGACACCAGAATCTTCTCGCGCAGTGCCGCGTTCGGCGCCCAGCGTTCCAGGTGGTCCAGCAGTGCCGCGTCGTCGGGCTTTTCCGCGGCTTTTTTGGTCGGGTGCGGCCAGTCGCTGCCCCAGACCATGCGTTCGGGCGCCAGGTCGATCAGCGCGCGCGCCACCTGGCCGCTGTCCGACAAATCGGGCGTGCGGCTGGTCAGGTAGGCGCCTGAGAGCTTGAACCATGCCCGGCCCTGCTCCAGCAGCCGGGCGTACAGCGCGAACGCCGGGTGCTGGATGCCTTGCGGTTGCGGCAGCTGCCCCATGTGGTCGAACACCACGGGGCAGGCCAGTTGCCGCAGTGTGTCGCCCACGGCGAGCAGCCGGTCCGCCGTGCCGTTGACCTGGATGTGCCAGCCCAGGGGCGCGATGCGGCGCGCCAGCGGCACCATCATGTCGGGGGTGATGCCCACCAGAAAGCTCAGGTTGAAGCGGATGCCGCGCACGCCGGCCTCATGCAGCGCCCGCAGTTGCGCATCGGTCACCTGCGTATCGACCACCGCCACGCCGCGCGCAGCAGGGCCGAAGGACTTCAAGGCGTCCACCAGCAGCCGGTTGTCCACCCCGTAGGTCGAGGGCTGCACGATCACGTTGCGCTGCAGGCCCAGGCGCTGCTGGAGCAGGCGGTAGTCGGCCACGGTCGCATCGTCGGGCAGCAGCGTGGCCGTGGGGTGGGCCGGGTAACGCCGGTCGTAGATGTGATGGTGGCAGTCGCAGGCGAGCGCGGGCATTGCAAAGCGCGGGATGGCCGTGCCGGCCGAATGCGGCACCGCCGTGGGCTGGGGGGCCGGCCGTACCGCTGCGGAAGGTGGCGCGGTGATGGCGCAGCCGCCGAGGCTGGCGAGCGAGGCGGCAGCGCCCAGCGTGGCGACGAATTGGCGGCGGGTGGGTGCAGGCGGGGTGGGGGTCATGTCTGTCTCGTGGGGTGGAGGGGCTCAATCGACCTTCAGGTTCAGGTCTTTGGCGATCTGGGTCCAGGTCGCCGTTTCGCGCGCGATCTGGGCGGCAAACGGCTCGCCGCACAGGGGCGCGGGTTCCATGCCCAGCGAGCGCAGCTTCTCGGCACCGGCGGATGAAGCGGCATAGGCCCGCGCCTCGCGCTCCAGCAGCTTGACCACCGCCTCCGGCGTGGCGGCCGGGGCCAGCAGGCCGTACCAGGCATCGGCGGCATAACCTTTGACACCGGCTTCCTCGAAGGTGGGCACCTCGGGCAGTTGCGCCGAGCGTTTCGGCGTGGCGATGGCCAGCGCCGTCAGCTTGCCGGTCTTGATCAGCGGCAACACCGAGCCGAGCGTGGCAAAGGAGGCATCGACCTGGCCGGCCATCAGGTCGGCGACGGCCGGCGCCGCGCCCTTGTAGGGCACGTGGGTCAGCTTGACCGCAGCCAGCCGCGTGAACAATTCGCTGGCAAAGTGGACCGAGCTGCCGACGCCGGGCGAGGCATAGGTGACCGACAGTGGCTTGGCACTGGCTTTCTGCACGAAATCGCCCAACGTCCTGACGCCGAGCGACGGCCCCACCACCAACACCGTCGGGGCCGCCGCCAGCATGCACACCGGCTTGAACGACTTGACCGCGTCGAACTTGACCCGCACGCTGTACAGCGCCGGAATCATGGTGTGGTTGGTCGCGGCCATCAGCAGTGTGTGGCCATCGGTGGCGCTGGCCACGGCTTCGGCGGCAATGATGGTGTTGGCGCCGGGCTTGTTGTCCACGATCACGGGCTGGCCGAGGCCGCGGCCGGCCTGGTCGGCAAAGCCCCGTGCCACGATGTCGGTCGGGCCGCCTGCGGCAAAGCCGACCACGAGCCGGACGGGTTTGCCGGGCCAGGCCGGTGCCTGGGCCAGGGCGGGCGCTGCGGCAAAGGCCAGGGCCGCAAGACCGGTTGCAGCGAGCGCCCTGGCGTGTGCGATTTCGATGGTGCGAGGCATGGCGTCTGCGATGCCTTATTGCTTTTCAAACGCGGTATTCGCGACCACCTTGCCCCAGCTTTCGGTGCTTTCCCGGAGCAGCCGCGCAAACGCTTCCGCGCCGACCTGGCGCGGCTCGGCGCCCATGCCCTCGGCGTAAACCTTCATGTCGCTGGAGGCCATGGCCGTGGCGATTTCCTTTTGCAGCCGGGCCAGGGCCTCGGGCGGCGTGCCCTTGGGCGCCCACAGGCCGGTCCAGTTGACGACGCCCGGCCACTTGACGCCGGCTTCGGCGAAGGTGGGCACGTCCGGCAAGGCCGCCAGCCGCTTGTCGCCGCTGATCGCCAGCAGCCGCACCTTGCCGCCCTTGACATTGCCCATCAGGCCGGTGGTGGAGGCGATCTGGAAGTCGATGGTGTTCGACAGAATCGCCTGCGTGGCCTCGCCCGCGCCCTTGAACGGGATGTGCATGAAGTTGGCCCCCACCGCGATGCCCAGGGCCTCGCTGGCGAAATGCGGCGTGGTGCCGGGCCCGCCCGTGCCATAGGTCACCGTGTTGGGCGCGCGCCGGGCCTGTGCCACCAGCTCCGGCAAGGTCTTGAATCGCGACTGCGCGTTGACCGCCAGGGCCATGGGGGCGAAGACAAACGCCCCCACGGGCATCAGGTCCGCCGCCGGGTCGAACGGCAGCTTCTTGAAGATGTGCGGCAGCAGCGAGAACGTGGTGTCGTTGGCCATCAGCGTGTAGCCGTCGGCCTCGGATTTGACGACCTGGCTGGCGCCGATGGTGCCGGTGGCGCCGGCCTTGTTCTCGATAAAGAAGCTCTGGCCGGTCTGCTCGGTGAGTTTTTGCGCCATCTTGCGCGTGGCCACGTCCACGGCGCCGCCGGGGCCGTAGGGCACGACGATCTTGACGGGTTTGGCGGGCCAGGCCGTCTGGGCCTGTGCCGCGGTCGTGACAAGACCCATGGCCGCCAGCGTGCAGGCAGCCAGGAGTGATCGGGAAGTGAAGGGGGTCAACATCAAAGTCTCCTTGTGTAGATCGTTAATCGAGGGTGATGCCGGCGGTCTTGATCACGCGGGCCCATTTGACGGTTTCGGCCTGGACGAAACGGCTGAAGTCGCCGCTGCTGCTGCCAACCGCTTCCGCGCCGCTGGCCGCCAGGCGCTGGCGGATGTCGGGCAGGGCCATGACGGCGCGCAGCTCGGCTTCCAGCTTGTCGAGCACAGGCTTGGGCGTGCCGGCCGGTGCCCACAGGCCGTTCCACTCCTGCGCGCTGAAGCCGGCCAGGCCCGCCTCGGCCACGGTGGGCAGCTGGCTCACCAGGGCGGTGCGCTGGGGCGAAGTGACGGCCAGGGCGCGCAGCTTGCCGCTTTTCACCAGCGGGTACGACGCGGGCATGGCCGAGAACATCATGTCCACCTGGCCGGCCATCAGATCGCTCAGGGCCGGCGCGCCGCCGCGGTAGGGAATGTGGGTGATGAACAGCTGGTGGCCCTGCTTGAACAGCTCGCCCGCCAGGTGTTGCGCACTGCCGTTGCCGGCCGAGGCGAACGACAGCCGGCCCGGCCGGGCCCGCGCCGCCTTGAGCAGGTCGGCCAGTGTCTTGTAGGGGGAGTTGGCCGGCACCACCAGCAGCATGGGCACCTGCATCAGCAGCGACACGGGCACGAGGTCTTTCGCCGGATCGAAGGGCATGCGGGGCAGCAGGCTGGGGTTCACGGTGAAGCCGGTGGCGTCCAGCAGCAGCGTGCTGCCGTCGGGGATGGCCTTGGCGACCGCGGCCGCGCCGATCGCGCCGCCCGCGCCGGGGCGGTTGTCCACGATCACGGTGGTCTTGAGCCGTTCGCCGAGCTGGGTGGCGACCATGCGCGCGGTCTGGTCGGCGGCGCCGCCGGCCGAATACGGCACCACGAGCTTGATGGGGCGGTCAGGCCAGCCTTGCGCCAGGGCCGTGGGCGCCATCCACGGCGAGGCGGACAGCGCCAGCAGGGCGAGAACCTGGCGGCGATGCTGATTTTTTGGGGCAGTCATGGGCGTCTCCGTATGTTTTTGAGTCGGCGGTTCAGACCGTCGCAATCGGCGTGGCCGGCGAGCCCACCGCGCCCGGCAGCCGCAGCGGCGGCGCGGTCAGCAGGAAGCGGCTGCGCTGGTGGCCGCGCAGCCACCGGGCCAGTTCGGTCAGGTACCAAAGCTCGCCCAGGTGGATGCCGTTCTTGAACAGGCAGTGTTCGTGCAGCGGCAGGCGCGCTTGGCGCAGCGGGTGGCCGGCCTGCGTTGCGCTGGCGAGTTTGGGCACCACCAGTTCGACGGCCGGGT
The DNA here is from genome assembly GCA_023259355.1 of Comamonadaceae bacterium. Lineage (GTDB taxonomy): Bacteria > Pseudomonadota > Gammaproteobacteria > Burkholderiales > Burkholderiaceae_C > JAHFQI01. The sequence continues at coordinate 25,251 of JAHFQI010000010.1, forward strand.
TGTCGGCCAGCAGGCAGGCCAGGCGGGTGTCGGTGATCCAGTTGAGCAGCCGGGCGTCGTGGCCGTCCAGGCCGCTGCCCGTGGCGTGCAGGTGCGCCACGTCCGGCTGCCGGTTCATGGCCAGCAGCGTGTCGGCAAAACCGGTGTGGATGCAGACCATGTCGCCCGCTTCCACCTGCACGCCATCGGCGTCCAGGATGCGCATCAGCGCGTCATACCCCACGGCCTGGCGCTGGCGGCCGATGTGGTGCTCCAGGTCGATCATCACGCCGCGGCCCTGCGCGCCGTGTTCGGCCAGCACGGCAATGCTCATCGCGCCGGCCTCGGGCTCGCGGTAGCGGGCCCAGGCCTCGGGCGGGTGCGGGTCTTCCGTGCCGGGGCGGATCTCCTCGCCGGCGCGAAAACCGTTGTAGAACACGGCCTCGGCCACGCCGTCCCCGTCCGCGTCGAAATGGCTGCCCACATGGGCGAAGCTGTCCCACTGCGTGGAGTACTGCAGGCTCATGAGCACCACGTCGTCGTTGACCACGTCGGTGAGGTCCGGGTCTTCCGACTGGTACGACCAGCAAAAGCCCTGCTGACCGGCGCTTTGGCCATCGCGCAGCACGCTGTAGCGGCGTGGCGCCATGCGGCGCGGGTTCATGCGCTGGCCGCCGGGCACATCGAGCGGCAGCGAGAGGCAGAAGGTCCGACCCTCTTTCACCTCGGCCACGCCCTGCAGCACCTTGGCGGCGTCCACCAGGTTCATGCGGCCGCGCTGGTCGTCAGGGCCGAACTCGCCCCAGTGGCTGCCGGGCGGCGCGTGTTTCCAGCGCGGGTGGGCCATGGCGGGTCAGGCGGTTGCGGTTGCTGGCGCCGTGGCCAACACCGCCAGCGTGTTCGTTGCCGCCGCGACGCCCATGTTCACATAGGCGTCGCGGGTCACGCCGCCGATGTGCGGGCTCAGGATGAAGCCGCTCTGGTGGTGGAAGATGTGCGGCGCGGTCATGGGCTCGACCGCGAAACTGTCCAGGCCGGCCATGCTGACCTGGCCCGACTGCACGGCGGCCAGCAGCGCGGGTTCGTCGATCAGGCCGCCGCGCGCGGTGTTCACCACGATCACGCCGGGCTTGCACCGCGCCAGCGTGGCGGCGTTGAGCAACTGCCGGTTGTCTGCCGTCAGCGGGCAATGCAGCGAAATCGCGTCGGACTCGCGCCAGACAGTGTCCAGATCCACCGCCTGCACATAGGGCGGCAGGTTCTTCGCAAACGGATCAAAGCCGATCACGCGCATGCCCATGGCGTCCAGCATCTTCGCAAAGCGCAGGCCGATCGCGCCCAGGCCGATCAGCCCGATGGTGCGACCGCCCAGCTCCACGCTCTTGTGCGTGGCCTTGTCCCAGTGGCCGGCGTGCATGCGCGCGTTGAGCTGCACCACCGATTTGGCGCAGGCCAGCAGCAGGGCCAGCGCCTGTTCGGCCACGGCCGCCGCATTGGCGCCCACGGCGGCCGTCACGGCGATGCCGCGTGCTGCCGCAGCCGGCTTGTCGATGGTGTCGGTGCCGCTGCCGTGTTTGGAGATGACCTTGAGCGCGGGTGCGGCGTCCATCACCTCGGGGGTGATGCTGCTGTAGCGCACGATGATGCCCACGGGGTTGTGCTCCCGGGCCAGCGCCACCAGATCCGCCACCTGCGGGGTTTTGCCGGCGTAGACGATCTCGTAGTCCTTGAGCAGTTCCAGCGCCTGGGGCGCCAGGTCCGCTGCCGTGACGAGGATGGCGGGACGGGTGCTCACAGCGTTTCCCCTGCCTTGAGCACGCCGGCGGCGACCAGCGACGCGGTGAGCCATGAGGCGCTGGTGTTGCCTTCCTTGATCTGGGCAATGCGTTTGGCCTCGGCCGCCACTTTGTGCGCGGCCAGCGGCAGCAGCGACTCGATCTTCTCGCGCTCCACGACCACCAGGCCGTCGCCGTCGCCAATGATGAAGTCACCGGGGTTGACCGTGACGCCACCCACGGAAATCGGGTGGCCGATGCGCCCGCCGACCTGCTTGGTCGGGCCGTTGGGGTTGGTGCCCACCGAGAAGACGGGGAAGTCCATTTCGTCGATTTCCAGGCTGTCGCGCACCGCGCCGTCGATCACCACGCCGGCCAGGCCGAGCTGCCGGCACGCGGTCATCATGATGGTGCCCATGAGCGCGGCGGTCTGGTCGCCCTTGCCGTCGATCACCAGCACGTCACCGGGGCGGGCCAGCGCGAGCGCGGCGTGGATCATGAGGTTGTCGCCGGGGCGCACTTCCACGGTGAAGGCCGGGCCGGCCAGCTTCATGCGCGGGCGCAGCGCGGCGATGCGGCCATGCAAGGCGCCGCGGCGGCCGGCGATGTCGGAGAAGATGGCCGGCTGGTACTGGGCGGCCTGCGCCACGATGGCGGCGGGCACGCGGGGGAAGTCTTTGATGATGTCGGGTTGGCTCACGGTGTTTTCCTTGAAGAGGGGCTGAGGGTTTCGGTCTGGAGGGGGCGTGGCGGGGCGGGGCTCAGTCGAGCTTGGCGCCCGATTCGCGCACGATGCGGCCCCAGCGGACGAGGTCGGTGCGCAGCAGGGAGGCGAATTGCTCGGGCGTGCCGCCCAGCACGTCGCCGCCTTCGCTCATGAGCTTGGCGCGCACGTCGGGCGCCTTGAGAACCTTGTTGATCTCGGCGTTGAGCTGTTTCACGATGGGCTCGGGCGTGCCGGCCGGTGCGGCAAAGCCGAACCAGGTGGTGGCCTCGAAACCCTTGAAGCCGGACTCGGCAATCGTGGGCACGCTGGGCAGTTCGCTCGAGCGCTTTTCCGAGGTCACGGCAATGGCGCGCAGCCGGCCGCCCTTGATGTGGCTGAGCGCCGTCGGCACCGACGACATGTAGATCTGGATCTGGCCGCCCATCAGGTCGGTCAGCGCCTGGGCCGAGCCCTTGTAGGGCACGTGCTGCAGCTTGATGCCCGCGGCCTTCTGCATCAGTTCGGCCGCGAGGTGGGCCACGGTGCCGTTGCCCGGCGTACCCAGGGTGATTTGGGCCGGCTTGCCCTTGGCCGCCGCCACCACGTCGGCAAAGGTCTTGAACGGCGAGTTGGCCGGCACCACCACGGCCAGCGGCGCGGAGGCGACCAGCGCGACCGGCACCAGGTCCTTGATCGGGTCGTAGGGCAGCTTGCTGTAGAGCGAGGGGTTGATCGCCAGGTTGCTGGTCTGGCCCAGCACCAGGGTGTAGCCGTCCGGGGCCGACTTGGCCGCCGCATCGATGCCCAGGTTGCCGCCGGCGCCGGGTTTGTTGTCGACGACGACCGTCCACTTCAGGGTGTCGGCCAGTTTCTGGCCCACGGTGCGGGCAAAGATGTCCGTGCCGCCACCGGCCGGGAACGGCACGATGAGTTTGATGGGTTTGGCGGGGTAGGCCTGGGCGAGGGCCGATCCGGCGACAACAGCCAGGCAGGCGGCGAGCGTGCAGCGACGCAGTAAGTTCATGGAGGTCTCCTTGTGGTCCGGGGTCAGGTCAGGCCCGAATGGCCTGAAAAACTGTGGATTGAAATGTAGCGGTGCGTTGCAGTCAGTACAATGATGGTTCATTAGATGAAACATGGCGCACCAGGTGGAGCATGAAGCCAGCACTCGAAATCGACTCACGCCCTGAAGATTCGCAGGCCGATGCCGCTGCCGCAGGCGGTGTGATTGCCGTGACCCGCGCCTTGCGCCTGCTCGAAGCCTTCGGCGTGGACGACGCGAACCTCTCGTTGGCCGAACTGAGCCGGCGCACCGGCATGCACAAGACCACGGCGCTGCGCATCGCGCGCACGCTGGCCGCGGACCATTACCTCGTGCAGCGGGAAGACGGCAACTGGCGCCTGGGGCGGGCGGCGGGCTGGCTGGGCGCGTGTTACCAGGCCACGTTCGACGTGCACGACGTGGTGGAGCCGGTGCTGCGCGAGCTCGCGGCCCAGACCGGGGAAAGCGCCTCGTTTTATGTGCGTGAAGGCAACCAGCGCACCTGCCTGGCGCGCGTGGACGGGCCGCGCACGATCCGCCACCATGTGCGCGTGGGCATCGGGCTGCCGCTCGATCTGGGCGCGCCCGGGCGCGTGATCCTGGCGTTTTCAGGCGAGCCGGGCGAGCCCTACGAGTCGATTCGCCAGCGCGGCTACCACCTCTCGCTGGGCGAGCGCGAACCCGAGGTCTCGAGCGTGGCGGCCCCGGTGTTCGGCATGCAATGGCGGCTGCTCGGCTCGGTGTGTATTTCGGGCCCCACGTCGCGGCTGACAGAGCCGCGTTTGCTGGAACTGGCCCAGACGATCATCCAGACGGCGAACCAGCTCTCCTACGCGATCGCGGGCAGCCGCAAGCCCGCCGTCCTGCCAGCCACCATGAAGGCGGCGGCCTGGCACCCGTAGGGGGTGATGCGGACGGCGCCTCAGGTGGTTGCCGAGGCCGATCCGGCCGCGCGCGCGGCCGCGGCGATGTCCAGCGAACGCAGGCGCAGCGCCGGGTCGAAGATGTCGCTTACCAGCATGAACTCGTCGGCGTCCGTCGCCTGGGCCAGCCGGGTGAGGCCGGTGCGCACGGTGTCCGGCCCGCCGATCACGGCGGCGGCCAGGAAGTCGCCGATGGCGGCGCGCTCCTGCGGGCGCAGTTGTGCCGCGAAGTTTTCGACCGGTGGCTGCAGGCGCCGGCGGTCGCCGGTCAGGATGCCCAGCACGCGCTGGTAGGTGCTGCTGGCAAGGAACTCGGCTTCTTCGTCGGTGGGCGCGGCGATCAGCGGCACGCCAATCACGACGTAGGGTTGGGCCAGCGTGGCCGACGGGCGGAACTGGCGGCGGTACAGGTCGATCGCCTGCAGCAGCAGGCGCGGCGCGAAATGCGAGGCAAAGGCGTAGGGCAGGCCGCGTTCGGCCGCCAATTGGGCGGAAAACAGGCTGGAGCCCAGCAGCCAGATCGGCACGTTGGTGCCCGCGCCAGGCATGGCGATCAGGCGCTGGCCAGGCTGGGCCGGGGCCAGCAGCTGCTGCAGCTCGGCCACGTCGCGCGGGAAATCGGCCTCGGTCTCCACGCGGTCGCGGCGCAGCGCGCGCATGGTGGTGGGGTCGGTGCCGGGCGCGCGGCCCAGACCCAGATCGATCCGGTTCGGGTACAGCTCGGCCAAGGTGCCGAAAGCCTCGGCCACCACCAGCGGCGCATGGTTGGGCAGCATGATGCCGCCCGAACCCACGCGGATGCGCTGCGTGCCACCCGCGATGTGGCCGACCAGCACGGCGGTGGCGGAACTCGCGATGCCGGCCATGTTGTGGTGTTCGGCCAGCCAGTAGCGCTTGAATCCGAGCGACTCGGCATGCCGGGCGGTGCGCAGGGAAATCGCCAGCGCGTCGGCCACGGTGCCGCCCTCGCGCACGGCGACCAGGTCGAGCATGGACAACGCAATATCTTGAAGTGCTTTCATGTCGGCCATTGTCGTGGCTTGCCGTGGTTCGCGCTGCTAAGCTCGCCAGATGCCCCACACCCGACTGTCCGATCTGTTCGCCCAACGCCAATTCGTCCGCTTCTGGATGGCCCGCCTGGCCGGCGTCATGGCCAACCAGATGCTCATGGTGGCGGTGGCCTGGCACATGTACGATATCACCGGCAGCGCCTGGGACCTCGGCCTGGTCGGCCTGTTCCAGTTCGTTCCCGCGCTGGTGATGACGCTGCCTGCCGGCCATCTGGCCGACCGTCTGCATCGCGGCCGCATCTTTGCCGCCTGCATGCTGGCGCAGGCGGTTGTGGCGCTGCTGCTGGTGGCGGCAACCCCGGGCGGTTTTGCGACCCGGGCGCTGATTTTCGGGGTGTCGGTGGTGCTGGGCACGGCGCGCGCCTTCCAGATGCCGGCCCAGCAGGCGCTGACGCCGCTGCTGGTGCCACAGGCCCTGCTGCAGCGCGCCATTGCCCTGAGCACCAGTGGCATGCAGGCCGCCATCATCTGCGGGCCGGCGCTCGGCGGCGTGCTGTACGCGGCTGGCGCCACCACGGTTTATGCCTGTTGCGCGGGGCTGCTGGGGCTGTCCTGCGCACTGACGCTGGCGGTGCGCTACCGCCATGTGCCATCCACGGAATCGGCGACCCTGCGCACGGTGCTCGCGGGCGTGGCCTTTGTCTGGCAGCGCAAGGTGCTGCTGGGTGCGACGACGCTGGACCTGTTTGCGGTGCTGCTGGGCGGCGCCACCGCGCTGCTGCCGATTTATGCGCGCGACATCCTGCACACCGGGCCCGCCGGCCTGGGGCTGCTGCGCGCGGCGCCGGCGTTCGGTGCGCTGGCGATGTCGCTGGCCTTGACGCGCTGGCCGCTGCAGCGCCGGGTCGGCCACCGGCTGCTGGCGGCGGTGGCGGTGTTTGGCGTTGCCACCGTGGTGTTCGGCGTGTCCTCGCATTTTTGGGTGTCGCTGCTGGCGCTGGCCGTGACGGGTGCGGCCGACAACATCAGCGTGGTGACGCGCCTGACGCTGGTGCAGCTGGAAACGCCCGACGAGATGCGCGGCCGGGTCGCGGCGGTCAATTCGATCTTCATCGGCGCGTCTAACCAGCTCGGCGAATTCGAATCCGGCGCCACCGCCGCGTTGTTCGGCCCGGTGGGCTCGGTGGTGCTGGGTGGCGTCGGCACCGTGCTGGTCGCGGCCACCTGGCTGCGCCTGTTCCCGGCGTTGGCGCGGCGCGACCGCATGGCGTGACGCGGCGCCGGGCGCGCCGGTGCTCAGTACGGCAGGGTGAAGCCGTTGCGCCCGGCGTTGATGCGCAGGGCCGTGGGTTTGCCTTCGACCAATTGCGCCGTCAGCGACACGCTGGCGCCGGGCACCAGCAGGCTGCGGTCGCCGGGCCGGAAGGTGACGACAGGCGCCTCGGGCGGCACGACGATGGCCTTCTCGCCATCCCTGTATTTCAGCTGCAGCTGGCGGCCGGCAGGCGCGGCCGCGACCTCGGCGACCGTGGCGTTGGTCATGGTGCTTTGCGGTTGCAGGTCGAACGGGCGATGGCCTTCGCCCACACCACGGGCCGATTCGGGAAACACGGTGACGGCAATCGCGCGCTGGGTGCCGTCCGCCTGTGGCACGGCCGCGGTGCCAATGAAGCTGCCGGGCTGGATGTCGGCGAGCGTGATGGGGAAGACTTCGGAAACCACCAGCCGGTCTGGCAGTGCCAGCTCGATCACTTCGCCGCTGCGTTCCCTGACCGTGAGCGTGCCCGGCGTGGCGCTCTGCACCGTGCCGCGCAGGCGGACCGTGGGGGTGGCGGCTTGCGCCATGGTCTGGGCGATGCAAAGGCCGGCGGCGGCCAGGCTGAGGACCAGGGTTGCGATACGGTGAAAGGCAGGCATGTTGGACGGCTCCGGGTGAGGTTGATGCGGTGGGGCGGCTGGGGGGCAAGGCGTCGATTCAAGCCGCGTCAGTAATGCGGCGGCAATTCGTCGCGCAAGCTGCGGAATCCGCCGGCAGTGCCGTCCGGAATCTGCTGCCGGAGGTGCCCGATCTCGCGGATCAGGGTGTCGATTTGCTGCTGCTGGCGCACGATGATCTGGTTGAGTTGATCCACCAGGTCTTCGGTGAAGCTGGCCTTGATCTCCAGATCGGTCAGGCGCTGGTCGATGTCATTCATTTGTTCCATGCCGCCATTGGACCTGAATTCGGCCGCGGGGCTGGTCACCGCCGATGCGCGTGGCTATATTGCACCGACGGCCAGTGCCTTGCTGGACCGGATTCCAATCAGGAGACACGCCATGGCCAAACTCTTTGCGATCTACCAGCAACCTGCCGACACGGCCGTGTTTGACGACTACTACTTCAGCAAGCATGTGCCGCTGGCCAAGACCATTCCCGGCCTGCGCAGCTATGAAGTCACCCGCGGCGATGTGATGGGCATGGCGGGCAAGCACGGCGTGTACCTCGTGGCCATCCTGGAGTTCGATTCAATGGCCGCCATCCAGACGGCCATGACCTCGCCGCAAGGGCAGGCCACCGCGGCCGACCTGGCCAACTTTGCCAGTGCCGGCGTGGACGTGCTGATGGGCGAAACGCGGATGGTGTGAGACAGGCCCGGGCAGGCTATCCCACGCGCCGGGCTTCAAATTCGTTGACCGAGCCGGTCAAGGCGCGCATCGCCGTCTGAAGCTCGCTGAGCAGGGGCGGCACGGCTTCGGCGCAATTTTCCTGGATGGCGCTTTCGGCGGCGGCGGCCAGCAGGGCCACCTCGGATGCCTGAAGCAGTCCGGCCATGCCGCGCAAGTCGTGCACGAGCCGTGCCGCACCTTTTTGATCGCCTGCGCTGAAAAGGCGGGCAGCCTCATTGGCATCGCCGCCGTGGCGATCGACGAATTTCCGCAAAAGCGCCCCCAGCTTTTCCTCGTCTCCGCCGAAAGCCTTCAGGGCGGTGGCGACATCAAAACCCGCGAAGCGGATCGCCGGCGGGGGGGCCTGGCGCGATGCCGCGGCGGGCTTGCCGTTCGGGTGCCGGTGTTCCTTTTTCAGGATGTCGAGCAGTTTTTCCACGTCAATGGGTTTGACGACGTGCCCCACCATGCCCGCGAGCCGGGATTTCTCGCGGTCCTCCGGCTGGGCATAGGCCGTGACGGCGATGATCGGCAGATCGGTCCGGCCCAGCTCCTCGCGGATCAGCCGGGTCGCGGTGTAGCCGTCCATGACCGGCATGTGGATGTCCATCAGCACCGCGTCGAAGCGGGCCGCGGGCACCCGCAGCGCCTCGACGGCGGCCTGTCCGTCGGCCGCGATCACCACCTCGGCGCCGGCCCGCATCAGGATCTGCTTGAACACTTCCTGGTTCAGGTCGTTGTCCTCGGCCACCAGCAGGCGCATGCCGGAGAGCCGCCGGTCCATCTTGTCCGAGGGCGGCAGGATGCCGGTGAATTCGCCGGAATACGCCCGCACCATGGCCTCATGCAGGCTGGCCGGGGTGATCGGCTTGGCGACGATGCCGTCCAGGTGGAGGTCGTCAGCGGCCGCGACGGCCTCTTCCATGTCGTAGAGGGGCGCCATCAGGACCACCAGCGGCAGCCCGATGTCGGAGCTGCCATAGGCCAGCCTGAGCATCTCGAGGCCGTCCATGCCGGGCATGCGCCAGTCGAGCAGCAGGAGGTCGTACGCGTGGCCCTCGGCCGTGCTGCGGCGCAACTCGCCCAGTCCGGCGGCGCCACTGTCGATGGCGGTGGCCTGCCAGCCGAAGCCGGCGCAGGCCCGCTGCAGGAGATCCCGGGCCAGGGGGTGGTCGTCGATGATCAGGATGCGCAGGCCGGACAGGTCCTTTCCCGGGGCTGCCGGGGGCTCGCCGTCGGCCAGCGCCAGCGGCACGGCGAAGCGGAACTCGCTGCCCTGGCCCAGGGTGCTGTCGACCGTGATCTGGCCGCCCATCAAGGCGGCGAGCCGCGCGCCGATCGCCAGCCCCAGTCCGGTGCCGCCGTGCGTGCGGCTGATGGAGGTGTCGGCCTGGGCGAACGCGTCAAAAATCAGGCCCAGCTGGTCGGGCGCGATGCCGATGCCGGTGTCGCGGACGGCGAATTGCAGCGTCGCATGGCCGTCTTCCCGGCTCAGACAGCGCACCGAAACCACGATAACGCCCGAGGTCGTGAATTTGACGGCGTTGCTGGTCAGGTTCAGGAGGATTTGCTGCAGGCGCAAGGCGTCGCCGACCAGGGCGTCGGGGATGTCCGATGCCACGTCGAACAAGGTTTCGATGGCTTTGTCGCGCGTGCCGACCGAGACGACGGTCGCCGTGACCCGCAGGATGGCGTTGAGCGAAAAGGGCGCCTGCTCCAGCTGCAGCGCCCCGGCCTCGATCTTGGAGAAGTCCAGGATGTCGTCGATGAGCGCGCGCAGCGCCTGCGCCGACAGCTGGATCTTGTCGGCGTAGTCCCGCTGGCGGCGATCCAGGGGGGAGTCGGAGATGAGCCGCGTGAGCCCGACCACGGCGTTGAGCGGGGTGCGGATCTCATGGCTCATGGCCGCCAGGAAGGCACTCTTGGCCTTGTTGGCCGACTCGGCGGCATCCCGGGCCTGCGCCAGTGCGGCGGTGCGCGATTGCACAAGCTCTTCGAGATGCTGCTGCTGCTGGTCCAGGTCGTCCGCTGCGAGCTTGCGTTCGGTGATGTCCCGGATGATGCCGATGAAGTGGGTCAGCCGGCCGCGCTCGTCATGCACGGGCGAAATGGTCAGCTCGTTCCAGAAGGTACGGCCGTCCTTGCGGTAGTTGAGGATCTCCCCCGAGAAGTCGGTCACGTTGTCCCGGGCCAGTCGGATCGACGCCACCGTCCTGGGGTCGGTGAGGGGGCCCTGGACAAAGCGGCACGAGCGGCCCAGGATCTCCGCCTCGCTGAATCCGGTGATCGATGAAAACGCGTCGTTGGCCGAGAGGATGAGCCCGTCGGCATTGGTGATGAGGACACCTTGGGAGATGGATTTCAGCGCGAGGTCGCTCACCCGCAGTTTTTCCCTTGCCTGCTTGCGCTCGGTAATGTCCTGCACCGTGCCATGGAGCTCCACGATGGCGCCATCCGCATCGCGCGTGGCTTCGCCGCGGGCGACGATCCAGCGGTGCGTGCCGTCGGGGCGCAGCACCTCGGCATCGCATTCGTAAGGGGTGCCCAGCGACCGGCAATGTTCGACGGCGGCCGCAAGCTGCTCCCAGCTGTCGGTTGTGAAACAGGTTCGGAACCCCGGGAAAACCACCGGCGGCGAGCCAGATTCACGGCCAAAAATCCGGTAGATCTCCTCGGACCACACATGGCGGTCCGCCCGAAGGTCCCAGCTCCAGTTGCCCAGGCTGGACAGGCGCTGGGCCTCCTTCAATGTGGCCTCGCGGGCCATCAGCGCGGCCTCGGCGTCCTTGCGCCGGTGGATGTCCTCGACGACCGAGATGAAGTAGTCGGGGCTGCCGTCGCTGCGCCGGACCAGGGCCACGGTCAGGTTGATCCAGACGATGCCGCCGTCCTTGCGGAGGTAGCGCTTTTCCATCGAGAAGGTGTCGATGTCCCCGGCCAGAAGCTGCCGCGTGCAGGACAGATTGGCCTCCAGGTCGTCGGGGTGGGTGATGTCCTGGAAGGTCTTGGCCAGCTGTTCATCCTCGGGGTAGCCGGTGATCTCGCACAGCTTCTGGTTCACACGCAAGATCCGGCCGTCCGGCGCAACCAGCGAGATGCCCATTGCCGCCTGCTCGAAGACGGCGCGAAAGTGCCGCTCGCTGTCACGCCCGGCCGCTTCGGCCTGGTCGCGCTCCTCATGGGCCTCATCGACCAGATGGCGCACCGCGGCAAGTTCCGTGATTTCCGTCGCCCCTGCCTTGGGGGCTGGCGCGTTCGCCAGGGAGGCCACCGCCCGGCTGAGCCGCCGGCTGGCCAGCGTGCCACCGAGGACGCCGGCCAGGATGGTGCCCAGAACCACCAGGGCAACGACGGCCGAGGCCTCGACCAGCGGCGCGTGATAGACGTCGCGGGGAATCTCGACCCTGACCGACCAGGGCGATGTGGCGGACCTCACCAACACCCGTCGGGCTTGATCGGCATCGTTGCTTTCGGCGGAGTCCGCCGGTCCGCGGTGGGCAATCACCTCGCCGGTGCCGTCGCGCAGGGTGAGCGACCAGCCGGGAGGCAGTGCCGCCTCCTCGATGCGATTCTGGAGTTCGCGGGTCGTGATCGTGGTGAGCAGGACCGCGAGCGTCTTGCCGTCGCGCCGGACTGGCGCCGCCACGGCGACCATCGATTCGTTGGCGACCGGACCCGCAAACAGATCCCCCACGGCGGGCTGGCCCGTTTCGAGTGCGGCGCGCACGGCGCTGTGGCCTTTGGGTTGCGGCAGCAGGGTGAGCTGGGGCAGGGTGGTGCCAAAGGGCGTGCGCGTGCTGAACCTCACGTGCCGGTCCGGGTCGGCAAAGATGACGTGGCTGCCGAAACTCTGGCGAAAGGCCTGCGCTTCCTGGTAAAGATCCCGCCAGCCCGCTGCACTGTCGGCCAGCGGCGACATGCCCAGCATGCGCAGGGCGCCGATGCGCGCGTTCAGGTCCTGGTCAACCGTTTTGGCAAGGTCATGCGCCAATCGATCGGCGACGAAGTTGCGCTCGCTCTGGGCGTTGTTGACACGCGCGATCGCCAGGTAGGCCGCCAGCAGCACGAGCGGCAGGACGCACAGCCAGATCAGCCGGGTCAGGAATCTATGCAGCGACATGCATCACCCGATCAAGTTGTATTGTCGTGGCCCGTTCGTCCGTCCAGGGTCTCCACCACGCGGTCCCCGATCCATGGCGATACGACGGGTCTGGGCCGATTGTGCCCGGAAGATGGGCGCGCGGCCATGGCCCCGTGACCGCGGTGGGGGTGATTCCGGGGGCGTCGCCGGGGGATCCGGACTTCAGCTTCCGGTCAGCGCGCAATAGGCCTTGCGTGTCTCCGGCGCCACCGACGCCACCAACTGTTTGTAGGCGGTCTTGTGGCGGGCCAGCATGCGCGCCGAGGCCACCGTTTTGGACCTGCAGAACCAGTGGCAGGTGTGCTGCATCAGGAACAGCTCGGCGGACATCGTGAAGGCCTTGTCCCGGGGGGACTGGTTGAGGCTGTTGTTTGCCGCGTTCGTGATGCCCTGCGCGTGAATGAGCAGGGCCTTGCGCAGGTCAAATACGGCACGCGGGAAAAGCTGGTTGGCAAACGGGATGGCGAAGGCGAGCTTGCTCACGCGCGCCTGAGCTTCCTCCACCCTGGAAAACTCGGTGGCGAAACGGTTGAACTGCTCGCACAGCTGCGCCTCGGCGGTGCCCAGCAGATTCCACACCTGTTCGCGGCGCTCCGGATCCTCTTCGCCCAGCGCCCGCAGATAACCATCGGTCAGGCTTTCCATCAGCCGCTCGATCTGGTACTTGTTGAGGTAGGTTCCCAGGAGGGCGATGCGCTTGCGCTGGTCTCTCGACTTGAGCATGTAGGCGGCAATGGCCATGATCGTCGCCAGAAAAAGGGTGTCCATCGGTGGTGCGGGGAAGTTGGGCCGAGGCCCGAGTATCTTCTCAATTCCACCGCGATCCCGGCCCCCCCGCCTTCGACGACCAGTGATGACGCCGGTGTTGACGTGAAGCAAAGTGCGGCTTCGCAGGTCGCCTAGTATTTGCAGACGGAGGCCGCCATGTTCGATCAACCTGTCAGAAACGTCATGGAGCGCAAGAAATTCCTTGCTGCTCCGCCCGAAGTCACCATTGCCGCCGCGGCCAGGCTGATGGCCCACAAGAACGTCGGCGCCATCCTGGTCGTCGAGAACGAGAAGCTCGTCGGCATTTTTACCGAGCGGGACGTGGTGTTCCGCGTTGTCGCGCCGGGGCGCGACCCGGCCACCACGACGCTTGGGGATGTGATGACCACCGCCCCCAAGACCCTGGACCCCGGCACCACCTACGGTCACGCCCTGCTGCTGATGCAGGAAAACGGCTTCCGCCATGTACCCGTGGTGGAGAACGGCCATGCCATCGGCATCGTGTCATCCCGCAATGCGATGGACCCCGAACTGGAAGAGTTCGTTTCCGAAGCACGGCGTCGGGAACACTACCGGTAGGGTGTCGCGGCCCTGCTGCTCCATCTGGATGCTTGTCGATTAGGCAAGCCAAGCCACGTGTTCGCCATTCAAATAAACTCGCGATCCACCCCACCCACCAGGGAGGCTCGCCATGGCCCGCGTCAGCACCTACCTCAACTTCAACGGCAACACTGAACAAGCCTTCGAGTTTTACCGCTCGGTCTTCGGCGGTGAATTCAACGGCCCGATCCACCGTTTCAAGGACGTCCCTGCAGCGCCCGGCCAGCCGCCCATGCCGCCTGACACCCTGAACATGGTGATGCACGCCGAGCAGGCGCAGCATGGCGTGCAGCGGAGTCCATTGCGGATCTTCCACGCGCTCAGCGCGGCCGGTGTGGCGTGGCGGGGCCTTGCGGTTGTGGGGTTGCTCGGATTCCGCTGGTCGCCGCGGTCCGTACGGTCCCTGCAACTGGTTTTTCTTTGCTTCGTCCTGTTCTGGTTTTTCGTGACGCAGGTTGATCGCTACCTGGCGCCCATTTACGGGGTCGCCAGTTTCCTGTCCGTGCTGACGGTCGCTGTGATGCTGCGGAGGGCATGGGCCTTGCTTCCTGCACGGGCTGCAAACCTGTGGCGTCCGGGGTGGATCACTGCGGCCCCCCTGCTGTTGGTCGCCTGGGCCTTGTGGGTGGTTGTTCCAGTGGCCAGCCAGCGCATGCTGCACCGGTCGGAAGAGCTTGCATCGCGCAGCGGCTACAGTCTCATGGCGCAAGCCAGCCGTCTGGCGCCAAGCTTGGGGCCTCGCATCGTGCAGGTGGGTTTTGAAAATGCGATCTATTTTTTTGACGGCACCGCGATTGGCGATTGGCGAATGGTTTGGTCCGGGCCGCTATCGGGCGATGCTGAACTGCGATGCGGCGCCCTGCGCCGTGGTCGATCCTCAGGTCCTTCGCGCGCAGCTGCTGAAGTTTGACAGCCGCATGCTGGTGGTGAATACCAGGCGATTTTCCATTGACCTTCCCGCCTACCAGGTCCATTTCGATCTGGTGGTCCAGACGCCGGATGGCGTCCTGCTTACTTTGAAATAACGCACTCCCACAATGACACTCGTTTCCAATGACAACCCCAGGATCGCTGTTCTGGTTCCCTGCTACAACGAAGCGGTCACGATTGCGCAGGTCGTGAGCGAATTCCGGCAGGCATTGCCGCTGGCCACCATCCATGTGTACGACAACAATTCCAGTGACGATACCGCCGCCATTGCCCGCCAATCGGGCGCTTCGGTGCGGCACGTGGGCCTTCAGGGCAAGGGCAACGTGATACGGCGGATGTTTGCAGACATTGATGCCGACATCTACCTGCTCGTCGATGGCGATGCGACCTACCATGCGCCGAGCGCGCCCTTGATGGTGCGGCGGCTGCAGGAGGATGGGCTGGACATGGTGGTCGGTTCCCGGCAGTCCGATGAGCAAGCGGCTTATCGTGCAGGTCACCGCTGGGGAAACCAGATGTTGACCGGTTGCGTGACGGTGTTGTTCGGGCGGTCGTTTTCCGACATGCTGTCGGGTTACCGCGTGTTTTCCCGCCGCTTTGTCAAATCGTTCCCGGCGCAGGCGCATGGCTTTGAAACCGAGACGGAATTGACCGTTCATGCGCTGGAATTGCGCGTGCCCGCCGCTGAAATCGAGACTCCATATGGTGCGCGGCCGGAGGGCTCCTTCAGCAAACTCAATACCTACCGCGACGGCTGGCGAATCCTGCAAACCATTTTCCTGTTGCTTCGGACCGAGAAGCCCCTGGCGTTTTTCGGCTACGCCGGGCTGGCCATGGTGGTGCTCGCCCTGTTGCTGGCCTGGCCACTTTTTGTGACCTACGCCCAGACGGGCCTGGTGCCGCGACTGCCGACCGCCGTGCTGGTCATGGGGCTGCTGATGCTGGCCAGCCTGAGTTTTGTCTGTGGCCTGGTGCTGGACACGATGACCCGCGCACGCCATGAAATGAAGCGGCTGGCCTACCTGGCACACCCAGGGCCAGCGTCGAACCCGGGCGACCGTGCATGAAGCAGGACACGGCCGCACCGCGTTACGCACAGGGGTTTCGGACCCAGATGCTGCGGTTTGCGGTGTCCGGCGTCCTGGGCTTTGGGGTCGATGCCGCCGTGCTTTATGGCCTGATGCCATTTGGCATTCAATTTCCTGTCGCCCGAGCTTTTTCCTTCCTGGCCGCAGCCACCTTCACCTGGGGGTTCAACCGCCGCCACACGTTCCAGTTGACAGGTCCGAAGCCGCCGACCTGGGCTGAATGGTTACGCTACATGGCCGCCATGGCCGCAGGGGGACTGATCAACTACGCCGTTTCGGTCTGGAGCTATCACGGCATCGAACTGATTCGCCAGCACCCGGTGTTTGCGTTGGCGCTGGGCTCGGGTGTCGGCATGGTGTTCAACTTTTTTTCTGCGCGGTATCTGGTCTTCCGGTTGTCGAAGCGCGCTGATTGACCACCGCAGCCCCGTCTACATCGACAGCGACCCCTCCCGAAACGCCGTCTTGTCAAGCCAGACGTTGACCAGCACGGGTTTGCCGCCGTGGGCCAGCGCGCGAGCCTGGGCGAGGGCGGCGGGGACTTCGGCCATCGTCCTGACCACGATGCCTTCGGCGCCGAAGCCGGCCGCCACAGCGTGGTAGTCGGTGCGGGCCAGCACGGTGGCCACGTCGTCGTGCAGCATCTTGACCTGCTCGCGGGCGATCTGGGTCCAGCCGGCATCGTTGCCGACGAGCGCAATCACCGGGATGCCGTGACGCACAAAGGTGTCGAACTCCACCAGCCCGTAGCCGCAGGCGCCGTCGC